>CAZXUX010000011.1:0-25162 GCA_964644265.1 uncultured Gammaproteobacteria bacterium
GGCTAACTGAGTCCTCACGACGCCGTCTCCGCTGCGGGTTTTCTGGTAAGAGAAAAACAAAACCTCGGCTTTTGGCCGAGGCTTCATTTCTACTAATTACTTTAGAACGTCAAACTATCGACCGCCGTATCATCCATTGGCTGCTCAGCCATTGGCGCTGGAGCTCCCTCACGGCGCTTGCCGTTGTCTGGGGCATCAATCCGGAAACTGATGCGCTGGTTGCCCTTAGCTCCAAGGGTAGCTAGAAGCGTACGAATGGCAATAGCCGTTTTGCCGCTCTTGCCAATTACGTAACCGGTGTCTTCTGGCGCGGTGTGAACGGTAATCAAAATGCCCTGTTCATCGATCTTGCGGTCGCTGGTAACTTCTTCGGGCTTATTAACCAAAGCCTTCACGATCGTCTCTACAAATTGCTGATCAAACTCCATATATTCAATGTAGCGTTTCTTCAATTACGTCCGGCCGCCACATAAACCGGCATCGCAATCACAGTATAACATCACCTGAAAAACCGCCAGATAACAAAACGACCGAGATTTTATTCTCGATCGTTCCGTTAATTACGCCTTTGGTTCTGCCTTAGCCTTAGCTGCTTCAGCAATTGCTTGCTTGCGAGCCTTGGTCAAGTGCACTTTCTTGATCTTGTCACCAGCAATGAGCTTCTTTTCTACAAACAGGTTGTACAAACCTGTCGATGGCTGGGCGCCTTTGCTCAACCAGTATTTGACGCGCTCTTCGTCCAAAGTGATTTCACTGCGATCCTTGCGTGGGTCCAAGTTACCGAGCACCTCGATAGCTGGCGACCATGGATCACGAGTCTTTTCCTGCAAAACCACACGGTAGTAAGGCTGTTTGCGCTTACCAGTGCGGGACAAACGGATGGTTAACATAGTTGCGATGACGAGCGGTTTTCGGGAGTCGGTTTTCGGGAGTCGGGTGGAACAAGCCCTGTTCACTCGACAACCGACCACCGAATACCGACAACCGTAACAGTAAATAGTGAAAGTTAAGTGCCAGCAGAGTATCGATTCAGCCAATTTTTGTCAAGGCCTGTGGGGGCAATCTAGGGAGCTGTCTCAACGTATCTAGTCTGCCCACCACGACCGAAGTACCAGTTAGCAAAAGCTTCTGCTGCCGAGACACCGTCTATCTTGGTAGTAAAAAAACGATCACTTATCAGCATAGTGTGAAAATGTTGATAAGGAGCGAATATAGGATCAACATCGCTTATAGCCTCTGTGAACGCAGGAACATATGTATTGCGAATCCAATCTGCCTGCGCCGGATCTTGAGCGTTAGTTATACCAAGATTGCTCAACCGCTTTGGATCGAGTTGATTATTAAATATATAAAGCGGCGTACTTATATACGGATAAACATGATCCAAGATGGTGCAGTAACCAGGGTCAGATAAGTGTGCTTGGCTGCAAGTATCATCGGCAAGACGGTTCTGATAGGCCGCCACTCCTTCAGAGGTCTGGTCATTGAACCCAGTCAATACGACATACGGTTCGATATCAATTGAATAGGAGCTATCAATAAAACCCCTTACCTCTACCTCCGGCAATAATGAGGCCACATAATCAAGGTTTTTTGACACACCGCCACCGCCTGCCGAACTTCCTGCAAATAGCAGCCGGCCAGCCTGAGCTAAAGTAGCCGTGCGAATGATCTCTTCGTTTTGCAAGTCTTCGAACAGGGCCGTCACGATATCCCGACCATGAAAATACCAGGTCTCACCCTCAATTACGCCTTCGGTTGTACCCGACCAACCATCTGAGCTGCAATATATGACCTCAACTTGATTCCAGTTATAAAAATCGGGATTTTTAGTTGCCGAAGCCGACAAGATACCGTCTTCCACTATAGTCTCGGGGTGATTCAGTGTAGAAGTAAGATTCGGAGTTTCGTCGGCTCTGGCAGCACAATCAGCTTCTGAAGTGCAGGCTCCGCCGCCGTGCAAATATACAATCCAATCCTTGGCATGAGCCTGCGTTCCGGGTCTAAAATAATAAGCACCCGGTGAGCCATCATTGCAAACAGCCCCACGTTCTGCAGCGTTGGCTATTTCAACTTTTTTAAGCGCCCTTGCAACATGTGTAGGATTCTGCCGCGTCGTAGCCGTCGTGCCCGCCTCACCGTCGTTATCGACATCGCCTCCTATTTTCGGCAATAACAAAAAACTAGCAATAATTAAACCGCAAATAATAGGCAAAGTTATGGCTGCCGCAATAACCGGCCAATGAGCACCTGGATGTTCATGAATAGAGGTCGGTTGCGCTAAAGGTTTAACAACCTCAGCTTCCTTTGCAGATGATGAAACGTTAGTGTCCATAAGCTATTTAATACGCTTATGATACACCTCAAAAATATTCCCGTTACTAAATTTTTATCGCCCGCAAAGCCATAAACATCGGGATCTCGTTTCTTGCACGATTCTCTGCTTTTGCTCTCGGACCTGAATCACTGGTTTTATGTGACGTCCATTCCTCCAGCGCATCGACAACGAAACCTGCGTTCGCAAGCTCAGTGAAATACGTCTGCAACGGTCGGTGATATGAATAGGTAACCGCACTCCGCGCACCTTGACCCGGATTAGCCACGATCGGAATCTCGTTCGGCGTCAAGTAACTATCGATCCGTCGATACTGCAACGAACGCTGCTCATCCCAACCCCAACCCGACTGGCGAGGAATACGGAAAATCGGATGATTCAGCACTATTACAAACGGTGCGCCTGGTTTCAATAAGTGACTAGCTTCGTGCAGCGCGGCCGTAAGGTCGTCGATGTTCTGAAGTGCCAAAATACAAGTAGCACCGTCAAAAGCAATGTTAGGAAACAAATCAGCAAAACGACGAGCGTCAGCCACTCGGAAGGTAGCGCCACGCAAACGCTTTTCATTGGCCAAACGGATCAGGCCGGAACCGGCATCGATACCAACCACTTCTCCCCCTTTTTTGGTTACCAGGGCAGCAAAAGAGCCTTCGCCGCAGGCAATATCAAGATACTTTTCGCCTTTTTGTGGCGCCAGCAATCGCAAAGCCCCCGGAAAAATAATATCCGACTGAAAGGTATTCTCTTCTTTCAGCATCTTGCCGTATTGCTTGGCTACCGGATCCCAAGAGGTTTTTGGGCCTCGTCGTGGTCGTCGGTCAGAAGCTCGATGTGGGCGTTCGCGCATAGTTTACTTTTGCTAGCGGTTATCGGGATTCGGTTGTCGGTTGTCGAGTTAGCGGTGCTTGTTTCACCCGACTCCCGAAAACCGACCACCGACAACCGTTGCTAACATTACAGGCAGACGATACGCGGAAACAACAAAAAAGACAACAAATTGCCGAATCTTAGCCCATATGTTAAAAGCTTGTGCGGAGAAGCATCATGCCCCGCAAAAGCGTCGATCAACTCTCGCTCACCGGCCTGCGGCGCAAAATCAAGCGCCTGCAAAGAGACCTAGCTGAAGCGCACAGGCTCTGGCGCGAAGCCTGCCTGGCTCGCTGCCTAGCCAATTCGCACGAGCTCCACATGTCGACCGGCAAGGCTGCGCAGGAAGCCCTAGACCGGCTGCAAGCCTACCAAGCCGCAGCCGAAGCCTTCCGGGTCGAACTCCGTACTGCCGCAAATCATGAATAGATTTGCGGTTTTTTTACCCGGCAACTGCCGGGTTTTTATGACCGATCACTATCTTAGCGTCGCGCCGTACCACCCGCACCAATGTCATCAAGTTTTACAGATAACAAAGCACTTAAACCATCGTTCCCCATGGTCACCCCGTAAAGCGTATCGGCCTTCTCCATGGTTGCGCGGTTGTGAGAAATAACAATGAACTGAGTATGAACTCGTAATTCGTTCAAAATATTTGCAAAACGTACGGTGTTCGCCTCGTCGAGCGCGGCGTCAACCTCGTCTAGCACCACAAACGGCGAGGGGTTAGTTTCCATAATCGCCGACAGCAAAGCGATCGACGTCAGCGCGCGTTCACCACCCGACAATAAGTTCAACGCCTTAAGTTTTTTGCCTGGCGGGGTTGCTTGGATCTCAATACCAGCAACAGCCTCCTTGCGTACCGCAATGCGGCTAGCAATGTCTTCCGATGTTTGCTCGTCCGGATTATGCTCATGCGCCTCTTGTTCCATTGCCCTATCAAGCGTCACCTGGTTCGCCTCAGTCATCTCGTCATGCGACAACTTCACCAACGAGCACGATCCGCCATTAAACAAAACCTTAAAATACTTCTGGAACTGTTCATTGATAGCCTTGAACGCCTTTTCAGATTGCTTGCGAATCTCGTCATCGAGCTCATCAACAATCTTTTCGGTTGAGGCAATAGCCTGTCGAAGGTCGGTAACTTGCGTGGTTAAGAAAGTAAAACGTTCATCAACTTCTTGATGTTCTTTAATCACCTCAGGATCAATTCCCCCAATCATTTCCAGCTGATGACGCAGGCGCATGACCTTGTCATGAAGCTCTGGCAAATTAGTCGAGCGGACACTTGGCGCCTGCTTGGTTAACAGCGCCCAGGCAGTAGCATCAAGCGTATCATTGACCTCGTTTTTCAATGATTCTATGCGGGTTTCCAGACGCGCGATTTCCACCGCAAAACCATTACGCTGACTTTCAAGCGCTGTCATGTCGGCATGTAACTGACGAAGCTCACGCTGAAAAGCAAAAACTTCGCTCTTGGCAGATGTTGCAGCTTTAGCTTTTTCGTCCATCGCTTTTTCTGCCGCGGTAACTTTCTTTTCAATTTCTTTTACATGATCAGCTGCAGCCTTGGCGGCGGCCACTAGCACCGGATCAGTCGCTACGTCTTCTGGCGCTGGCTTAATCAAACGGTCACGCAACTTCTTTGAACGATTAAACGCACCCTCAACATCACTAACGATCTGCTCTATCTCTTCAAGCGACTTAACACCGCGCAAACGACCGAGCAAGGACTCGTGCTGACTGGTGAGTTCTTTCAATTCGCCGATGATGTCTGAGAGTGGTAGCGGTGACCAACTCGATTGCACACGCACCTTGGCGAGCTCGATCTCACGCTCGGCCACAAATTGTGCTCGTCGTGCATCGGCGAGCTCAGATTGGGCTGCTTTGTAGGCCGCCTGCAAACCTTGCGTGGAGCCATCGTCTTGATTCTTGCCTATTTCCGACTTTTCTAAAGCCAGCAACTTCTCATCCCCCGCCGCCAGCTCTGCCTTCTTCTGTTCAAGATTGGTGTTCAACTGAGCGACTTTGCGATCAATGACCGCTTTCTCGTCAATAAAATTCCAGTACTGAGTAGCAAAATAATTTACGGCCACTTCGCGATATTCAGTTTCAACTCGCTCGCGTTCGGTCAATCGTTTTACTTGGCGTCGCAGCAAAGCAAGTCGCGGCTCGATCTCTTTAAGCAGCGCATCAACATCACTCAAATTCTTAGCCGAGCGTTCAAGCTTAAGCATCGCCTGGTGCCGGCGAATCTGCAAACCTCTAACCCCCGTAGCGTCATCGAAGAAAATTTTTCGCTCTTCCGGCGAAGCGGTCAGTACATGGTCAACCATCCCCTGCCCAATGACCGAATACGATCGCTGACCCACGCCAGCCTCGGCTAATAACAATTGAATATCTGCCAAACGCACGCCCTGCCCCTGCAGCAAATACTCCCCTTCGCCATCGCGATAGAGACGTCGCGTAATCGTCACTTCCGGTGCCTCGATGGGCATGTTCTTGTCGTCATTATCAAAAGTCATCGATACCTCGGCAACGTTGGCCCGTCCTTTGCCTTCTGAACCCGAAAAAATGATGTCCTGCGAGTCTTTACCACGCAATTGCTTCATGGACTGCTCGCCCAAACACCAGCGAATAGCATCGGCTAGATTGGACTTTCCCGAGCCATTTGGCCCAACAATAACCGTCAAAGGATTGCTCCCCGGCTTCGGCGCCGGAAAATCCAAAGCCGTTTTCTTAGCAAAAGTCTTGAATCCCTGTACTTCTAGACGCTTCAAATACATAGTCGGAGGCATTGTAACTTACTGGCCCAGACCTTGACCATCTTCCCTTCCCCCGCTAAACTAACCCATCCCTATGAACAGCCCGATTTATAAAAAAATCGACGAACTCATCCGCCAGGCGGGGCATATCTTATTACTCACAGACGAACGTATCGATGGCGATACCATGGGCTCTACTTTAGGGCTTTATCATGCCCTTAAAGAGCTTGGCAAACGAGTTGAAGTCTTCTCACCGAAGCCTCTGCCAGACACTTTCAAATACTTACCCCAGGTCGAAATTATTCGCCGCGATGCCGAAGTCTTTGATCAAGAGTCTATAGACTTATTGATTATCTGCGACTGTTCCGACGGCGTGTACATTAAGCAATTTTTACCACGCATGAAGCGTCGCGCGCCCCTTGTCTGCTTTGATCATCACGCTAGCAACCCGCAATACGGCACCATTAACGTAATCGAGGTCACCGCCGCCTCAACGGCCGATGTCGCTTGGCGTTTTGTTAAGTCTGCCGGCTATCCAATTACCCCAGAAGCTGCCCAATGCTTTATGACCGGCATCGTAACCGATACCGTCCTCTTCTCTACTCCGAACACCAGCATCGATGCCCTCGACGCTTCGGCCGAATTGGTAAAACTAGGTGCCTCCCTGCCCATCATCATCAAACACAACATGATGAATCGTTCGGTTGAAGCTTTAAAACTCTGGGGACTTGCCCTTGAACGCCTGCATCACGATCCAGTGCTCGATGCTACCGCTACTGTCATTACCCTCGACGACATGAAAAACACTGGTGCCGACGAAGAAGACGCTTCTGGCATCTCTGGCTTTCTGCACGCCATGCTTAACCAAGAGCACCAAGTAGTAGTTGTGTATAGAGAAACCGAAGATGGCGCAGTCAAAGGCAGCATCCGCAGCCGTGGCCGCGACGTCGCCGCCCTAGCCGAAAAACACTTCGGCGGTGGCGGCCACAAACTCGCCGCCGGCTTCAAGGTGCCGAATGCACGCCTTGAAAAATTAGGGGATGCGTGGAAAGTCGTGCCGTACACTAGTCAAAAATTAAATTAATCCTATGCAATCCCCGAACAGAAAAACCGTTATCTTGCTAGGAGTCACGGCTCTCATCGCCGTTGCCATGGGCGTTATCATGACCACATACAACCAAAAGAAAATATCCAAAACTGAACTAGAAACCGCCTCAACGCCATCTTCTGATGCAAATAATATCGATGTAAATGTTTCTTCTATAGCCGGAGACCTAGGTCTCTACACAGGTCTAGCTCCAGATATAGAAACCAACTCCGTAGCCACATCCTTTACCGCCTGGCTGATTTCACCAAATCATCAGCAAATTATCGTTACGGCGTCTACACTTTATATAGCTGATGGCCCCAGCGATTTTGGAGGATATCCCACCACCGATCATAAGGATTACATCTGTACTCTCCGAACAAAAATCTGTAGCGAAACTACAATCCTTCGAGAGGCTGAACAGACAGCCGAAAAAATTTACGGCATCCCAACTAACGACTATGCAGGCTGGATATTCGCCTGGGATCCCGAAAGTCAGACGTTAAGTGGCTCACCGCACGGAGAAGGTGTCTGGCCATTACCGGAATATCTGATCGTTTACCACTACGACACAGGAAAAATAGAAAAAATAAGCACAAAATAATCACTTGCTTTGGTGGATTCTTGCTAATCAATAAAAAAGCCCCGGACTCATCGCCAACCGCGACGAGTCCAGGGCACACGATCACGCGAGCAGGTTGTCCAGAGAGAACTCCTGCTTCTGGCCCTCGGCGTCCTCGAGCATGATCCGCCCTCCCCGCTCCCTCACCTCCACCAGGGTGGAGAAGGTGGCCAAGGACGCCCTGATCACCCCGGCGGTCGTGCCGCTCTTGACCCTGCACTCGAGACCCTGGAGAGCCTTGTGAGCCTCGTCAGTGCACTGGAAGGTCATGATGTGCAAGCCCTTGTAGTGGTACCAACCACGCACGGCCATGTCCCACAAGGCACCCACCAGCAACATGGTCACGACACCCACGAAAAACGTATTCATTTCTTCACCTCTCATGCTGAACCCGACATGGATTCAACATAGGACAATATCAAATAACCCCTAAAAAGTAAACTCCAGTTGATTATTTTAAAAAAATCCATTAATCTCCTTCCTGTGCAGGTATCGTATAGCGGTTATTATCTCAGTTTTCCAAACTGATGATGTGGGTTCGACTCCCACTACCTGCTCCACAAAAACCCGAGTGCAAGCTCGGTTTTTTGTTTTTGTAAATTGACTCCCCCTCACCTTTTATCTACCATCCCCCTCAGCCAACTAACCCTTCCCTGGAGCCACGATGCCAATCGAACCAGCCATCGTCGAAAGAATCATTAGTCGATATCTGGGTCAGTCGGGCGTACGGTTCATCGTTACCTTCTCGGAAAACGGCGACCCCATGCCGCTCAACCAAATGAATGGCAACGGCGTAATTTTAAAAGCCGAAGACGCCCTGAACCTTCTGACAGTCAGTTTTGGTTCTGGCTGGCGACACAACCCTGAACGCAAACTTGTTTTTGCCATCGAGAGAGACTTGCGCCTAACCAGGCTTGTAGATGCCCTGGCCCCGCATATAGACGACATCAGGCCAATCAGCGCCGTGGCTCAAATCTAACGCCCCGCAACTTCGGGGCGTCTTTTTATATCTCGACAATTTTCTCTAAAAAGACTACGCTTGCGCCGGTTCTTTTCCTCCATTCCCCACCACAGGAAGGTTCACATGTGCCGTTTGGCCGCGGCTGTCGGCATCGACAACGCCGCTGAAATCGTTAGGCGAATGTTGCTCGACCAGCAACACGGCGGCCAGGAAGGCGCCGGCATTGCCACCGAGCATGACGGCCAGATCTTGGTCCACAAGGACTTTGGACTGGTCGATGAAGTCTTCGGCGGGATGAATCTACAGGCCATGCTCCCCGGACGTTCTGCTATTGGTCACGTGCGTTACGCCACGACTGGCGAATCGCGCCGCCGGGACAATCTGCACCCGCTGACTGGCCAGACGCGGCACGGTAGCTTGGCAGTTGCCCACAACGGCAATCTGACCAACTACCAAGAACTCAAACAGCAGCTCATGCAGAATGGCTGCGTACTGCGTTCCGACTCCGACACTGAGCTCATCTTGTCGCTCCTTGGACACAGCACCGCCTACACCGCGGAACTGCGTCTGATGGAAATGTTCGCCCATGCGCAAGGTGCAGCCACGCTCCTGGTCATGGAGCCGGGCAAGGTTTACCTGGGAATCGACCCCCACCGCTTTCGACCGCTGGCCTACGCCAGATATCAAGGCGGTTTCCTAGTCGCTTCCGAAACCCGTGCTCTGCGACTGTTCGGCCTGCGCGACTGGCGGGTCGTTGAAGCAGGGCAGATCGTAACCCTCATGGCCGATGGCACGAGCGTAATTCGGTCCTATGCCCCGCGGCGTCCGGAACGCAACTGCGTGTTCGAGAAGGTCTACTTCGCCATGCCAGACAGCGAGATCTTCGGCGATCACGTGGGTCGACAGCGCCGCCGCATGGGTGCCGCTCTCGGCGGGAACGAAAGACTGCGCCACCTCGACGTCATCATTCCTGTGCCCGATTCTGCAATCGTGGCCGCCGAAGCGGTCGCCAAAGAAAGTGGCATGCCGCTGATGCACGGCCTGGTGCGCAACAAGTACACCGGTCGCACTTTCATTACGCCTACCCAGGTCGCCAGGGAGCTTGGAGTGCGCACCAAGCTTCGGGTTGACGAATCGGTGGTGCAAGGCAAGCACGTCGGCGTAGTCGACGATTCCATTGTTCGCGGCACTACCACCAAGCAGATCGCCCAGCTCCTTCGGGAAGCGGGCGCACTCTCGGTGCACCTCCTGGTGTCCTCGCCTCCGGTCATTCACCCTTGCCATTGGGGCATCGATACGCCACACAGGCAGGATCTGATCGCCGCGCGAGTGCCCGTTGACCAGCTGGCCAACGAGCTCGGTGTCGATTCCGTGACTTACCTGACGGTCGGCGAACTGCTGAATGCCGTCGAGGATCACCTTGGAAAACGACACTGCACCTACTGCTTCAGCGGCAAGAAGCCCGTAGCAGAACACCCGGTGCCCAGCGAAAAGAAAGACGACTAACGAACCATCACTGGTTCGTTTTTTTTTATTATTTGAACTTTTTCCCGAAAACAATAATCCATCTTTTGCCTTCAGATCCAACAAACTCCTCATGCACTACTTCTAACCCTGCTTGCCGAACATAATTACAAACTTCTTCTGCTCTAAAATACGAAAAAAAGCGTTCGTAAACATAGCCGTAACTATTTTCTTTAACCACCTCTTCCTCACCCCTACCCTCACGCTTCTCTTTAACAGCTAAAAATATGTGACCCCCTGGTCGCAATTTATCCGCCATCTTTATAACAGCCTTAGCACACTCATTCTTGGGCACATGAAGCAAAATCGCCTGAGCAAAAACACCATCAAACGTTTGCCCCAACTGATCTAAAGCCGCCAGCTCGAGCACCTTAAAACTCGCAGTTGGCGCCGATTCTTTGGCCAACTCTATCATGCGTTCAGAAATATCTATACCAAAAATTTGAAAATTCTGTTCAACAAAAAACTTCGCCTTTAAACCTGGTCCACAGCCTACGTCTAAAATCAAACTCCCAGGTTTCAGCAACGAACAAAATCGTTCAACTGCCGGTTGCGACCAGGTATCGGTAGCATGCTCACGCGCCCAATCATCGGCAATTCGATTATAAGTCTCACGCAAGTCCATAGCTTCTAAAAAGAGTACCCCGCACCTTTTGGCCAATGAAGGCTTAAAAGGTGCGGGGAGGAAGTCAGGCTCGACCGCTTTGGCGGCGCCCGCTTTGTTGCCCGCCGCGATCGCGCTCCTCGTTCTGGAGCTGGGGCTTGAGCTTGCGCTTGCCACGCCGTCTGCCGGCAAACAAATCAACGACATCCGGCTCATCGACGAACTCTTCGTTGTCCGGAGCACTGACGGGCACCGAACTCTTCTTGCGAGCCGGCCTGTGACCACGAGGCATGGAAACGATCGGGGGATCGATCTTTCCAGCCAGCATGGCGGAGGGCGCAATGCGGGGAGCGTCGCCCTCACCCAACTCGAAAGTGTGATCGCCGTGGAAATGACAGAGAAGGATCATGGCCTCCTTGAGCTTGTCCTTCTCCTCGGGGGGCAGGGTCTGATCCAGTACACGGGTTTCGCAACCGCACTTGTTGCAAGTACCCGACACGTCGAACGATCGCAATGTCACCTCTGGTTGTCGCAATAATTATAGCGACGGAAAAATAAAAAATGCAAATAGCTAAAATTTAGCCTTTCCGGCGGCCGTCCAGGCTATAGCTAGCGCATCCGCCGCGTCATCGGGCTTGGGCACACTCGGCAAACGCAAAACTTTCGTAATCATGCTCTGCATTTGCCGTTTATCGGCCTTGCCATAACCAGTTAGCGCCATCTTAACTTCATTCGGGCGTACTTCTACAATCTCAAGACCTGCTTCTTCGGCCAAAAGCAAAATCACCCCTCGCACCTCGGCCACCTTAAGCGCCGTGGTGACGCTCTTGGCAAAAAATAACGTCTCAACCGCCACCACTGTCGGCGAAAATTTGCGTATTAATGCGCGGATGTCTTGAGCGAGTTCTTGCAAACGCGCAGCGTGTGTTCGCTCCTTCGCCGTCGTAATCACCCCACAACCCAAACAGGTCGCCTCCCCCTTCGTCACCTGCACAATGCCAAAACCCAGGCGTCCATAGCCTGGGTCAAGCCCGAGAATAGTTTGCCGTTTGTTAGCCACATTAACCGACTGCCCGATAAGACAATCCGAGGTCTATTCGAAATCGCTCCAGACGTTCTTCAAGAAAACTTTTAGTAACCATAGCATTCTTTATCCAAGCAATTTCCTTGTGAACTTGATCAAATTGTCTTTGAATCATCTCAAATTGCGGCATAATCTGATGTTCCATCAAAGAAGCTATCTTAGCATCAACAATCCGTTCCACAATAGGCGGAACCTCCTCATGAATAACCTCTTTCATGACCCCACGAATATCTAACAAATCCTGTTTTGTCAGCACAAATACAAAAATTAGGAATTAAGCGTTGGGGAGTAGCCTCCAATCTACTCCCCCGCTTTACCCCGGGCAAGACACTTTTACACATTGACAAATGGACAATTCAAGAGTAATCTCCCTCGTTCGTTGGAGGAATGATGGCCGAAGAAAAAACTCGACTGCAGGTCGTGATCAACGCTAGCGTATGCAAAGATATAGACGCTATCGCGGAAGCAAGGGATCTGACTTCGCGCACGGATGTGATCCGTTGCGCAATAAAACTCCTCAAAGCAGTAGCCGAGCTCGAATCACAGGGCTACAAGCTGTGCTTGCAGGGACCAGACGGCGCGATCGGCCCCATCATCATCGTCACCTGAAACACAAAGAGTCCCGCGACGACGCGCGGGACTCTCTTTTTTTACTCTTATTCCGAAGCCGTGTCTGACTTAGCTGACTCCGGTGTAGCTTCTACCACCGTACCGGCAGCGGGACCTTCCTGAGGCATCTCTTTGGCGATCTCGGCTGCAATTTCCGCAGAAACAGCTGCCGCTGGTCGCTTTGGAGCTTCAATGACCACCTCGTTGCCCGGGAAACCTGTTCCAGCCGGGATTAAACGACCGATAATCACGTTTTCCTTAAGACCTGCCAGTTCATCCACCTTACCGGTTACCGCCGCGTTAATCAGCACACGAGCCGTTTCCTGGAAGGAAGCCGATGACAACCACGATTCAGTAGACAACGAAACCTTGGTTACACCTAGGAGCAGCGGCTCGAACTCTGAAAGCTTACCACCGGTCGCCCCTACCCTATCCTGCTCATCAAGCAACGTCGCCTTCTCAATCACTTCGCCTGGCAACAATTCAGTGTCACCCGGGTCACCCACGCGCACGCGGCTGAACATCTGACGAATAATGACTTCAATGTGCTTGTTGTTAAGCTTCTGACCTTGAGATGAATAGATGAATTGCATTTCCTTAGACAAGTACTTCTGCACGGCATCTTGACCCTTAGCCGAGAACAAAGCCTGCAGATCCAGGTGGCCGTCAGTCAAAGCATCGCCAGCCATCACTTCATCGCCATCCTTCACGTACAGCGTATAGCCGTGCGGAATGATGTACTCACGAATCTTCTCGGAGTCAAAAACGATGGTGATACTCGTCTTACCAACCTTGGCTTTACCAGAAACCTCAGACAAAACTTTTTCGCCCTTGGCTTTTTCTCCCAGCACATCGCCCTCGCGCACGCTTTCGCCATCTTGCACCATCATCTTGGCGCCACGACCGAAAGCGTAAACTTTTTCTTCGGTCGCCGAGTGACGCACCTTCACGATCTTCTGACCAGGCATGGTATCAACAATCTCTTTGCCAGTTCCTGCCTGCACAATCGTCCGGGTCGCCTTTTCAATCTCTACCTTACCGGCAACTTCGGTCATGATGGCCTTACGCTTTGGCAAGCGAGCCTCGAACAATTCTTCAACGCGCGGCAAACCTTGGGTGATGTCTTTTCCAGCCACACCACCAGTGTGGAAGGTACGCATGGTTAGCTGAGTACCAGGCTCACCAATCGATTGCGCGGCCATGATACCCACCGCGGTACCCATCTTAACCAACTTGTTATGCGCCAAGTCGTAGCCGTAACACTTCTGACACACGCCACGACGAATCTTACAGGTCATAACCGAACGCACATGAGCTTCTTCGAGCTCCTTGCCCGAAGCCTTAATGGCACGAATATGATCTTCGGTAATCAACTCATCAGTTTTAACAATCGCTTTGCGTTCGCCAGGCAACTTAACATCGCTCATAGCGTAACGACCCAAAATACGAACCAACAAAGGCTCACCAATTTCGTCAGATTCAACCTTGGTTAGCAATACACCCTTGTCGTCGCCACAATCAACCTCGCGCACCACTACATCTTGCGCCACGTCAACCAAACGACGGGTCAAGTAACCAGCGTTTGCGGTTTTAAGCGCAGTATCGGTCAAACCTTTACGCACACCGTGGCTCGAAATGAAGAACTCCAACACCGACACACCTTCCTTAAACGAAGACTTCACCGGCAGCTCGATAATGTCACCCGATGGCGAGCTCTTCAAACCGATCATACCGATCATCTGCGTCAACTGACCCCAAGCACCACGAGCACCAGATTCAATCATGGTGTAAGCAGAGCTATCGTGTGGCAAAGAATTCTTAGCCAAATCAGCAACTCGATCTTTGATATCAGTCCAAATCTTAATGATCTGTGAATGACGCTCACTCTGGGTCAACAAACCTTGAGCGTAATACTGCTCAACTTCCAACACACGGCGATCACCCTCAGCAATCAACTCTTGCTTACCAGCCAAATCCGGCAAACCACGCATACCCCATGAGTAACCTGAGCGGGTTGCGTATTTGAAACCAAGATCCTTCAAATCGTCGAGTACTTTGGCGGTGTATTCCTGACCGTAAAATTCCAAAACGTCACGAATAATGTTAGCCAACTCTTTTTTAGCCAACGTCTTGTTCTGGAAACCAATCTTTTCTGGGAACTGTTGGTTTACGATAATACGACCGACGGTGGTGACTACCTTTTCGCCATTGTCACGCACCACACGAATCCAATCCTGCAACGTAATCTTGCCGTGTTCATACGCGTACAAGGCTTCGTTTTCATCACCAAAAGTAGAAATATTCTTTTCGTCTGGCTCGCTCTCCATCGAAGTCAGGTAGTAACAAGCCCAAGCAATATCTTTACCTGGAGTAGCTACCGGACCACCGTACGATGGCTTTAGCAAGTTGCGAATAGACAACATTACGTTCTCTGCTTCCCAACGAGCTTCGGCGGTCAATGGTACGTGTACAGCCATTTGGTCACCATCGAAGTCAGCGTTATAGGCTTCACACACCAACGGGTGAATTTGCAAAGCTTTGCCTTCGATAAGCTTAGGTCGGAAAGCTTGAATACCCAAACGGTGCAGGGTTGGAGCGCGGTTCAATAGCACGTAGCTGTCGGCCACGACTTCTTCCAAGATATCCCAAACCTCAGCGCGATCGCTTTCAATAAAGCGGTTGGCTGAGCGAATGTTGTGCACGTATTCGCGCTGAATCAACTTGCTAATAACAAACGGACGGAACAATTCAAGCGCCATTTTCTTTGGAATACCACATTCATGGAGCTTGAGGTGCGGACCAACCACAATAACCGAACGTCCAGAGTAGTCGATACGCTTACCGAGCAAGTTCTGACGGAAGCGACCTTGCTTACCCTTAAGCATGTCGGCCAATGACTTAAGCTGACGCTTCTTACCAGTAGCGGCAATAACCGTCTTTGACTGACGTGCTGAGTTATCGATCAAAGCATCGACAGCTTCCTGCAACATGCGCTTCTCATTGCGCGTAATAACTTCTGGCGCATTGAGCGTAAACAAACGGCGCAAACGGTTGTTGCGGTTAATAACGCGACGGTACAAATCGTTCAAATCACTGGTGGCAAAGCGACCACCATCAAGCGGCACCATCGGACGCAAGTCAGGAGGCGTAACCGGCAAAGCGCGCAAAATTGTCCAAGCTGGTCCAACATCGTTCTTCTGGAAAGCTTTAAACAACTTCAAACGACGCATGATGCGGTCGTATTTAGCCTTAGACGTAGTATCAACCAATTCGTCGGTCAATAACTTAATCGACTCAGCGACGTTGACCCGTTCCAACAGCTTCATGATGGCTTCGGCACCAATTCCAGCATCAAAGATGTGTCCGTACTTCATTGACCAATCGTGATACGTGGTCTCAGAAATAACCGAGAGAGGCGCCATTTCCTTAAGCTCTTTATCGACCTGCAGGAAATCTTTTTCCAATTCGTCCAACTTAGCATCAGCGATCGATTCGATGCGACTAATCTCAGCCTTCATGGCCTTCTTGTCGCCCGCCATGGATTCCTCAACACGCAATACATCGCGCTTGGTTTCGCCTTCGATCATTTTTTTCTTAGCCTTGTATTCCTCTTTTACTTGCTCGATGGTCTGGTCCAGGGCGACTTGATCAACATCGGTAATAATAAAAGCACCGAAATACACTACCTTCTCAATTTGCTGGACGCTCATGTCTAGCACGGTACCGATCTTTGATGGGACACCGCGCAAAAACCAAATATGGGTAACTGGAGCTGCCAATTCAATATGACCCATGCGCTCACGGCGTACAGACGACTGCGTGACTTCTACGCCACATTTGTCACAAACAATTCCCTTGTAACGAATCTTTTTATACTTACCGCAATAACACTCCCAGTCTTTTGAGGGACCAAAAATTTCTTCGGCAAACAAACCCTGCTTTTCAGGCTTTTGGGTGCGGTAGTTAATGGTTTCCGGTTTGCTGACTTCGCCGTATGACCAGCTGCGAATTACTTCCGCCGAGGCCACTTTGAGACGAATCGCGTCGAAATCGGTTGATTTGAGCGTTTCAAATTTCATCGTCATATAGGTATGGCTTATCCACGGCGGTTCTTATCGTCGCCGAACTCAATTTTTTTGCTGTTCTTCAACAATTCAACATCCAAGCTCAAGCCCTTAAGTTCACGGACCAAAACGTTGAATGATTCAGGAATGTTTACCTTGGTAATAGTCTCGCCCTTAATGATCGACTCGTAGGCCTTAGCGCGTCCTGGTACGTCATCTGACTTAATGGTCAAGATTTCCTGCAACATGTGTGCTGCACCGTAAGCTTCCAGCGCCCAGACTTCCATTTCACCAAAACGCTGACCACCGAACTGCGCCTTACCACCAAGCGGCTGCTGAGTGATAAGCGAGTAAGGACCGATTGAACGCTGGTGCATCTTGTCCTCAACCATGTGGTTCAGCTTGAGCATGTACATGATACCGACCGTAACTGGATGCTCAAAACGTTCACCGGTGCGACCATCGATCAAAGTCAGCTGTCCTGTTTCAGGGTAGCCGGCTTTAACTAGCTCTTCACGAATTTTTGTTTCGTGCACGCCAGAGAACACCGGCGTGGCCACGTTGTAACCAAGCTTGTCAGCGGCCAAACCTAAGTGCACCTCAAGAATCTGACCCAGGTTCATACGAGACACCACGCCAAGCGGGGTCAATACAATGTCTACCGGTCGGCCATTTTCGGCGAACGGCATGTCTTCTACCGGCACAACAATCGACACCACACCTTTGTTACCGTGACGACCAGCAACCTTGTCGCCAGCCTGCAATTTACGCAGGTCAGCAATCGTTACCTGAATCGACTTAATAACGCCTGGTGGCAAATTGTCGCCTTCATCGCGCGAGAAAATCTTAATGTCAACCACCTTACCCTTGCGTCCGTGTTCCAAGTACAAAGATGAGTCACGAACTTCGCGAGCCTTCTCACCGAAAATGGCACGCAACAACTTTTCTTCTGCTGAAAGTTCGGTTTCACCCTTTGGCGTAATCTTACCCACCAAAATATCGCCGCTCTTAACCTCGGCACCGACGCGAATAATGCCTTCGGCATCAAGGTTCTTAAGCTTCTCTTCTGAGACGTTAGGAATGTCAGAAGTAACGACTTCTGGTCCAAGCTTGGTATCGCGCACATCGAGCGTCAAATGCTCAAGGTGAATGGTGGTAAAGCGGTCATCCTGCACTACACGCTCAGAGACGATCACAGCGTCTTCGTAGTTGTAGCCGCTCCAACTCATGAAAGCCACCAGCATGTTCTGACCAAGTGCCAATTCACCATTCTTAACCGAGGTACCGTCGGCCAAAACATCGCCCTTTTTGACTTTTTGACCTGGCGCAACGACCGGTCGCTGAGTAATGGCAGTCGAGTTGTTTGAACGCAAGTATTTGTTCAACTTATAAGTAACCGTGCCACGCTTTTTGTATTCAAGAACAATCTTGACGCCGTCAGCCGAAACAACAGTACCGTCTTCTTCGGCTGCTAATACGTGACCAGAATCTAAGGCCGCGCGGCGCTCCATGCCAGTACCAACCATTGGCGCCTCAGGCTTAACCGTAGGCACTGCCTGACGTTGCATGTTCGTACCCATGAGCGCGCGCGTCGCGTCGTCGTGTTCCAAGAACGGAATCAAAGCTGTACCAATCGACACAATCTGTGCCGGTGACACATCCATGTATTCAATCTCATTGGCTGCAACCAAGCGTGGCTCACCATGACGTCGAGCTTCTACGTATTCGTCAACAAAATAACCTTCGTCATCGGTGCCAACGGTCGCCGGACAAGTAATCGCCTTTTCTTCAATAAAGGCATTTAAATAAACAATGTCATTGGTGACCCGGGTCTTATTCTTTTCTTTGACCACCTTTCTGTAAGGGGTTTCAATAAAACCGTATGGGTTAACCCGAGCGTAGCTAGCCAAGTGTCCGACCAAACCAATGTTCGGACCTTCTGGTGTAGCAATCGGACAAATACGACCGTAGTGAGTAGTGTGTACGTCGCGAACTTCAAAACCAGCACGCTCACGAGACAAACCACCAGGACCCATGGCCGACAAACGACGCTTGTGTTCCAGCTCAGCCAATGGATTGGTTTGATCCATGAATTGCGACAGCTGCGAAGACATAAAGAATTCGCGTACCGTGCCAATAACTGGTCGAGCGTTGATCAACTTACCAGGCGTCAAAGCATCAATATCCTGGGTGCTCATGCGATCTTTAATGATGCGCTCCATGCGCGCCAAACCAATGCGGAAACGCGACTGCAACAACTCACCCACCGAACGAATGCGGCGGTTACCCAAATGGTCAACGTCATCTGGTTCGTCTTGATTGATGTTCAAACGAATGATTTCTTTGACGATTGCCACCAAGTCTTCTTTGCTCAAAATACGACGCTCTTCTTCCATGACATCCTTTTCGGCATCTTGAACACCAAAGCGCAAATTAAACTTGTAACGACCAACAGCGCCCAAGTCGTAGCGCTCAAACTTAAAGAACATTGCGTGAATTAGCGAGCGAGCGTTTTCTGGGGTAGCCAAATCACCCGGGCGAATACGCTTATAAACTTCACGCAAACCTTCGTCTTCGTTGCTAGCAGCATCCTTAGACAACGTAGCATCTAGGTAATTAATTGCCGGGTGCGTATCAACATCCGTAAACAAACTCTTAATGGTGTCGTTATCGCCGTAGCCGAAAGCTCGCAACAACGAAGTCACGGCCACCTTACGCTTACGGTCAATCTTGACCCAAATAACATTTTTAGCGTCGGTTTCAAATTCCAACCAAGCGCCACGGTTAGGAATAATCTTCGCGCCATAGTAGCGACGACCGCGCAAAACTTCAGCCGTAAAGAAAGCTCCGGCCGAGCGCACCAACTGCGATACGACTACACGTTCTACGCCGTTAATAATGAACGTGCCGCGTGGGGTCATGACCGGGAGGTCACCCAAATAAATTTCCTGCTCCTTGGTTTCGTTGGTTCGCAAGTTCTTGAGCTGCGCCTTGACGCGCAACGGCGCTTCAAAAGTCACGTTTTTAGCTCGGCTAGTGGCCTCGTCAAATTTGGCTTCATCCAGGTAGTAATCAGCCAATGATAATTCCAAATCGCGACCAATAAAGTCGCGGACCGGAGAAATTTCATCAAACAACTCGCGAATCCCCTCTTGGAGAAACCAGTCGTAAGAGGCCTTTTGAACCTCAATCAAATCGGGCAAATCCATGGCGATATTGACCGGCGCAAAGGTCTTACGTTCGCCAAGGGTACCGATGGTAGCGTGCGCTTCTTTCAGACTAGGCATAAAAACACAAAGGACATCCTGTTTTTCAAGATGTCTTGTTACCGATGAAGTATGCTCGTTTTACCGGAGGCCGCGGCAGCGAACAAAAGTCCAACTGAGGCAGCGTCCTGGTGGCTAATTGGCATGCCAGAACGAGGAGAATAATTTTGTGCGGGCAAAAGTGTAACAAAAGTACGACCAATCGTCAACAGACCCTTTACAAACCCGTCCCGCAAGGAAGCTGCAGGGCAAGAACTACGTTAAATACGGCCTAAAACCTATGCAAACGCGGGAGAGAGATAGCAACCCGGGCGTGTCCCGAGCAGGCGTTTGCGCTTCTGGCCTTAACGCGTCTTGTCCCGCAACTTCCTAAAGAGACGTGGGGTTATCTTACCACGTCTCTCGGGAGGCCTCAAGACACTATCTAATCTTCTGCTGTTGCAGACTCCTGGGGTATCAGACCCTCGACCCTTAAGGCCGCATCACGCGTCGCTTCACGAGCTCGCGTCATGATCTCCGGATGCTCTTTTAAAAACGCCTTCGCCACTTCCCGGCCAACGCCGAGCTTGTCCTCGCCAAAAGCGTAACTATTGCCGCGTTTTTCGATTGACCCCACGGTTACGCCGAGGTCAAGCAAATCGCCAGCTAGCGAGATGCCCTCATTATACATGATGTCGAACTCGGCCACACGGAACGGTGGCGCTACCTTATTTTTTACAATTTTTACCTTTACTCGGTTACCAATAATCTTTTCGCCCTGCTTGATTTGTGCCGCTCGGCGAATTTCCATGCGTACCGACGCATAAAACTTTAGCGCATTACCACCTGGGGTGGTTTCTGGATTACCAAACATGACCCCAATTTTCATGCGGATTTGGTTGATAAAAATCAACACCGTTCCGGTCTTTGAGATCACGCCAGTTAGCTTGCGCAAAGCCTGGCTCATCAATCGAGCCTGCAAGCCCATGTGCGAATCACCCATCTCGCCTTCAATCTCAGCCTTTGGCGTTAAAGCGGCCACTGAATCGACCACGATCACATCAATTGCGTTAGAACGCACTAGGGTTTCTACGATTTCTAACGCTTGTTCGCCGGTGTCGGGCTGCGAAATATACAACTCATCAACCTTTACTCCTAATTTTCGAGCGTAATCTGGGTCGAGCGCATGCTCAGCATCAACGAAAGCGGCAATACCGCCGCGCTTCTGACATTCGGCCACAATGTGCTGGGCGAGCGTGGTCTTACCAGACGACTCTGGTCCATAAATTTCAATAATGCGACCACGCGGCACACCAAGCGCACCAAGCGCTAAATCGAGCGACAAACAACCTGTTGGCACAGCATCAATATTGGTGGCTTTAGAATCACCAAATTTCATGATGCTACCGTCACCAAACCGTTCTTTGATTTGATCAACCGCTTGCAGAGCAGCGGCCAGACGCGGGTTTCCATTTACTTTTGCCATAGCTGGCACAATTTACCCCGCCGTTGTGAAAACGTGCATCCTAGTTATCCCCTTTGCTGTGTACAATTGCGAATTACCTTATAAATAGGTATTAGGTATTAGGCTGTTAGAGACATTAAAGCCAAATGCTTACCAACGCGAATGGTAAGCATCGTACTTTGTTTACCCTACCAACCTAATACCTAAAACCTAATACCTGCACATCAGTTTAACGACACTGTTTCTGCTTCTGGATTAAAGAAAATTCGTCGTTGTAAAACAGCCTTTCGCGAGTATCGCCGCTTGGCTTCTACCGTAATGATATTCAACCCGCGAGTTAAATCGACTTCGGCTGCAAATTGTTGCTGTTCGGTTATAGCCACCGTCTTGCCATTAATTGTTAAAGTAACGTCATAATCTTTAACGTAACCATCAAGCGATAGCAAAGCCGAGTCTACCGTTAGTCCGTCATTTGGCGTAGTTATAACCACGGCCGGCGGTCGCAACAGGGCGCTGGTCTGCCACACAAAATAACCAACTACGCCCAACACCACGGTTAGCAAGGTTGCCGCGGCAATGTAGCGTGAAAACACCAAAAATCGCCCCTTACGCACCCGCACTCGCGGCAAGCGATGCGGATCGAGCAAATCCATTTGCCCCACCTCGTCTTCGTAAAGTTCCAAAAAGTACTGGTCATCAGCACCCAACGCGCGGGCATATGCCCTTAAGTAATTTCGGGTGTAAAGCGGCTCTGGCAGTTCGTCATACCGGTCCCATTCAAGAGCCTCCAGATACCTACGCTGCACTCGCGTGGCCTCCTCTAGCATCGGCAAGCTTACCGCCTTGCTCCGACGCAAAGTACGCAGCTTTTCACCCAGCGTTTGCGAGCCTTCGATTAATTTTCTTACGACAAAAACCATAGCCGGAGCTCTTCACCATTTATTTTACTCCCTTACCACCACTCAAACAACAACAAAAATAAACACCCCGCACCTTTTTAGCCAGTAAGGCTTATAGATGCGGGGCACTTGTCACTCCGGCTTCACGCCGATCGCAACCGGCTGAATGGGTACATGTCGAAGCTCGACCTCGAAGACGTAGACGTCGCCTTCTACCCTCTTCGCCTCGCCGACTTCAAAGACCTCGCCGTCCAACGCCATCGTCGACAAAAAATTCCCCAGACGAATTCGACAGGGCTTCAAGCCCTGAGCAACATCGGCAGGATCAGCGAACCCCGTCACCAGCAACTGTGCCTTGCTGGCAACGCGCAAACAATTCATAAGCGTCGCAAGCACCGGAACGGCCCCACTAAGGTGACCTCTACCCAGGGCAAGCGCCGAGATATGAAGAACTCCGACATGCTGCCGACTCACCACCATGGTCAACGAATCACTAAGACTCATGACGCCTCCAGGAAAACCAAGTAACCACAAAAGATAAGCTCTTTTCTGATTCTTGTCAATAAATGAAGATCGTTATTTCTTCTCTTCGTCATCATCCTCGACCATCTCATCCGGATCAGCCTCCTCCATAATTGCATCGAGCTCTTCATCCTCGTCATCAGCGTCTACGTCTTCTTCGTCATCTTCTATGACCGCCTCTTCATGATGTACCGGACCACCACGACTCATGCCAGCTGGTGGCCACTCGGTAATAAGCACTTCGCGTGGTTTAGCACCATCGGCCGCGCCAACAACTCCCATCTCTTCCATGATATCGACAATGCGGGCGGCTCGCGAGTAACCAATCTTCATGCGGCGCTGCAAGAACGAAGTAGACACGCGTCCGGCCTCCAACGCCACGTTAATGGCGTCTTCAAGCAACGGATCGCTGTCCTCAGCATTAAACGCCGTGCCACCAGAACCACCAGATGAGCCCTCGGTGATCTGGTAGTTGTAATTAGGCACGCTCTCTTTTTTCAAAAAGTCGACCACCTTAGCGATTTCAACATCAGACAAATAAGCACCCTGCACACGCTTCGGCTTAGACAACTCCGGAGTCGACATCAACATATCACCACGACCGAGAAGCTTATCGGCACCGGCGGTATCAAGAATGGTCTTAGAATCAACCTGCGAGGCCACGGCAAAAGCGAGACGCGTAGGAATATTCGCCTTGATGGTTCCCGTAATAACGTCTACCGATGGTCTTTGCGTAGCCAGCACAAGATGAATACCCGCCGCGCGTGCCATTTGCGCAATGCGCACGATAACCGCCTCAACTTCCCGCTTGTTCTGAATCATTAAATCAGCCAACTCATCAATCACCACAATAATCCTTGGCATCCGCTCTTTGCTCTTGGCGTTGTAAGCATCAATATCGCGAGCGCCAAACTTAGCCAAGTGATCCAATCGGCGTTCCATTTCGCGCACCGCCCACTTAAGTGCGTTAATGGCCTCTTCCGCCTTTACGATAGGCGGTACCAATAAGTGTGGAATCCCAGCGTAAACACCCAATTCAACACGCTTAGGATCAACCATGATGAGCTTAAGATCATCAGGGCCGTTCTGATAAAGCAAAGAAACTATGATGTCGTTCAAACACACCGATTTACCCGAACCGGTAGCACCAGCAACCAACATGTGCGGCGCCTTGTCTACATAAAGCATCGGCACGCCACCAGAAATGTCCTTGCCAAGCGGTACGGCAAAACTGTTCTTGCGCTTAGCAAACTCACTCGATTCGAGCATTTCACGCAAACCAACGCGAGCCACTGTTTGGTTAGGCACCTCAACGCCCACCAATGCCTTGCCAGGAATTGGCGCCTCAATACGAATTGGGTGCGCAGCTAGAGCCAGCGCCAAGTCATTTTGCAGAGCCACGATACGCGCCAATTTAACTCCTTGAGCTGGCCTAAACGAATATTGAGCTACCGTTGGGCCAACTCGAACTTCGGACATTTCAACCGGAATTCCAAATTGCTCCAAGGTATTAAGAATAATCTCCTGGTTTCGCTTAATGTCTCCCGCCTTGCCGTCGGCTCGTTTATCGTCCAGCAAATCTAGCGGCACTTCAATTTTTCTGCGCTCAGTAGTCACCATTACTTCTTCCTCGTTCTTAGCCGGCATGAAAGCAGCTGCCAGACGACCCATCTTAGACATTTTTGCTTCCTGTTCTGCTTCATCGATTTCGACTTCTTCAACTTCAACTTCAGGTACATCGCTATCTTCCTCTAGCTCTTGCTCATCAGTTTCATCGTCAACCGCATCACGCCCCAATAGCCGAGCAGGAAAAGCTAAGATTGAATGCAAAGAAACGTTAAAGAAAACCAACAGAGCTATAGCCAACAAAGCCAGAGCAATAATTAACGAAGCCGCAAAACCGAGCGCACTAACTAAAACATCGGACACTAGCAAACCAACCACTCCCCCAGCGCCGCGTAAAGCCGCCGCGTCTGATGATTCGTTAACCAAAACAAGATTCAATAAACCATCAAGCGAAACAATAAAACAAATAAGCGAAATCCAGCCGCGCAGGCTCAATAGCTTCATGTTCGGCACCACCACACTACCGCCCATGATAATCAGCAAAATAGGTACGATTAACCGCGAAAGCCCGAAGCCGGTAGCCAACCGATCATCAAGCCAATCTCCCACCGAACCGGCTAAACCAAATACAGACAGCAAAATAACCGCTCCCGCGGCCACCAAAAGAATAGCAAAAATGCTTTTTTTGACCTCATCAGACAACAAACTCTCAGGTTCATCACGCTTTGATGACCGTCTTCTTACCCGTTTTGCCATAGCACAAGCATTGTAGCAGATTTGATTCTTTGCGGATAAACCCATTGACGATGGTCTTTTCTTCACCTAATCTCTGAACAACCTGGCGTGGATTAAATCCATACTCTTGGTGTCAATAAAGAAACTCCCCATTATTTCAATGGCGGGGTTTCTTTATTTTCATCCGGCACTACCGTATTTATCCCGG
>CAZXUX010000012.1:0-2105 GCA_964644265.1 uncultured Gammaproteobacteria bacterium
AAAGCTCACGCTTCTCTAGGCGAGAAGTGTTACCGATGTATCTCATCTTTTCCACCACTCGAGCTTTGCCCGTGTTAAACTGTAATTATATGATGGAAAATCTATCCTTTGACCTGCAAGAACTGTTCGAAGAAATAGTCGCCGAAGGCCAAGCCCAAGGCGTTAACAATGAAGAAGCCTATCATCAACTGGTCGACGATGCCCTGGAAGACCATCGACGGGTACAAGAAGTGCACGACGACCAAAACCTTGAAGGCTATCTAGCTCAACTAAAAGCTCGCTGGCCAGAATACCTGGCACGTCTAAGCGGGTAGTTATGCGTCTGTCATTTTACGGTGGGGTAGCAGAGGTTACCGGATCATGTTTTTTGTTAGAAACCGCCAAGGCAAAAATTTTAATCGATTGCGGCATGAAGCAAGGTGAACGCATTTGCGTCGACCGCAGCCTTGATTCCTTCGACTTCGACGCAGCCGGCCTAACCGCCGTCTTTGTTACTCATGCTCACTTCGATCACACTGGACGTTTGCCGGAATTAATCAGAGCCGGTTACGGCGGCAAGATATACATGACCGCGCCAACCAAAGCATTGACCAGCCTAATTTTAGACGACTCCATAAAAATCATGAAGGAAAACGCCAAACGATGTGGCGATCCCGTACCCTATGACGCCGAAGACAAAAATCGAGCAGAAGCTCAAATGACCGGCGTTAATTACCATACTCAACTAGAAATATCGCCCGGGGTAAGAGCCATGTTCCACGATGCGGGGCATATTTTGGGCTCGTCGTTTCTAACCATCGAAGTCGATGAAATTAAGAACGCCCACGGGCAACCCTACCGCTTGGTATTTAGCGGCGATCTAGGCAACGATCACGTGCCAATTCTTCCGGACACCGAGCCAATCTCTAGAGCCGACAGCGTAGTGTGCGAATCAACCTATGGCGATCGTCTTCACGAGCCGCCAAGTATGCGCAAAAAGAAACTAGTCGAATTCGTCACCAGGGTCATTGGGCGCCGGGGCACCCTGCTGATCCCAGCCTTTTCTATTGAACGTACACAGGAATTACTCTACGAGTTGAACACCCTGCTAATCGATAAAAAAATTCCTCCTGTACCAATCTATTTAGATAGCCCCTTAGCCATTAGAGCCACCGAGGTTTATCGTCATTATGAACAATTCTTGAAGTTCGATCACCCGATGCTTCCGCCGGGGAAGGATTTCTTCTCTTTTCCAACCCTTCGTGAAACTCTTACAACCGAAGAATCGAAATTGATCAACGACGATCATCGGCCGAAGATTATTATTGCCGGCAACGGCATGATGACCGGTGGCCGCATCTTACACCACCTTCTGCGCTATCTGGGCGATTCTTTAGCCGGCTTGTTGGTTGTCGGCTACCAAGCGCAAGGCACCTTGGGGCGCAAGATTTTAGACCGCCAGCCAGTAGCGAACATTTATCGGCAACAAATACCCATCAAGGCCGAGGTCATGGAAATCGAGGCTTTCTCAGCCCATGGCGATCGCGACAAAATTATGCGCTGGCTCCAACCGGAGCAGGGGAGGATAAACAATATTTTCCTAGTTCACGGCGACACCGCCGCCAAGCAGGCCCTGGCTAATCATTTGCAACAAGCCTCATCGGCCAAGGTTACCATTCCTGCACAGGGACAGTCGGTGGAGCTGTCATGACTCCAGCCCAATCCAAAAAGCCGCTAGCACTTGATTCTGATGGTATAAAATTAGATACCCCCACAATCTGTAAATCAATCGTCGAAAATTTTGTCGTCATTAATTCCAAAATTTCTGGCGTGCCTTCCGCGAAAACACAACCGCGAGGAATGAGTGGAGTAACATCCATTAAATCTAGCCAGCTATAATGCACCAATACGCATTCGCTGGCCACGAGTTTTAAGTTTCTTGCCTTAACGGTCACCTGGCCATTCCTGATTACAGCCCGTCCCTGAACCAAGGTCACCACATTTTTTGGGGCCGTGGCATCTAATCGCACTACGGTATTTGGCTCCAAAAAAATCTCCGCGCCGTCAGCAAAACGATATTTCAAATACTCGCCGTTCCCAGCCGTTATTTGCTGGCCCCTATCCAC
>CAZXUX010000012.1:2115-24578 GCA_964644265.1 uncultured Gammaproteobacteria bacterium
GTTCACTGAGGGAACTAGCAAATTGTAAAGACTCTTGAACCGGAGTCCCCTTGAGCTGTAGGGCAACTAGGGCAACAAAAGAACCGATCAGAATCAATACGCCAAACGTGAACGCAGATCTAGAGATAGACGGTTTAAGCATAGGAACTTTTATGTTATCCTAACATAAAACAGTTATATCTAATACCAGGAGCCATATATGTTGCTTGAATTCTACGGCGAAACCTGCCCACACTGCATAGCCATGAAACCCTTGGTGGCCAAAGTAGAGAAAAGCCTGGGTGTGGAGATAAAAAAATTCGAAGTCTGGAACGACGAAAAAAATGCCGCCAAAATGGCCGAATACGATAAAGGGCTGTGCGGCGGAGTGCCATTTTATTACAACACAGATTCCAAACAATTTATTTGCGGTTCAAGCGATGAGAAAACATTTACCGCCTGGGCCAAGGGCGAAAAAATATGAAACACCTGGCTCTCCCTGTTCTTGGAGTTTTGTTGCTCACAGGTGCTGGCTGCCTCGATTTTCCAGACGAATTAACGGCCAGCGATCTAGACCTTACAGTCGGCGCCAACCTTCATCTGGCGGCCAAAAGTTTTAGTTTATTACCAAGGGCAAGTGACGGGCCGTACTGGGAGCTCGAAATTAAATCTTTAGCTCCCGGCAAAGAACTGGCCGGGTCTTGGAGCAAATTTGAACAACAAGAAACCGAAGCCTCAGTGGCTGCCCGGCAAGCTGCCGAAAACTCAGGTATCGGCGATAACACCAGCAAAATGCCGGCGCCCATATACGAGATGATCCGTACTGACGGTACGTTTTCAACCCAAGCTCTAGACGCTGGCACGGCTACAACCCTACCTTCGTTTCTTAAAGCCGACTACCGAGGCGGGAACAGTAACGGCATTTTCTGGTTATCAAAAAAACAGTATGACGAGCTGGTAACCTCCAGGCACACCAGGCTAGAACTAAGTATCTACGGCTCTTCAATTACCAACTTGCTTAACGCCGCCGGTGGCCTAGACGATTTATTAGAAAGATTCGGTGGTGAAGCGGCGCCCAACATTCGGCTAGAGGATTTAACCGAAGTCGAGGCCGACGCTGACTGGGGCAGCTACACGGTAAAAGTTAATGGCGACAATAAAAAACTCCAAGTCATCAAAGCACACAATCGCTTTATTAATTACGTCATCTTAGCCAACCCCGACAATCCGCTCGTCTTGCAGATTGAGCCAGAATTCTTCGGCCTGGGCGCTGGACTCCTAGCCAATTTAGGTGATTTTGGCGAGCTAAGCGGCTACAAAGTAACCGAACTTAATGGCTTTAAACCAACTGCTCCAACCAGTGAGGATCAACCGCAACCTCAAGCTCAATAAAATGCTTTTTGCCGCTCACGGCTTCTAGTTCGTTGCGCACCGATTGCCCAATTTCTTTAATGCCTTGACCACCACGGCCAATAATCATTGGCTTATAGCGTTCGTTATTAGTATAAATGGTAGCGTTTACGTAAACACTGCCGTTGTCGCGGTTCGCCACTTCATTAACCTTGACGTGCGTGCTGTAAGGTACCTCTTCACGTAAGCGTAAAAATAATTTTTCGCGAATCAGCTCGGCTATCCAGTCCTCGTTAGCCATGTCGCTCATTTGAAAAGCTGGATACATGGCCTCGCCTTCTGGCATGTGTTCAAACAGCCATTTTTCAATCAAGTCAGTGTTAGCCCCAGTCTTAGCCGACACCTCAACGTAATTATCAAATTGACCCTGCAAATCGCGGTAATAATCGATAAAATTTTTAGCCTCCGGTTCATCAATCTTGTTGATTACCAATAACTTCGGCTTTTCAACCTCATCAATCAACTTCAGGCCCTGCTTTTCTTCATCGCCAATTGATCTCGTAGCATCGGCTACGTACATAATGGCGTCAACGCCACGCAGAGTCTCTTTAGCGAACTGGAGTAATTTTTTAGTCAAAGGATCCTTGGCTTTTTGCATTACACCCGGCGTATCAACCAACACCACCTGACCCTCGGGTCGAGTAATGATCCCCGAAACCGGACGACGCGTGGTCTGCGGTTTAGGCGTAGTAATGGCAATTTTTGACCCAACCAAAGCATTGAGCAAAGTAGATTTACCCGCATTTGACCGCCCCACAATGGCTACATGACCTGATTTCATACAGAATAGTGAGTATACCGAACTAGGCAAAACAAGACGGCAACCTATCATTATGTTATTCTTTTCGCAAGCATACAACATTATTCATACATCTAACTATGGCCGAACAAACTACCAAACCAGCCTTTACCGTGACCGAAGCCATTAACAAAGGTTTTGAACTCACGCAAAAGCATTGGCAAAAATTCTTACTTCTAATCATTGGCGCCATCATCGTCTTCGGTTGTTTGAGTGCGCTCAGCAGTGCAGTCTTCAACGAACAAGGCCTCGGTCAACTTTTGGTGCAGTTGACCTCGCTAGTTTTGTCGTCAATCGCCACCATCGCCCTCATTCGCTTCACCCTGAACACGCTCGACGGCAAGCCCACGACCCTCGAAGTCTTGTTAAAGCTCGATTGGAAAATGATTCTATCAATAACACTCTTCTCTTTGCTTTACGGTCTGGGCGTAGTTCTTGGTCTCTTTGCCTTCATTGTACCGGGCATCATACTGGCCACTGGTTGGTACTTTGCTCAATACCTGATTGTCGATAAAAAAACCGATGTGCTAGAAGCCTTCAAACTTAGTTGGCGCATGAGCCGGGGCAGTCGTGGTCGCATTTTTCTGTTTGCGGTGGCTATAGCTATTCCTGCAGTCGTCCTGTCGCTGGTCATTTTAGCACTCGTTGGTAGCGTCATCATGGGTGCCAAGCTAGTATTGCCATCGATTGTAGGCGTAGTCCTGTTTCTTGGCGTGGCCCTGCTCACCGAAATGGTTTCAAGTTTTGGCTTAGCTTATATATACCGCAAGCTAGAGTCTAAGCATCACGCTTCCTAGTTAACGCTGTAACAAGCTCCACATGCGGCGTGTGCGGGAACATGTCGATAGCTCGCATAGCTTCGACCTCGTAGTGCTTTGAAAGTTCAACGAGTTCACGAGCAAAATTTTTGTAGTTACAGGAAACGTAAACAATACGCTCGGGACGAGCCGCAATAACATCGCGCAATGCTTTGTCGTGCATGCCAGAACGCGGAGGATCGAGTATTACTACGTCAGCTCCTATACTCATCCAATCATAATCCTCGGTCTTGGCGTCGTAGAACTCCACCTTGGCGTGGTTCAACTCGGCATTAAGTCGAGCGTCTTTGATGGCCTCCGGTACGAGCTCGACGCCCACGGTTCGCTTGGCATCTTGCGATAGCGCTATGCCAAAAAAACCGGTGCCGCAGTACAAGTCGAGTAAAGTCTTGTCGCGCATGTCACCGGCAAATTCGCGTACCGTGTCTAGTAGCAACGCAGCTGCATAGGGGTTAGTCTGAAAAAATGCGTTGGGCGAAATTTTGTAACGATAGCCGCCGATGCTCTCCACAATCGTTCCAGCACCAGCAACGACTCGTAGTTCATCGCCAAACGAAACGTCGGTGATCGTGTGGTTGATCGACCAAATCAAGGTTGTCGGCTGGGCACTATCGGCTAAGGCCTTTAAGGCAGCCAAAGTGGTTGCTTCTTCTTCGGGCGACAAAGGAGCGCTTGTTACCACCGTAATCATCGTCTCGTTAAGCGTGGTGCAGCGCAAAACAGCATAGCGCAGCAAACCGGTGTGTGCTTTACGGTCAAAAAAGGGCAGGCCGCAAGTTTTAGCCCAGTTACGAACTATCGGAAACATCAAATCAATGCGCTCGTCGGCCAAGAAGCATGGATGGTTGTCGATCACGCGCCACCATTTACCTTTTTCTCGCAAACCAACGTTACCCTCCCAGTCAATTACAAAATCCATCCTGTTTCGGTAATGACTAGTTTTTGGCGAAGGTATGATGTCGAACACCTGGTGCTCGAGTTTCTTTAATTTGAAAGATCCGTTAATATCCGATAACTTTTGTTGCAATTGCTTAGGGTAGGGGATATGCGACCACCCGCACGATCCACAGCGATCAGGGTTAGGGCAGAGGGGAGTTTGCATAATAGTAGAGGGTAGATAGTAGATCACTTCGTGTAGATCCCGGCCGCTGCCGGGTAGATCGACGCTAGAGCTTATTCCGCTCGCCAAGCGAATGGAGATACTTATATGTCAGATCTACCGCGAAGCGAGATCTACTCATGGTAGTTAAATAGGAAGCCTTAGTGTCGATTAGTAATTATGCGAATCATCGCACACGATATCAGAAGTCTACACAACGTCGGCTCCATTCTGCGCAACGCCGCGGCTTTTGGCATAGAACGGTTATACCTCACCGGCATCACCGGCACTCCGCCGCGAGCCGAAATCGCCAAGGTTTCACTCGGTGCCGAAGACCTCGTGCCCTGGGAAAAGGCAGAGATTACGGAAGTTATTGCCAAGTGTAAAGCCGACGGATATGCTATTGTCGGTTTAGAAACCGGGGAGGGATCAATTAATATCAGCAATTTTCAAGCTAACAAAATCGCCCTAATCCTTGGTAACGAAGTAAACGGTCTAGATACCGCCACCCGCAAGCAACTCGACGTTATGGTGGAAATTCCCATGGCTAAAAAGCGCTCGCTGAACGTCTCGGTCGCCTCTGGTATAGCCATGTACGCGCTCAGTTTACAGAAAATGGATTAAACGTCCGACAATTTCATTTTCTTGATGTTCCCATAGCTCAACGGATAGAGCACTGGCCTCCGAAGCCGGTGATCGAGGTTCGAATCCTCGTGGGGACACCACCGCAGCAAGATCCGAAACTATATGCCAACATTCTCCATTGTCATTCCGACAAAAAACGAAGAACAGGCGCTCGGGCACCTCTTGCCAGAACTCAAAAACCAAACTTTACAACCAGCCGAAATTATTATCGCCGATGCCGACTCAACCGACGGCACGGCCAAGACGGCTAAACTTTATAAAGCCCAGATTGTTCCCGGCGGCATGCCGGGCGCAGGGCGAAATGCCGGCGCAGCTCAAGCCAGCGGTGATCTGATTGTTTTTCTTGACGCCGACGTTAGACTTCAAAGAACAGACTTTTTAGAACGCGCCTTAAGCGAATTTAACCGGCGCAACCTAGATATTGCGACGGCCGACATCGAGCCATACGATAGTCGAAACAGACTAGACCGACTGGGGCATCGTGTTTATAGCCTCTATGTACGTCTTTGGGGCCAGCGCCACCCCCATACTCCAGGATTTTTCATCATCGTCAAAAAAAACCTGCATCAACAAATTTCCGGTTTTGATCCGACCATTTTATTTTTAGAAGACCACGATTACGGCTACCGAGCCGTAAAACAAGCCGGTGCCCAATTTGCTGTTTTAAACAGTGTCAAGCTAGGAGTAACCATGCGACGCTTTAAACGCGACGGGCGCCTGTTTGTGACTCTGCAAAACATCTTGGCAGAGATTTACTACTTTATTTTTGGACCCATTCGGCACAATCTATTCCGCTATAACTTCTTCAGTTACCAACAAAAAAAGCGGCGCTCCGGCTAGGTGGTACAATTATTTAGCCTCTAGTCAGGAATCGTTTTATGCGCATGTTGATTTGTTTTCTCCTCCTGTTTTTAAGCGCGGCAAGCGCCCAGGCTGCCTCGCCAGATCTATCATTGTCGGCCAGTAACATCGAGTTCTCTAAATCAGAACTCATTGCTGGCGACACGGTGCGTATTTACGCCAAAGTAAGAAACCTTGGAGACATAGACGTTTCAGCCCAAGTATTTTTCTACCAAGGACCCACGCTAATTGGTAAATCGCAAATTGTTTCTGTCTTAGCCCAAGGCGGCAGCGACGATGTTTATATTGATTATCAAATTCCCGACGGACAATTCAACATCAAGGCAGTCATTCAGGGGCAAGATCCAACCGACATAAACCCCGACAACGATGTCGCGGTTACGCCACTATACGAATCAATTCCTGATTCTGATCGAGACGGCATAATCGACAGCCAAGATAATTGTTCGAACAAGACCAATCCAGAACAAGAAAACATGGATGCCGATGCATGGGGCGATGCCTGCGACCCCGACAAAGACGGCGACGGTACTCCTAACAGCCAAGATTTCAATCCAGATGACCCAACGATCGCCAACCCACCGACCACAAAAAAACCAGACCAACCACAAAAATCCGAACAGCCACCAGCCACTACTACCACCAAACCACAGCCCCTGGCACCTTCACCATTCCTGCCCAACCCGAGTAGCACAAAAACGTTAGCTCAAAACGATGCCGCCACCTCGCCGGCCCCGCTAGTTGCCGGCATACAGGACGAAAATATTGCTACCACCCAAACAGCCACCGAAGGAAAGGCCCTGCTCGCCTTTAAACAAAAAGATTGGCGCACCTACGAATTTGAAGTCGTGCCAGCGGTCGGCGACGCAGTTGGCACATTTGCCTGGGATTTTGGCGACGGCGCGACCTCGGTACAAAAAACCGTTACCCACGCCTTTCCCAAGGCCGGCGTCTACACCGTGACCCTGGCCACGGTAGACGATCAGGGTAACATCACGAGCCAAGCTCAAATTTTTGATGTGTCCTTCTTCCATTTGCAAAATCCTTACGTACAGGCCACTGTCGGCTTGCTGATTCTTATAATTGTTGGTTTGACCGTCTTTATTATTCGTCTGCGCCGCGGTCAAGTATGATGAAACGTCTGTTCTTTCAAGCTACTGGCTCGGTGGTCAGCGCCGCCGCTTTAGTGGCCTGCTTTTCTGTACTCTCGCGCCTGGTCGGTTTTTTCCGCGACCGCATCTTAGCCGGCATGTTTGGGGCAGGGGACACCCTAGATGTCTACTTTACCGCATTCCGTATTCCCGATCTGATGTTTAATCTCATCATCGTCGGCGCCCTGTCTGCCAGTTTCATACCAATTTTTACTCAACATTTTAAAACCGAAAAAGATAAGGCCTGGCGCTACACCAGCAACGTGCTGAATATTTTCGTTCTACTTTTCTTGGCCGTAGCCATCCTAGGAACAGCATTTTCGCCAATTATTGCCAAGCTAGTAGCCCCAGGCTTTTCTGCCTTAAAACAAGATTTTGTCGCCAAAGAAAGCAGCATCCTATTCCTGGGTCAGATTTTCTTTGCTATTTCCATGGTGTTCGGCTCAGTCCTGCAAAGCACCAAACGGTTTTTACTCTATTCAGTTGCGCCTATAGTCTATAACCTCGGCATTATCTTTGGTGCCCTGTTTTTTGTGCCGGTCATGGGTCCGCTTGGCTTGGCCTGGGGCACGGTGCTCGGTGCTGCCACGCACGCTTTAGTGCAGACCGCCGGTGCTTACGGTTTAGGCTATCGCTATCGTTGGTCGTTTAGCCTGGATCGCGACATGATCACCACGCTGCGCCAAATGGTGCCGCGCATGCTTGGGCTAGCCGTGAACCAAGTTAACTTTTTAGTCATGACCTCTTTCGCTTCGTTGTTGGCCGCAGGCTCAGTTACCGTGTTGCAATTTTCTTACAACCTTAACTTCTTCGTGGTCGGAGTGATTGGCGTGTCTTATGCCATCGCCGCCTTTCCAACTTTTTGCGAAGTCGCCACAGATAAGGATCGCCTGCGCGGCTCAATCTCGAGCACCGTTCGGCAAGTCTTATTCTTCGTTATCCCAGCTACTGTCTTGTTCGTTTTACTACGTGCTCAATTAGTTCGCTTGGTCTTCGGCGCCGGTGACTTCGACTGGCCAGCAACCATCGCCACCGCCGACGCGTTGGCCTTCTTCGCCATAAGCTTCTTCGCCCAGTGCCTTGTCTTTGTACTAGTTCGAGCTTTCTTTGCGCTTAAGGACACCTGGACGCCATTTTGCGTCGGGCTCCTGGGCGCTGGCGTTAACCTTGGCCTGGGCTACTGGCTCTTGCCGCACGCCGGAGTAGCCGGACTCACCCTAGCCTTCTCGGTTGCCGCCATGCTGCAATTTGCCATGCTTTGGGTTTTGCTACGCAGTCAACTCGGTTCGCTAGATGAATCACGTATTTTACGTTCGGCCCTTATTCTCAGTATCGCCGGACTTTTAGCCGCCTTCGTAACCCAGGTAATGAAAACCGAGTTTGTAAACTTCATCGCCGACATTTGGGGTTGGGAACTAAACACCTTCCACGCTGTTTTAGGACAACTATTAGTTACCTCAGCTGCCGGCCTATTGGTTTACTTTGGCGCAGCCATGTTGCTACGAAGCCCCGAAGTCCAAGAATTTTCCTCTGGTCTACGCTCTAAGTTTTTGCGTAGCGCCAAGCCAACAGAGCCCGTAACCCAAGAAAACAGCGCCACCTAGAAAGCTGGGAACCAACAAGTTTGGAGTTGTTATTTTTATTATATTTTTGTAGACTTTCTGCAATATGAAGAGCCATGAGATTCGCCAAAAGTACTTAGATTTCTTCGCTGCCCGCGGTCACGCGGTTGTACCGTCGTCGTCATTGGTGCCGGAAAACGACCCGACCACCTTGTTTACCGGTTCTGGCATGCAGCCCATGGTGCCGTTTTTGCTTGGCGAGCAGCACCCGGCAGGGAAGCGCTTAGTCGATTCGCAAAAGTGCTTTCGCTCTCAAGACATCGAGGAAGTCGGCGACAATCGCCACACCACGATTTTTGAAATGCTTGGTAACTGGTCATTGGGTGATTACTTTAAGCAAGAACAGATCCCTTGGATGTTTGAATTTTTAACTAAGGAATTAGGTCTCGATGCCAATCGCCTTTACGTTACTTTCTTTAAAGGCAATGCTGAACTCAATATTCCTCGTGACGAGGAATCAGCAAAACTTTGGCAGCAATGCTTCGCGTCACAAGGCATAGAAGCCCAGATCGTCGACGATGCTGAAGCCAAAGGCCTGCAGGGCGGTCGCATCTTCTCATACTCAGAAAAGAAAAACTGGTGGTCACGCGCTGGCGTGCCGAGCAATATGCCGGTAGGCGAGCCTGGTGGCCCGGACACAGAAATGTTTTGGGACTTTGGCGCCGAACGAGGTTTGCACGAAACTTCAATATGGAAAAACGAACCATGCCACGTTAACTGCGATTGCGGTCGCTTCCTAGAAATCGGCAACAACGTATTCATGGAATACGTAAAAACCAACGACGGCTTCCAACCCTTGCCACAAAAAAACGTCGACTTCGGCGGCGGGCTAGAACGCATGGCCGCAGCTCTAAACAATGACCCGGATGTTTTTAAAATTGATCTTTTCGCTTCTGCATGCAGCGAACTAGAAAAGATCAGTGGTCTTACTTACACCGAAAATAATCTGGCTTTCCGGATTATCCTTGATCACCTCAGGGCGGCAACGTTCCTAATTGCCGACGGCGTAACGCCAGCCAAGTCAGACCAGGGCTACGTACTACGCCGTTTGATTCGACGAGCTGTATTTAAAGCTAACCAGTTAAAGATAACCGATGCTACTTGGATTAAAATTCTTGGCCAAGCTTTTGTTAAAACCTACCAAGATGCTTACCCAACACTGGCCGACAAAGCGGACTTGATAGCCAATGAATTGCATCAAGAAATGACCAAGTTCCAAGAAACTTTAGAGGCAGGTTTAAAAGTCTTCAATAAAATAGTTGCTCGTAGTGAAAACTCAACTATTAATGGAAAAGACGCCTTTGAACTGTATCAAAGCCACGGCTTTCCGATTGAGTTGACCGCAGAGATCGCAGCTGAGCAGGGGATTGGCGTTGATGTGGCCGGCTTCGAGTCTCAGATGTCAGAACATCAGGCCAAGTCCCGCGAGGGCGCTAAGCAGAAATTCGCTGGTGGCCTCGCCGATCACTCAGAAGATACCACTAAGCTGCATACTGCTACCCACTTGCTGCATCAAGCGTTGCGCCAAGTCCTCGGCAATCACGTAGAGCAAAAGGGCAGCAACATCACGGCCGAGCGTTTGCGGTTTGATTTTTCGCACCCGCAAAAAATGACGCCAGAAGAAATTAAGCAGGTTGAAGACATTGTTAACGAACAAATAAAACGCGATCTACCAGTCCACGCAGAGCAATTGACCATCGACGAAGCAAAAGCGAGGGGAGCGATCGGTCTGTTTGAAGACAAGTACGCTCAAATTGGTGGTAAACTTAATGTCTACTTCATGGGCGATTTCTCCCGCGAAATTTGCGGCGGACCGCACGTGGAGCACACGGGTCAACTCGGTGGCATTAAGATTCTGAAAGAAGAAGCTTCTTCCGCCGGAGTTCGGCGTATCAAGGCAGTGTTAGGTGAGCATAACCAGAACTAACTTATAATTTCAGGTTCCTATGAAAAATGTAGACCTTGCTAAGCTACACAAAAAACTAACCTATACCGCCGTTGTCAGCATTCTTCTTGTTGGCGTCCTCACCTTGGTTGTCATGATTTTAGAAAAACTCTTGTCGTCTGGTCCAGCCTGGTTGGGCGTTCTTCCTTACCTAATTAGCCTATCAACCACCTTAGCTACGGCCACCGGCATCAGCAGTGTTCTCCTTAGTTTTTATCGCATGTCCGGCAAGTAAACTCCAAATCACCCAATAAACCACGGGAGTCAACCCACAGGTGATTCCTTGACAGTCCTGGGCCATATTTGGTAAGCTACTGCCGCTTTCAATTTGACCCAATTTCAATGGATTCCTCGAATATTTCAAGAAAGCTGTTACAATGAAGCCAACTATGGCCGAAAAACAATTTCTTGAGATGCGTGGCGAAGTCCTAGAGGCTCTCCCCGCCGGGGCGTTCCGGGTAAAACTTGAAAATAACCTTGAAGTCACTGCCTACTTGGCCGGTCGGTTGCGCAAGCACCGCATTCGCGTCATGCCAGGCGACGACGTCAAATGTGAGATCTCTCCTTATGATCTCACGAAGGCTCGAATCACGTTCCGTTTCTAACCTAATTCGTTAGGCTAGACCGGGCGGTATCTCGCGCTCTTTCCAAAGTCATCTCTTGTTCGGGATGATTTTGTGTAACAAATTCAAGTATTCGAGTTGTTGAGTATTCAAGTATTCGAGCCCAAACATTCATTACGGCTCAGAATACTGTACGACTCGAATACTCGAATACCGCTACAGAAAAATGCGATTATGAAAGTACGATCGTCAGTTAAGAAAATTTGCCGTGACTGCCGCGTCATTCGTCGCGAGGGTCGCGTTCGGGTTATCTGTAAGATTCCGAAGCATAAGCAACGTCAAGGTTAATCTCTATGGCACGTATTGCAGGCGTCACAATTCCAGCACAGAAGCGCGTGGTCATTGGCCTCACCTATATTCTTGGTATCGGCGAAACCACAGCCAAGAAAATCTTGGCTAAGGCTAAAGTAGATGAAAGCATCCGCGTAAAGGATCTTTCACCTGACCAAGAAAACGCTATTCGCACCATTGTAGAAAAAGAATACCGCGTTGAGGGTGACCTCCGTCGCGAAATTCTCGGCAACATCAAGCGTCTTAAAGACCTCGGTGCTTACCGTGGCGTTCGCCACATGAAGCGCTTGCCAGTTCATGGCCAGCGCACCAAGACCAACTCCCGCACGGTCCGCGGCAACGTCCGCAAGACCGCTGGTAGTGGTCGCCGTATGTTGACCAAGACGTAATCGTATGACTGAAGAAACAAAAGTCACTGCTCCTGCCGAAGTCGCCGTAGAGGGCGCCTCAGCAGAAAAAGCATCTCCAGCCGCCAAAGTTGGTAGCAAGATGGTTACCGCCAAGGGCAAAAAGCGCACTTTGCGCCAAATTCCCGCCGGCCGAGCCTATGTGCACGCCAGCTTCAACAACACTATTGTTAGCTTGACCGATCCAAACGGCAACGTTGTGGCTTGGGCTAGCGCTGGTAACTGCGGTTTTAAGGGTCCCAAAAAAGCCACTCCTTACGCCGCTAGCGTCATCGTTAAAAAAGTTGCCGACAAGGCTCAGCAATACGGCCTGCGCGACATTCACGTCTTTGTTACCGGCATCGGTAACGGTCGCGATGGTTCGCTCCGCGCCTTGAACGGTGCAGGTTTCAACATCCTTTCAATCAAAGATACTACTCCGATCCCACACAACGGCTGCCGACCTCGTCGCGCCCGTCGTGTGTAACGCGCAAGTATGGGTAAAACACAGATCCCCCAAGGTAAAATGAGTCGCCGCGAAGGTGTCGTTCTCTCGACATCTGGTAGCGTGCTTAAGGTCATGCAGCGTCGCGCTTTTGCGCCAGGCCAGCACGGCAAAGCAGGCGGTCCACCGGCTAAAATGTCGGTTTACGGTCAACAGTTGCGCGAAAAGCAAAAAGCTAAGCGTATTTACGGTATTATGGAACGCCAGTTCCGTAACTACTTCACCAAGGCCGTGCGTTTGCCGGGTAACACTGGTGAGCACCTAGCTCGTCTTTTGGAAACCCGCTTAGACAATGCTATCTACCGTCTTGGAATTGCTAAGACGCGACCCCAGGCTCGCCAAATGGTTAGCCACTGCATGTTCTCGGTAAACGGTGAAACCGTAAATATCCCTTCGTACACTGTGGCTGTGGGTGATATTATTGAAGTACGTGACAACAAGAAAAATAAAAAGCTGTTCGGAGATATCTCTGATCGGCTGAAGACGCACACTGCCGCGAGCTGGTTACATCGCGAGAGTGATATGAGGGGGAAGGTAGTAAGCATGCCAGCAGGTGATGACCTGAAGGAAGCCTACGACCCGAAGCTCATCGTCGAATTCTATTCAATGCGCTAAACGCGCCAAACGACGTATGGAGTCAATTTTCCTACCATCAAAGATGTACTTCACGGCCGGCGAAAAGCCGAACGAATCTTTGTTGACCATTGAGCCACTGCACCACGGTTATGGCACCACGATTGGTAACGCGCTCCGTCGCGTACTACTTTCGTCTTTGCCTGGTGCTGCAGTTACCGCCATGAAAATCAAAGGCGTACAACACGAATTCTCTGCCACCAACGGTGTCAAAGAAGACGTTTTGGACATCATGCTCAACCTCAAGAAACTACGCATGAAAGTGCACGCCGACGAACCTGTAACCCTAAAACTCAGCGTAAGCAAGCACGAGGGTGAAGTTACGGCCGCCGACATCGAACCGAACGCTGACGTCGAAATCATGAATCCTGAGCTGGTGATCGCCACGCTCACCGATAAAAACGCAACCCTAGACATGGAAATCGTCGTGTCTCGTGGTCGTGGTTATTTGCCAACCGAGGAACGCGAAGAAGCGCCAACCGACATTGGCATGATCGCTATCGACGCTTTGTTTTCGCCAGTTCGCTCAGTTGGTTTGAAGGTTGAGAACACCCGTGTTGGCGAAATCACCAACTACGACAAGTTGCTCATGACCATCGTGACCGATGGCACTGTTACGCCTCAGGAAGCTGTTGAGCAGGCCACTAAAGTTTTGATGAACCACGTTAATTGGATTCAGGGTCAGCTGCAACACGCTTCGTTGACTGAACAAATTGTCCGAGCTGCGGAGGACGGCCAAGACGAGAACAAAGAGTAAATTTATGCGTCACCGTAACAGCAAGAAAACTTTGGGTCGCAGCGACTCCTCTCGCAAGGCTTTGCTTCGCGATCTCGCTACCGCCTTGGTAACCTACGAAAAAATCGAGACCAGCTTTGGTCGCGCCAAGGTAGTTAAGCCAATGGTAGAGCGCTTGATTACTAAGGCTAAAGCCAACGACTTGGCTGCCCGCCGTCAGTTGATGCGTGTTTTCACCACCGAACAGCCAGTTAACAAATTGCTGGAAGTCATCGGCCCACGCTACAAGGATCGCAAGGGTGGCTACACTCGTTTGACCAAGCTTGGCACTCGCCTGGGAGACAAGGCTGAAACTGCTGTGCTGGAACTTGTCTAATATGACCAAGACTCAAACTCAACGCCAAATCGTTACCATCGATGCTACGGACAAAGTCCTAGGTCGTTTGGCTACCCAAATCGCCATGCAGCTCATGGGTAAAACCACGGCAGCCTTTGAAAAACACATCGACTTGGGTGCTAAGGTTATTGTAACCAACGTCGACAAAATCAAGGTAACCGGCAAGAAGATGGAACAGAAAATGTACCATCACCACACCGGCCACCCAGGTGGTTTGCGCACCAAGTCCATGCAAGTAATGTGGGACAAAGATCCTGCAGAAGTTTTGCGCATGGCGGTATCCCGCATGTTGCCCAAGAATAAGCAACGCACACCACGTATGTTGCGTTTGATCATCTCGTAATTGCCGATTGATATGAGCGATAAATATTTCCAAGCAGTCGGTCGTCGTAAGACCGCGATCGCCGAGGTTCGCCTAACGCCAGGTGGCAAGGGTAACTTCGTGGTCAACGGCAAGCCTCTCGATGCCTACTTCACCACCGAAGAGCTCCGTCGCGTCATCTTCCGCTCCCTAAAGGAAGTGGGGAAGGCCGAAAGCGTTGACGTCAGCGTCAAAACCGTTGGCGGCGGCATGAACGGCCAAGCAGGCGCAGTCAGCCTGGGCTTGTCACGTGCCCTCATCAAGTTGGACGAAAATCTTCGCCCAGCCCTCAAGGCCGCTGGTCTGTTGACCCGCGATCCACGCAAAAAGGAACGCAAGAAGCCTGGTCTCCGCGGCGCCCGCCGCGCACCACAGTGGCGCAAGCGTTAATTCGCAAACCAAAACACTCGACTGCGGTCGGGTGTTTTGTTTTGACTACCGAACTCTATTACACTAAACTGCAGACACAGGAGAGCACCATGCTTCGTTCCCGAGAGTTTTTTGGGCGGGGCATGATCCTTTCCGCCCTACTGTACCTTCTGCTCATGAACCGACTGTACGTTTCCGGCGTACAGGTCGTCGACTTCGAGTGGTGGCAGACCGCACTTTTGGCCGGTCTGGCGATCGGCCTAACCTACGTGTCCGGTCTGCCGACGCACACCTTTCAGCAATTGTTCAGGCGTCTGGACGACGGTCTCCAGTACCGTCTGACGCGCCCGTTGACCCAAGTCATCCAGACCAGGCTACACGTCAATCGCTTCGACCTGCTGTTCCTGGGCTTCGCCCTGGAATACGCGGTCGTGCATTTAGCCTTCGGACTGATGCTCGCCGACGATCTGGCGCATCAGCGCTACTCGCAGCTACCGCGGTGTGGGATGTTTCTACTGGCCATTGTGATTGGCCACTACCACCTGAACAAAATCGGTGGCATCCACAAACTGCTCAAGGAATGCCGCGAAGCTTCAACCAAGTTCGAAGCTGGCCAACTGCACGGCCTACCAAGAGGCCTAATCAAGGCCTGCGACGCTCATCTGACTCATCGAACCTTGCTCAACGTACCGCTGGTCATCCTGCTCCTGTTCGTTGACCAGCTGTGGACCGACAAGGACGACGGGCTCCACATAGCGGCCACCGTTGTGCAGTGGTCAATGATCTATGGCTGGCTGGCCATGAGTCATCTGGTGACCACCGGCAACGTGGACCCACGCGATCGCCTCAGGCGCAGGCAGCCACAGACGCAAAAGGCAAAATCATAAACGCGCCACAAAACCGGTGGCGCGTCTTTTATTTTGGCTCAAAACAAGGTAGTATACAGAAGACTTATGTCTTCAGCTTTAGCCAAAAATACCCTCTGGTTAACGGTCGCGTCAGTCGGGCAAAAAGTGATTGCTTTTCTATATTTTACCCTCATCGCCAGAACCATCGGCGATGACGCAACAGGCGCATACTTTCTTGCCCTAGCCCTAACCACATCACTCGCTGTTCTGGATGACATCGGCTTAACATCTTTGCTTGTTCGCGAAGTAGCCAAAGGACCAGAACAAGCCTTAATGTTCGTACGCAATACACTCGGTTGGAAGCTCTTAACCATGCCGGTAACGGTCGTGCTCGCCCTGCTGCTACCAATCACCCTCGGTTTCAATGTCGAAACCACAGCGCTCACCACTATCGCCATCGCCGTAATGCTTGCAGATACTCTGTCGCTAACCTTTTACGGCGTCATGCGCGGTTTACAAAATTTACGCTACGAATCAATCGGCATTTGCGTCGGTCAATTGATTACCGCAACCATCGGTGGCGTGGCTATCGCCACCGGTTTAACCGACCTCAGAGTACTCATTGTCGCACTTATTGCCGGGAGCGTCTGGAACGCCATCTTTGCCGCTTACCAGGTGGTACGCCGATTGGGAATTAAGGCGCTCATACCAACGCTATCAATGGGCATCGCTCCAGTACGGGCTAGTTTTATGTTTTTCCTAGCTGCGGTATTTGTCAAAATTTACTCTTACGTCGATTCGTTCACGCTCAATAGAATACTTGGCGAAGGGGCGGTGGGGGACTACAGCGCCGCCTACAAACTTACCTACGCTTTTCAATTTTTACCCTTAGCCTTCGTTGGAGCCCTATATCCTGCCTTCGCCGCGCTTAAAGATACTGCTGAGCTTAAAAAAACCTTTTTAAAGGCTGCCTGGTATTTGTCTTTGCTTTCAGCACCCATCGTCTTTGGTGTTTTCTCTTTGGCACCAGAAATCATTATTAAATTTTACGGCTCAGACTACACCGAGGGAATACTACCGCTGCAAATTCTAATTTTTGTTCTCATAGTAATCTTCCTTGATTTTCCCGTCGGCGCAATCCTTAACGCTCGCGGCTTCCAGGCGACCAAAACAGCAATCATGGGCCTGACCATGCTAATTAACATTGTCGCGAACCTCATTCTAATACCCCGAATCGGTATTCCTGGCGCAGCTGTTGCCGCCGTCATCAGTTTTGTCTTCATGTTCAGCGCCGGCTGGTTAGCTATGCGCAAAGTCATTGAAGTGCGCATCCTGGAGTTGCTGCGCGAAACCTGGGGTCTTTATGCGGCCGGAATTATCATGGCCGTGGTGGTAATAACCGCCAAAGAATTAATACCTTGGATGCTGACGATCCCGCTCGGAGCCGCTGTTTTCTTGATCGTTGCCGTACTTACTAAAGCAATTGACAAAGGTCACCTGCAAGCCCTAAGGTCTTTGCTAATTCGCCGCAAAGTGTATGCCGAAGATACTGTTGCCCACGATTGAGCCGGCCAACTCCCGCGGGGGGATTGCTAGATATTTAGCCGCCATTAAGGCGACTTTTTCTGATGACGTTGAGTTAATCAACGTCCAGCCTGCGTACTTAATAATTTTCCGAAAAGTTTTTTGGCAGCCTCGTAAAACAATCGGCATGACCTGGATCAACCATCTGCTCCCCATAGGTACTGTCGCTTGGCTTTGGTCATTGGTCAGCCGACATCCGTACACCATCTTTCTCCACGGTCTAGACTTCGACCTGGCGCGACGTAACGCCTGGAAGCGATGGTTGAGCAAACAAATACTTAATCGAGCTAAGCACATAGTGACTAACACCCGTGCTCTCGCTCAAGAAGTGTACGACTTCGCTCCTACTTGCACTCAACCGCTCGTCGTCTATCCAGTCGTCAGCGATGAGCTTTTAGCAGCCGCGAGCGAATCATTCGCTCGTCACGGCGAGCAACCGCTCACTCTACTGACAGTTTCTCGACTAGTCGAACGCAAAGGCCATATTAAAGTTCTCGACGCACTTCTAGAGCTCGACGACATTAAATACGTCATTGTCGGCAGTGGACCGGAGCAAGAAACAATCGAGCGGGCTATAGAGCAACGCAATTTGAGTCATCGAGTGCAACTACTGGACGACGCTGACGATCAAAAGCTGGTCGAAGCCTATCGTCAGGCGGACATTTTCGTTATGCCAACCAGTAAAACCCCGACCGACAGGGAAGGGTTCGGCATTGTTTATCTCGAAGCTCAGCTATTTGGCTTACCAGTCATCGCCACCAACCATCCGGGTGTCGACGAGGCAGTCAACGAAAACGTAACCGGTTTATTAATTGACGATTCGCATCCCGCCCTTGTCGCAGCTCTCCGCAAACTGATCAGCGATGCGACGCTGAGGTCTCGACTAGGCAACGGTGGGCCAGACTGGGTGCGTAAAAACTTTGTGCGCGAGGTACAAATGAAAAAACTGACAGCCTGCTTGATATGAACGCGCTCATCTCGGTTATCGTTCCAACTTTCCAGCACGCAAGCGCTTTGCCAATTTGCTTGGAAGCTATCTTTGCCCAAACCTATCCGCGCTTGGAAATTATTGTCGTCGATGATGGTTCGACCGACAACACGCAAGAAGTCCTGCAAAAATATCAAGATCGAATAAAAATAATCAAACAAGCCAATCAAGGAGCCAATCCGGCACGTAATCGCGGACTTCAAGAAGCTACCGGCGAATTCGTTATTTTTTGCGATGCCGATGTCATCATGAAGCCGCAAATGCTTGAACGCATGTTTCAGGCGTTACTTGATCATCCGGAAGCAAGCTACGCCTACGCCAGCTTTTGGTTCGGCTGGAAGCACTTTACCGGCCAGCCTTTTGATGGCGAAAGGCTTCGACAAACAAACTTTATTCACACTTCTTCGCTTATCAGAAGGCAAGATTTTCCCGGTTTTGACAACGCTATTAAGCGTCTGCAGGATTGGGATGTGTGGTTGACCATGCTCGAACAAGGCAAAAGGGGAGTGCTGGTGCCAGAAACACTTTGCACGGTCAGTATTCACGGCGCCTCCCGTATCGGTTCCTCTTGGTTACCGAAAATCTTTTACCGCGTGCCTTGGAAAAAACTCGGCTGGATACCCCGACGCATTCAAAAGTACCAAGCAGCAAAAGATGTTATTGTAAAAAAACATAAACTGAATGTTTAGTCGCTATGCTCGACGTTTCAATCGTAGTCGTCACTTACAAAGAGGATCTCGACGTGCTACGTCGCTGCTTTGCTAGCGTGCGCGATAGTCAGGGCGTTGACCTAGAGCTCATCGTCGTCGACAACGCCTGCAGGCAAGATACGGCCACCGTTTTGCACGAGATTACGCCAAACGCTCAATATCTCGCCAATAACGAAAACCGAGGCTTCGCGGCTGCCGTAAACCAGGGCATGCGCCAAAGCAAAGGTCGTTACGTCTTGCTCTTAAATCCAGACACCGAGTTCGCTCCCGAGGTACTGAAGAACATGATCGGTCACTTAGACAGCGAACAAGAAGTAGGCATCGCGAGCGCCATCATTCGCTATCCAGACGGCAAACTACAAGAGAGCATCCGACGTTTTCCAACGCTCTGGAATCAACTCATCGTTCTCTATAAACTTCCGCATCTTTTCCCGTGTCTGATAAAGCATTACATGATGCGCGATGCTGACCCGCTTAAAACGCAGGATGTAGACAGCATCATGGGAGCTTTTATGTTTATTCGCCGACAACTTTTGGAAACCGTTGGCTTGTTCGACGAGCGTTATTTCATTTGGTTCGAAGAGGTTGACTATTGCAAAATGGCGCACGATGCCGGCTGGAAAATTCGCCATTATACCGATGTTGAGATCACGCACCACAAAGGGCACAGCTTTAGTAAGCTTGGTACCATCCGCAAACAAAAATGGATTCGGCAAAGCCTACGCAAGTACATGAAAAAGCATCACGGGCTTTTGCCTTGGCTCGTTCTGTGGGCTAAAACACCAATCTTTGTGCTGCTGGCTTATTTAGCCGCTCTGGCCAAACGAGGTTAATATGGAAAATCTAATCAAACAGTGGTGGGACAAAAGAATTCTTTGGGTCTGGTTAGGTCTAGCCCTCGTTCACGGTCTAGCCGCCATCGTACAACATCACCAAGTAGCGTCGATAATCACGCTGGTCGCCATCGGCTTCGTTACCCTAGCTCTTACTTGGCGCTCATTACCTTTGGGTTTAGCTCTGGCTTTTCTTGAAATCTTCGTTGGCGGTCACGGGCACTTGATCGAAGCGACGGCACTAGGCTTCAGTTTGAGCATCCGCATGGTAATTTTTGGCGCAGTCATGCTGGGCTGGTTTTTACTTGTAGTCACTCGTCGCGCAAAACTGGAGTTCAACCGCACCCGCGACTGGCCGTTGGTGCTGCTCTGCGCAGCGGTTATCCTCGGCACGGTCAAAGGCTTCTTGACCAATGACCCAAGCCAGGCCTTTGACGACATGAACGGTTACTTGACCTTGCTCTATCTGCTACCAATAGCCAGTGTCGTTTGGGGCAATAACGAAAAACGTTTACTATTGCTCACTTTAATGACCGCCGGCACTTGGGTGGCCATGACTACGCTCGTCTTATTCTTCGCCTTCACGCACTTACCAGGCAAGGCGCTGTTCGAGCTTTACACCTTTGTGCGCGACGCTCGCTTAGCCGAAATAACTTTGCTCAACGGTGACTTCTTTTCACGTTTTCTCGGAGCTACCCCCTGGTACTTCCGCATCTTCCAGCAGTCACAGGCGATCGTGCTGGCGCTTGGTCTGGTCTTTGCCGCTAGCTGCTATAGCGCAACTTCGCTTAGTCGACGCGAGGCGCTTTTCGCGAGCGGTTTACTCGCCCTACTCATCGCTGGCTTTGCCGCTGGCCAATCGCGCAGCTTGATCATCGGTGCCATTGCCGGCTTCATCGCGCTCAATGTGATCGTGCTACTCACCACGCGAGGGCCGCGGCAATTTTTACGGACTAAAGCCATCGGTCTAACCGCCATTATCATCGCCGCAGCCAGCCTCCTCGTGCTTGCCGTTTTCCCGTTACCGAGTAGGCCAGACTTGTCTGAAGCCGCTTTTTACAAAAAAGACGCGGGCGATACCCGCGAATTGGCCGTTTCTAGTCGTTGGAGTTTGCTTGGTCCAATGATGGACGAAGTTTTAGCCGAACCGATAATCGGTGCTGGCTTTGGTGAAAACGTCACCTTCATCTCTGACGATCCGCGACTGCGCGCCATTAATCCTAGTGGGGAAGTCACCACCTATCGTTTTGAATGGGGTTACCAAGACATCTGGTTGAAGATGGGCATCTTCGGCTTACTGGGCTTCATCTGGTACTTCTTAACCATCGGCGCAGTAACTCTTGAGACCCTGCGCAACAATCGCCAAGCCTGGGCAGCCATCGGTTGGTTCAGCGTTTTAACCGCACTCTTTACCGCCAACGTTTTCACCCCGTATCTCAATCATCCTATTGGCCTTAGTCTCATGCTCGTGGCGCTGCCGTTCTACCACTGGCTTAAGCCAAAGACGCAGGCAGTTGACGCTGCCCCCGCAGCCACTCGGCGGCCGGCAAACGCTTACCAGCCGTCGACTGCAACTCGAGAAGTTCAAGCGCCGTAGTTCCCGTACCCACAAACAAACGCTCGCCATCGACAACAATTTCACCTGGCTGCAGTTGCCGCTCACTCTCAACCGCTGCAAAAATCTTCAGATCTTTGCTCCAGGCACCTGGCCAAGGTGTGTAGGCTCGCATTTTGCGCAAAATAACTTCAGCTGGCTCTGACCAGTTGATCTTGCCATCCTCTCGAGTCAGCAGTTTGCAATACGTTGCCAACGAGTGCTCTTGTTCTTGTGGCTGTAAGCTGCCGGCAACGTAGTCTTTAACTGATTCAAGAAAGACGGGTACGCCATGCTCGACCACCTTAGCAAAAAACGATTGCGGCGTTTCTACGTTTTTAACTGGTATCTGTACCTGCCGCAAAATCGGTCCATGATCCATCTCGGCATCAATCTTCATCACGCTCACGCCAGACACCGCATCGCCAGCCGCAATAGCTGCCTGCACTGGTGACGGTCCACGCCACAAGGGCAGTAGGGAAGGGTGAACGTTAATCAAGCCCTTGGGCAACAGGTCGATAACTTCCGCCGGCAAAATTCGACCATAAGCAATGATTACGCCTAGGTCAGGAGCTAGTGCCTTTAAGGTTTCATGAAAAATCGGATCCTTTAATTTCGTCGGCTGAAAAACTGGAATACCATATTGCTCAGCAATCACTTTCGTGGGCGGAGCAGTCAAAATCTTTTTGCGGCCGAGCTCAGCATCGGGCTGTGCAACGACAGCGACCACTGCAAAAGCCTCGTCAGCAATCAGCGCCTGTAAAAAGCTCGCCGAAAACTCAGGGGTGCCAAAAAACACTACGCGAGTTTTCATACCGACACCTGTTTGCCATTAGTCGGCTGCACTTTTTCGGCTCGGTCAATAAACAAAATGCCGTTAAGATGATCTATTTCGTGCTGGAAAATAATAGCCAAAAGACCATTAGCTTTTAGGACAACTTCTTCCGCTTGTTCGTTTAGAGCTTTCACCTTAACGCTGCGGTGGCGCTGCACCACGCCCCACACACCAGGCACCGAGAGGCAGCCTTCTTCGCTATCGACCATCTTAAACGAGGTCTCAATAATTTCTGGATTAATAAAGGCCGTCGGCCCAGCTTCAGTCTCGGCGATAATCACTCGTTCGTGGATGCCAACTTGAGGCGCCGCAATACCGACGCCGTTTTCTTTTTTCATGGTGGCCTTAAGCGTATTAACAAGCTCCTGCATGGTTGGAGTGGCTACATCCTTAAGCTGCACCGGGGAAGAAATTTTCCGGAGTTCTTGGTTAGGATTCTTT
>CAZXUX010000013.1:0-21363 GCA_964644265.1 uncultured Gammaproteobacteria bacterium
GGCGAAATAATGCGCATTAAGTACGAGAAGGGAGCTATTAAATTTGAGGCAGAAAAATCAAGCATAGTATCTCTTGAGGGCCTGGATGAGGATCTCTTGAGACAGTATAAAAAGGACACAAATAGTACGGGAATGGATGATTGGCAATTTTTGAAAGATAACGGTTTGGCGATTGTAACTGACGGCCAACGTGAACTTACTAAAGCCGGGGCGTTGCTTTTTGGTAGAAACCCTTCTGTGGCCCTGGGAAGCAAGTGTGGTATTAAAATTTCTCATTTTTATGGAACTAAACCTAACTATACTGGAAGTCCAAATTTTGTTTCCCGTCCGTTTACTGTGGAAGGTCCTTTAATTAAGCAAATCGAGGGCGCCATGGAATATTTTCGTGGTGTTGTGAAAAGTTCACCACCTAAATTGCGGGGTGCTGCGTTTAAACCAACTTTTCTTGTACCTGAGTGGGCTTTTCAGGAAGCTATTACTAATGCGGTCATACATAGGAATTACGTTGTGCAGGATGACATTCAGGTGAGATTTTTTGATGATCGGGTAGAGATAGAGAGTCCGGGAACTTATCCCGGCCACATCACCACAGAGAACATTCGCTCAGAGAGATTTGCGCGTAACCCATTGATATTGCGTACCTTAAATCGTTTTCAATTTGCTCCCAATCTTGATATAGGTGAGGGTGTTGATCGTATGTTTCAGGTCATGAAAGCTCAAAATTTGTATGAGCCTCTTTATCTGCCTCCAAGTTTGCGACCTAACTCGGTTATGCTTCTATTGTTTAATCAGCAGAAGGTGGAGTATTGGGATACGGTCAGTAAATTTCTCGACGAGCACTATAGAGTTACAAATAAGGTCGCCAGAGAGATAACGGGCGTACAGGATGTTTTAAAGATGTCACGGCTCTTAAAGAGTTGGGTAGAGAAGGGTCTTCTTGAAAAGGTGGGTAAAGCAAAAAAAGATAGTTATTACAGAAAACCAGGACAGGGAATCCCGAAGAATTTATTTTCAAAGGACTCTGATAATAAGCTAAAAAATCTTAATTAGAGCCTATTTACTGGCTTATTCTGTAGAATTTATTTTCATAGCATTCCTGGGATATCCATAGTATCTGTTTGTGTAGAATATTTATGAATTTTGTGATGAGCGTTGGCTATGTTGAGTGTTCTGTGCTACCATGATTTTCATCTATGCCATTTTTTTCTCGTCGGCGGAGTGAGGGGGCGCGCCCGATGTTAGATCGTTATTTAGGCCCAACGTTCGGGGCGATCGCGGCATTTGTTTTAGAGATTGTGCAGATTGGCGTGTTGGCTCTGGCGATTATTATTCCAGTGCGTTATTTTTTGGTGCAGCCTTTTATTGTTAAGGGCGAATCGATGGAGCCAAATTTCCATGACAGCGAATACTTGATTATTGATGAGCTAACCTTCCGTTTTCGCGAACCAATTAGAGGCGAAATTGTAGTTTTCCATCCGCCAGGAGCGAATGACTCTCAGTATTATATTAAGCGGGTTATTGGTTTGCCGGGCGAGACAGTAGAGGTCAAAGATGGCAACGTTATTATTTATAACGAACAGTATCCAAACGGCCAAGTGCTAGATGAAGCCTATCTTGATGAGTACACTCCGGGTCGTGACAGAAGGGTGGTGGGACTTGACGAATATTATTTAATGGGTGATAACCGCGACGCCAGTTTAGATAGTCGGGCGTTTGGAACGGTGCCGAAGGGCAATGTGGTGGGTAGGGTTTGGATTCGTGGTTTGCCCATAGAAAAGCTCGGAACGTTTGCTTTGCCTGAATACAATCAATAGGCCGTTGGCTTTTGGCCGGTGGCCGTAACTGTTGTTCGGTGTTCGGTCTAGTGAGTGCGTATTTTGACTATGTAAGCGGCTAATGGCCAAAGGCCATTGTCTTAAGTAAAACGTTTACCGTTATGCCAATGCCAAAAGCTAAACCCGTCGTTGCGGCCGAAAAGCCAGCCGGTAAAAAAACGAAGACATTAGAAACATTGCGCGGTTTCCGCGACGTTCAGCCTGACGAACAGGCGGCCTGGGAGAAAATCGAAGACGTAATGCGTAACCTGACACGGGCTTATGGTTTTGGTCGCATTCGCTTGCCGATCGTTGAACAAACGGCATTATTTGAGCGGGGTGTAGGCAAGGATACCGATATCGTAGAGAAGGAGATGTTTACCTTTACTGATCAGGGCGGAGTAAGAATGACGCTGCGTCCAGAGGGCACGGCTTCGGTGGCTAGGGCATATATTGAACACGGCATGGTTAATCAATCGCAGCCAGTAAAGTTGTGGTATGCCGAGCCCTTTTTCCGTCACGAGCGACCCCAGGCCGGGCGTTATCGACAATTTTGGCAATTTGGCTTGGAGGCAGTTGGCTCTGATGATCCGGTAATTGATGCCCAGATCATGCTGATGTGTTATCAGTTTTGCAAAGAATTGGGTGTCGAGGCGATTATTCAAGTGAATTCACTTGGCTCTCCACAGACGCGCAAAAGTTACTTAGCCGAATTGTCGCGCTATTTTAAGGGTCACACCAAGAAGCTGTCAGATACCGACAAGAAGCGTTTGACGCGTAATCCATTGCGTTTGTTGGATTCGAAAGAGCCAGGCATGGAAGAGCTAAGAGCCGAGGCGCCGCAGATCATTGAACATCTTGATGAGGACGCTAAGCAGCACTTCATGAAGGTACTGGAGTATCTCGACGAAGCAGAGGTGCCGTACGAGCTGAATCCGTATTTAGTCCGTGGTTTGGATTATTATTCAAAGACTGTATTCGAGTTATTGCCAGCTTCGCCAACTGGCGAGGAGGGTTCGCAGAATGCCTTGGGCGGCGGCGGGCGTTACGATGGTCTTATTCCTTTGTTGGGTGGTCGAGAGGCTACTCCAGCAGCGGGAGCTGCGATGGGAATAGAGCGTATTATTTTGGCCATGAGAGCTGCTGGTAAATTACCCGATTCTCGCCGTCGAGCCGAGGTATTTTTCTGTCAGCTTGGCGAGGCTGCACGCCGAAAAGGATTGAAGATTTTTGAGCAGTTCCGTGCGTCTGGAATAGATATTGCCGAGGCTTTTGCTAAGGGTAACTTAAAGGCTCAGTTAGAAATGGCCGATAAATTTAAAGCGCCGATTGCGGTAATTCTTGGTCAAAAAGAAGTTTTGGACGGGACGATTATTATTCGTGATATGGAGTCTGGGGCTCAGGAAATTGTCGATGCAGCTAAGGTGGTGTCTATTGTGCAGAAACGCTTAGAAGAGATGGCTCGCAAGAAGTAGATCTGGACAGAGGGTGAGGGTTGTGATAACCTGTGACCACTCTTGAAAGGAGTGTATAAAACTGTGGCAGAAATCGAAATAAAACGAAAAAAAGGCGAAAGTTTTGAGGCGTTGTTCCGACGTTTTTCACGTCGTATTCAACAGAGCGGTAAAGCTTTGGAAGTCCGAGCTCACCGTTTCCACGCCAAGAAACCCAAGAAGAATGCAGTGCATTTGAGTGCTGTACGTCGTCTGGAAATGGGCGAACTTCGTGAATACATGCTGAAAACCGGCAAGATTCGTGAAGAAGACCTGCGAGCCAAGAAGAAATTTGGCCGCCGCTAACCACAAAAGGGGACGAAAGTCCCTTTTGTGTTGTGTACGGTTGTCGGGATTCGGTTGTCGGTTGTCGAGTTTATTGATGTTTTGATGCTTGATAATTGTCGTTTATGTATGTCGTCAATTAATTCATTTAGAAATCTTGATGTCTGGAGGAAGGGGATGGATCTCGTGGAGGGGGTATATCAAATCACGGCTTTATTTCCTAGTCATGAACAATTCGGCCTAACCTCGCAGATGCGAAGAAGCGCAGTGTCTATTCCTAGTAATATAGCTGAGGGGAACAGGCGTGGCACAAGAAAAGATTACGCGCATTTTATAGCGATTGCCTATGGTTCGACCGCTGAACTTGAAACTCAGTTAGAAATGATATTACGGTTAGGGTATTCTAATAGGGAGAAATGTAATTCTTTACTCAAGTTGCTAGATGATGTTTCGAGGATGCTAAATAGGCTTCATCAGCGTTTAACGTCATAATGTCTCGACAACCGACAACCGAATTCCGTAATCTGTAATATGACTTTACTTGAAAAATTGAGCAGTGACATGAAAGAAGCGATGAAGTCGGGCGATGTTTTGGTGCGCGATACTTTGCGCATGGCGATTTCGTCGGTTAAGAACAAAGCAATTGAGCTGAATAAAGAATTGGAAGATTCGGACGTTATGGCTGTGCTTAAAGCCGACGCCAAGAAATTAAAGGATTCCATAGAGAGCTTTGTAACCAATGCTCGTCAGGATTTGGCTGATAAAGTGCAGGCGGAATTGAAGGTGATTGAAAAGTACATGCCGGCACAAATGAGTGATGAAGAATTAGAAAAGACGGTGCGAGCCAAGGTCGAAGAAATGGGTGGCGCTGCGGCTACACAAGCCGGTAAGGTGATGGGAGTTTTGGCTAAAGAGCTTCGCGACGTAGCCGATGGATCTCGAATTAAATCTATTGTCGATAAGATTTTTTCCTAGTCATGAGTACATTGAGAGCAATTTTGGCTGATTTGGTGCATTTTGCTGTCCCCAAACAGGAGGCAGAGATGCGTTTGGCTGAATTAGAAGAGTTAACGCGCACTTACGGTGGCTTAGCGGTGGTAAAAACTATTCAACGGCGAGCTAAGCCTGACTATGAAACGTTTTTAGGTCGGGGCAAAGTTGAGGAACTGGTGAATACAGCGCCAGAGCATAGGGCGGACGTGTTGGTGGTGAACGAGATATTAAAACCAGGACAGTTATTTAATCTAGAGGAAAAATTGCGACCGGCCAAAATTAAAGTTTGGGATCGGATAGATTTAATTTTGCACATTTTTGATAAGCACGCGACCAGCGCAGAGGCTAAATTGCAAATTGATCTGGCAAGGTTGCGACACATGGGGCCGCGAATTTTTAATCTCGGAGAAAAGTTAGGACGACAACGCGGTGGTACGGGTACTCGCGGTGGCGCCGGTGAGGGTAATACCGAAGCAATGAAGCGCCACTTGCGAGAGCAGGAGCGTAGCATTGTAAAAAAGCTTAGCGCATACGAAGGGCAGCATGCTGAGCAGCGCAAGGCTCGGGAACGGAAGCGTTTTAAGACCGTGGCTATTGTTGGCTACACCAACGCCGGCAAAACTTCTTTGTTAAACGCTTTAACCAGACGTCGTGAATATGTGGCTAATAAACTTTTCGCTACCCTAGATACGCGTCTAGGCGAGTTGTTTGTACCAGAGGCTAGGGAAAAGATTTTGTTAGCTGATACGATTGGTTTTATTGATGGTTTGCCGCCTCAGCTAGTTCAAGCTTTTCGTTCAACTTTGTCGGAGGCAATGCACGCCGATATTTTGTTGCAGGTGGCCGACGCCAGTGATCCAAAATTGGCCGAGAAAATGCGGGTAGTAGATAAGGTGTTGGCTGATTTGGGGATCGCCGAGACGCCGAGGGTGATCGCCTATAGCAAGGCTGACTTGCTCGATGATCCAGTTGGGCTTAAGGAAAACGAATTGTATGTTTCTTCGTTGAGCGGAGCGGGATTGATTGATTTAAGAAATTTGTTGGTCAAATTGTTGAGCGCCTAGGGCTGGGCTTGTCCCCAGGCGTGGCCGTAAAGTGGGGATTAAATTGAGCTACAATAGAGGGGTAATGTGAACTCCTTTTTTGTCTTAGCGCGTCGTGTCGTCGGCTGGCTTGCGATTTTTACGTTTGTTGTTTGTGTTTCGCCAAGACTAGCTTTGGCTCAGGCTGAAAGCGCAGCTGCTGTGGCTGAATCGGCCGGCTTGGGTAATGCGGATTTGTTGTCGATTATCGGCACGATAATCAATGTTTTTTTGGGGCTCTTGGGAGTCGTATTTTTGATTTTAATTATCTACGCCGGTTTTCGCTGGATGACTGCGGGGGGCAGCGAGGAGCAGGTAAACAGCGCCAAGAAAATTTTGATCAATGCCACGGTTGGTTTGGTTATTACGCTGTCGGCGTACGCGATTGCAACTTTTGTAATCAATACTCTTGACCGAGCAATTAATGGCGGGGGCGGAACCACGCCTAGCGGCACGGTGTCGATTGAGCGTTTTTCTGGTTCGCTTGGTGGCGGCGCTATTCAGGACCACTACCCACTGCGTAATCAAACCGGTGTAGCCAGAAACGCCAATATCATAGTGACCTTCCGTGAAGCCATGGATTTGCCATCATTTATTGATGGGTACGATACCAACGGCACGCCAACCGATTTGAGTGATGACATTGTGGCAACGTCTTTGAACACTGATAACGTAAAGATTTTTGTTACTGCCGATGGTCAGAACAGCGCCTTAACCGAGGTGGCGGTATCTTTTACCGATGATTTACGAACTTTGGTTTTTAATCCAACTCCTTATCTTGGTTCGGCGACCGAAGATGTGTCCTACACGGTAATTTTGGGTTCAAATATTAAGGGTGCAGATGGAGCTGATGTTTTTTCGGCCGCAGCAGACCATTATGAGTGGTCGTTTATTACTGGCACGGTTATTGATACCGAGCCACCGCGGGTAGTCTCGGTTAGTCCAGCCGCGGGCGGTTCTTACGCAAAAAATATTGCAGTGCAAGTTACTTTTGATGAGGCGGTGGATCCGGTTTCGGCTGCCGGTGTTCGGCAGACTGTGGGTGGCTTTGATAACTTGCAGGTTACTGGTGCGGCCGGTACGCCAGAGCCTGGCACGTATGCGATTAGCAATGGATATAAAACGGTGACTTTCACCACTAGTGCGTTATGTGGGGCTAATTCTTGCGGCGAAAACGTTTATTGTTTGCCAGGCGGTCAAGCAATAAGCGTCTTGGTGCAGGCGGCTACGGTTGGTGTATCGCCGCCAGCCACAGATATTTTTCCTTACGATGGCGTGGTCGATGTGGCGGCCAATTCTTTAGACGGCAATGGCGATGGCTCTGCGGGCGATGATTATCAGTGGCAATTCAACACTACTGACCAGATATTTCTATCGGCACCTGTGATTGAATCGATTAGTCCCGGCATTTTGGGCAGCAATGTGGCGCTAGACCAGGCGGTGACCATGATTTTTAACGACGTCTTGTTGACTTCCACTGTTAATAACGAAAACTTGTCGTTGACTAATACTGAATTGTCTTCTGGCAAGTCTCATGAGTTGTGGTATCGCTTTGACAGCACGTTATTGACTGCGGCCGGCGACGTGGTGACCAATTCTTCGCAATTGCCGGCCAAATCTTTGATAACTGTACCGCACGGAGTGTTTTTGGAATCGATTGACGGCAAGACCTACGTGTATGGCACAGAGGTCACACAGGGGTTGCGTAATCAGTATCAAAATTGCTATCGCCCGGCGGCTGGACCAGATGCGGGAGGTGGTCAGTGTGCAGTGAATTCGGCGGCTCCTTATTGCTGTAATGGCGTGGCGCAAGCTACGGCCTGCAGTCTTTTCTAAGCATGTCTATCCAAAGCAACAAGTTGAGAAGATTTTTGACCACGGCATTAGCGGCGCTGTTTTTTGCAGTGATTGTTAGCTTGCCGCACCTTGCTTTGGCACAAACTGCGACATCTGGCTTGGAGAGCATTCGCGACGTGGCTGGCTTTGTTACGCAGGATGACCCCACGGTAATAATCGCCAAGCTGATCCGGACAGCGTTGACTTTTTTGGGAGTGATTGCGGTGGTTATTGTGATGTACGGCGGATTTGTCTGGATGACTGCTGGTGGCGACGCGTCTAAGGTTGATCGAGCCAAGCGTACGTTGATAAACGGCGGTATTGGTTTGACGATCATTTTGATGTCTTGGGCGGTTACTACGTTTGTTATTTCTGCTTTGCTCGGCGCGACTGGCGGCGGAGGCGGCGGTGGAGCTGGGGGCGGCGCAGGTGGCGGCGGTTTGGGCGGTGGTTCGAGTTCGACTTTTGAAGTAACGGCTCAGCAGCCTAGTGGGGCAGTGAGTATTAGAAACGTGGCAGTGCAAATTACCTTCAGTCGGTTGTTAGATGCGAATACGGTAAATGATAGAAGCGTTACAGTGACCAGCGCTAGTGGCGCTGAGGTGGTCGGTTCGCTTACGGTGCGCGGCAATAAAGTAACATTTGTGCCAGCCGCTGCTTGCCCAGACCCCAATGCTGACCGCTTCTGTTTTGAAGCTAACACCGAATACACCGTGACCGTCGACGACACCATCGATAGCTCTACCGGGGTGGGATTGTCGTGTGCTAATGGTAAGTGTGTCGGTACTTTTACGACTGGCGATTTGGTAGATACCGAGGATCCACAAGCTGACTTAACCTTGCCAGACGCTGGGGCTGGAATATCGGTCGATGCCTTAGCTGGTGTGCAGGCACATGGCACCGATGATGCCGGGGTGGCGGGTGCTGATTTTGCAGCCGGGGATCTGTTATTCGATAGCGTGCCGGCCAGCGGAGCTGACCTGACGGACGTATTAATTGATTCGTTGTGGGACACTACTGGTTTGCAAATTGGCCAGCGCTATAGCTTGTCGGCTACGGTGAGCGATTTGGCTGGCAATACTGATCAAGATTCGACTAGCGTAATTGTGCGTAGTGCTAGCTGTTTTAACGGTGTGCAAGATGGTGCTGAGACAGGGTTAGACTGCGGTGGCGACTCCAGCGCGCCCGAATATTGCGGCGCCTGTGATGGCGGTAGCTGTGTAGAAAACGCTGATTGCAGTGGTGGTTTGTGCTTGAACGGATCGTGCACCACGCCGCCCACTATTAATGATGTAAGCCCGCTTGATGGGGCCCCGGGAACCTACGTGACACTAACCGGTCAGGCTTTTGGTTCGCTTGACGGCACGGTTAGTTTTACTGGTGCGACCGGATTAATCGCGGCCAGCATACCCAGCTGCTCAAGCGGCTGGTCAACTGATCAGATTGTGGTACAGGTGCCAGATGGCGCAATAGACGGACCGATTGTGTTAACCACGGCGGCCGGATTGATTGAGGCTACGGACGACACACAGGGACCATTGATTGTGGATTTTGATGTTAACAACACAGAAAGGCCAGGACTATGTAATTTGTCGCCTGACTTTGGGCGAAGTAGCAGTGGCTTGAATGTTGAGGGAGTTAACCTTGGTGGCAGCCGGGGTGATTCGCAGATTATGTTTGGGTCTACGGCCGGTTCAAGCTATAGCTCTTGGGCCGATTCAGTAGTTGGTGTAACAGTGCCGGAATTATCTGGCGGTAGTGGTGATTATGCGGTTACGGCTGTAGTTAATGGAGTGGCTTCTAACGCCTTAAATTTCAATTTGTTAGACGACAACGCGGTGACGCCGGTGATTGCTAGTTTGGATCCGGCAGCGGGGGGCGTTGGCCAGTACGTGACTGTTTCTGGCGTTGGCTTTGGGGCCTCGTTGGGTACAGTTTGGTTAGAAAATCAACAGTCAGGCGAGCGAGCTTTGGCGAGTCTTGATTTCCCCAGTGCTTGCGCGGCCAGTGTTTGGCGAGACACTCAGGTGACGGTGATAATTCCAGAGACCTTGCAGTCCGGCGGCGCCTTGCCGCTTGGTGCCTACACCTTGTATTTAATTAATTCTAGCGGTGCTGAATCGAATCGAGTGGCTTTTGAGGTAACTGCGGCGGCTCCAACTCCGGGGCTTTGCGCCATTGAACCAGCGGCCGCTTTGCCAGGGGCTAGTGTTACTTTGTTTGGTGATAATTTTGGTACGGCGCCTGGTAGCGTAGCGTTTTTTCAAGGGCAGGCAGCGGCTGTGACTGGCTGGTCCGATGGCGAAATTACAGCCACGGTTCCGCCGGCGGCAACGACTGGTCCGGTGGTGGTTAGTAATGCGGCGGCTGCTCAAAGTAACGCTATAAATTTTGAGGTTAGCGGGAGCACCGTGGTTGCGGTTGCTAATTTGGCGGCTTATGGTTGGAGTTTTTCGAGTGGAGTAATTCCGCTAACGCCAGATGTGGTTTTTGCTTGCACCGACGACCAGGTTAGCGGCGTGCCGAATGACGATTTTACAGCTGGCGGAGTGTGTGTGAACGCTGATGTTTATGTTGAGTTCACGGTCGACATGAATGAAGCCACGATTGACGGCAACATGCATTTGGAAAAGTGTACGGCTGGTGGCAATAACCCATGCGCGAGTACGGAAGAGGTTTTTGGCACCCTAACCACTACGGCGAGGTCGGCCATGTTGGCGCTTGATCAAGATCTAGATGTCAGTTCGCAATACCAGGTTCGTATTGAAAGCGATGTGCAGTCGCTAGATGGCGTAGCTCTGGGCGAAGACGTCACGTGGGGCTTTACTACTCGGGCAGAGGCTACGCGTTGTAGCTTGGAACGAGTCATTGTATCGCCACGCAGTGCGACTATTAGCGAATTGTTCGGCACTAAGGAGTATCGCGCTTTACCGGTTACCGGATGCATGGTGCTAAGTGGCGATGATTACTCATGGCTCTGGTCGATTGATGAGAGTTACGCAAGATTTAATATTGCCGCTGACCCTTCGTGCAGCGCTGGATCATCGGCTTGTGCTAATGCTGAAGCTTTGGCAGAGGGCACAACAGATGTCACGGCCGAAGAGCGAGATAGTGGCATTGGCGATGCTGGCTCGTTAACTATTAACTTTGCCGATCCTTACGTAATTAATCAGTGGCCAAATTGTGAAGAAGCCTGCGTAAATGCCGAGGTTGGCGCTAGTTTCAACACAGCCATGAACGAAGCTGTTTTGGAAGCTAACGGCTCGGTGTCTTTGTATCGCTGCACCAATGAGCTATGTTCCACTTTAACTCAGGTAAGCGGGGCTGCTGCTCGCTGCGTTACTGACGCTAGCGGTCGTTGCACTGGTTTTGTGCTTGATGCTCTTAATTTGACGCCCAGCACTTTTTATAGGGTTGTAGTATCTGGTCGGGTGGTTAGTACCAGTGGTGTGCCGCTTATTCGTACCAATTACGGAGGCGATTACTCTTGGGTTTTCAGGGTTCGCGAAGATGCTTCGGTATGTGCCGTGGATCGTATCTCAATTGAACCAACCGATGCCTTAGTTAGGGAAATCGGGGGTACACAGGCTTATTCAGCCGCTGCTTTTGGTGCGGCTGATTCGTGTTCGGTATCTGGTCAGCGTTTGTCGGGTTTTGATTACGCCTGGAATTGGGTAGACCCGATTTTAGACGAGGACATAGACAATAATCCGACAACACGTGTAGCCGATTGGCTGAGCGGTTCTTTGGTTGATACTGATCCGATGAGCGTCGCCGAGGGTTGTACGCAGTCTTGTGTGGCGGCAGGCAGTCAGCCTTACGCCGCAATTTGTGGCGACGGTTTCCTTGATGTGGCGAGTGGCGAAGAATGTGAAGACGGCAACGTGGCTGGCGGTGACGGTTGTTCGGCCTCTTGCCTAAGAGAGGGCGCCGGTAGCTTTGGAAGCTGCGGAAATGGTGTGGTCGAACGAATGGCTTCGGGTGCTGGTGAAGATTGCGATGACGGCAATGTTTTGAGCAGCGATGGTTGTTCTAGCGTTTGTTTAGCCGAAGGTTCTGGGACAGTTGACGCAACTTGTGGCAACGGTGACGTGGCGGTTTTGACCACGTCTGGGTTGGCAGGAGAAGAATGTGACGACGGCAACGCGTTGCGTGGCGATGGTTGTTCAGCTGAATGTTTGAATGAAGGCTCGCCAACCCTGGCCTCTGTTGGTGGCGCAGTTTGTAGTAATGGTGTGATGGAAATGCCAGCAGAAAATTGCGACGACGGTAATACTTTAAGCGGCGATGGTTGTTCTCTTAACTGTTTATTAGAGGGATCAGCGGCAGTTTATGGATCGGTTTGTGGTGACGGTACGATTGGCGTTGGCGAGGCCTGTGACGATAGCAACGCGACTGGCGGTGATGGTTGTACGGCAAAATGTTTGCTTGAGGGTTCGAGTCTTTCTTACTCCACGCCATCGTTTTGCGGTGACGGGGTAACTGGTGTTGGCGAGCTAGCGGCCTGTGAGGCTACAGCAAGCGGCGACGGACAGATTGATCCTTTGCAGGTGGCTCAGATTACCGATAGCGCGGTTTTTGAAGTGGCAACAAATACCCAGCAGGCGACGGCGACCATTGAGGTGTCTGAAGCTTCATCGCGACTGTCGACAACCACCAACTTGCGTTTGTCTTGTACGGCTGAAAATGATTTGGATTGTTCTGATCCGGAAGTCTTTGGCGTAGGCGAGGGCAACTGCTGTGTGGAGCGACCGAGTGGTCAGTTGTATCCAAACGGCGCCAACGTGTGTAGAAACGCGACCCTTTACGGCATTTTCGATCGTGAAATGGATTTGCAATCCTTAACTTACGAGCAACAGGTTTCTGGAGTTGCGGTAACTAAGTATCGAATGTACGCAAAGCTGGATTTGGGCAGCACGAGCAGCGCTTTTTGCCCGGCCGATCATATGACTTTGGCTGGACGACCGCGTTCGCCGCTAGTTAGGTTGTGGTACAAAGTGCGCAATATTTTAGGGCGACCAGCGCAGGCCGCCAGTGGTGATTGCGTCGCGCCAATTACTGGTTTTAGCCAGGTGGCACGAGAAGATGGCACGTTCGAGGTCAGAATGACGGTTGATGCCCTTTTGGTAGCTAATGCCGACTACACCTTGGTGGTCGAGGGGGATACTGTTATTGATGATGGTGTTCCTGACGGCGTGCGATCTAGATTCGGGGCTAGCCTAAATGGCAATTTAATTCAAGACTTTTCAGTAGGTAGCGAAATTTGTGCTTTTGACGACGTAACTATTAGCGATACGGTTCAGGACTCGGCTTTCTTGTTTACTGCTGCAAACGAGACGCATGTAATGGTGGCCGATGCGATTTCGCACACCACTGGCATACCGCAAAGCATCGCTCCGGTGCCTGGAGTGTATGACTGGGAGTGGACCGGATGGTCAACTGAAGATAACGGTGCCTTGTTTGATGTGGTTCAGGATTCGGCTAGTCCTAGTCAGGCCGCTTTGACCGTACAGAACGATAATGGCGAAAGCGTAGTAATCGCAACAGCCAACATTACCGAAGATGCTACCGGCATAGGGGGTGCAACGGTAATCAACGGCAGCGAAGCAGTAACTGCATTTTTGTGCGAAAACCCCTGGCCGTCACTGACCTCATTCCCGTGGACCGATTCTCCGGCAAGTTTGGCTGACGGAGCCGAGCAAGGTGCGGCCTGGACCAATTTTTCTACCATGTATTGTCGCGATACTGGCGCCGATGGTTTAGCTGATGACCTGCCAGCTTTGGTTGTGGTGCGTCCACCAACCACGGCTTCGGTTAACGTCTTCAAAGAGTATTTGTTTGAGATCGCTGATAGCTCGGGTGATGCCATCGGCTTCCGAATTGTGCAAAATCCTGGCTATTTAAGCCCTCGTGCTTGGTATTTGGCTCAGGGATTCGTTGGCCAGCCAAAAGATGTAATGGTCGATGGTTTCACGGCTGTCGAAGACGGGCGCACGACTTACGCCATGGCTACTAATCAAACAACTTCGGGTGAGCTGTACTCGAATATTTACGTCATTTCTTATAACGAAGGGGCGAGCCAAACTACCAAAGATATCTATGCTGAGCTGCGTAATAATTTACGCTTTGCCATTGACGTGCCAAGTGTTGGTTTGTGTGTGGCGTCCGACGGAGTGACCTTTGTAATCGACGGGCAGGGCCAGACTGTAAGTTGTAGTTCCGATGCTCAATGCGACAGCGGTGCGGGAGCTAGTTGTGCTGATTTGAAATCTAAGTTGCGACGTGACAGCAAGCGTTTGGGCGATATTACCGATTTGGCCGCTTTAGTTAACGCCTATAAGTTAGAAAATGGCGTTGTGCCGTCGTTGCCAGCGGGTAGCTTTGTTAGGGGTTTGAGTTCGAGTGTCTGGGAGTCGTGGAATTCTATTTTAGGTGGAGCATTGAGCAGTACAACCATGCCGGCGGATCCGCTGAATTACTACCAGCAGTGCGGTGGCGGTACCTTAGCGTCTTACGATGCCGAGACCTGTGTTGATGGTAGTAGCGGCAAGTATATTTGTCCGGCTGGATCATCGGCTTATCATTATCAGGCGATTGGTGAAAGTGCAGCTAGATTGTTTGCTGATTTGGAATACACCACGGGATCATACGTAAATCCGATTGACAATAATTCTTCCGATGCCGTGACGATTACCATCGGCAACAGTGCCGGAGCAGCGGCGGGTTTCACGGCTGCGGCTTTTTGTTCCGGGGCTACGGTGTACGGATCATCGGCTAGCTGTGGCGATGGCGTGGTGGGCAGTAGCGAGGTGTGTGAAATCGGCCAGCTAGGTGGTGCGGCGACGGCTTGTACGGCGGCCAGCGGATTGCCGGGCTCGCGAAGCCAGACATGTAACTCGACATGTAGTGGTTTTGTGGATGACGCGGCGGCTGCTTGTATTGTGGCTACTTGTGGCGACGGAGTGCTGAATGCTGGAGAAGAGTGTGACGATGGATCAAATAACGGCGCTTACGGTTTTTGCGGACAAGATTGTACGTACGGCACAGCTTTTTACTGTGGCGATGGTTTGTTGGCAGGTGGCGAAAGCTGCGATTGTGGCGCGCCGGGTAACGGTTTGTCTGTTTCGCGAGCCTACCAGGCAGGTGCTGGTAGCTGCGTTGGAGCAAATGGCGATTACAGTGCTAGTCCCAACGCCTCTTGCGCTTGGGATTGTTCCGGACCAGCAGCTTATTGCGGTGACGGCGTGGTCGATGGCGGCGAAGTTTGTGATGGCGAAGATTTAACTTGGGCCGGTAAGTTATGTGCACAAAATTCTCCGGTAGGATTTAAAAACGTGCCATGTTCTACTAATGCTGATTGCGGTGGTGGCGTGTGTGGAGGCAATGGCACGGGGAACAGGGCGGCTTGCCCGGTGGGCAAGACCCGAGTTAGAACCTGCGACGATGCGGCTGGGGCGAGCTGTAAATACACGGTGAATAACTGGTTTAATATTGCCTGTACAGAAATTGGTAGCTGTGGCGACGGAGTGGTTGATCCTGACGAGCAATGCGATGACGGCAATACCGATGGTACAGACAGCTGTACGAGCAGTTGTCAGCTCAATGTTTGCGGTGACGGCTCTGTGTTTTTGGGTCAGGAACAGTGTGATGAGGGTATTAACAATGGCGCAAGTTGCGATTCGGCTTATGGTTCAAGTTGCACAGCCTGCTCGTTGTCTTGTCGTTACGAAGTAGCGAGCGGTGAGTTCTGTGGTGATGGAGTGCGCAATGGTAATGAATATTGCGATGCGGCAGATATTCCATACACTTATTTTGATGCTCCAACTGATACTACCTTCGGTAGCTGTGAAACTCTCAATACAACAGTTTCAAGTGGCGGTATAACTTATACCTGCCGCAACCTTGGAATCTGTAATGGCGGTACGGCGCCTGGCCAGCTTTGCACTAACAACACGGGTTCCATTGACCAGCAGGGTTGTCCTGGTGGCGGTACCTGTGTTTTGCCAACCTGTGCTGATAATTGCGCTAGTTCTTGCCCGCTTACCACAACATCTGAGAGTTTGTTGGTAACCGCTAATCAACCCGGTTCGCGACCAGAATCATCAACCGGCGTTTTCAGCTATTCAGCCGACACAACTGCTGTGTTGCCTAACGCGGCTACCATAACGGTGCCAGCTTGTTCGGTGGCGACTTCGTTTACGGCTGACGTGTCTTTGGCCAACGTTGAGCCACCCACGACTTATGTAGTTTTTGTCACTGATGAGTCCTGGACCATGAAGTGGGAGGTGAACAACGATACCGATCCAGAGCCAGGTGAGAGAAGTCGCTTAGCGGTGGCTGTCGATTCTATGGAAGCTGCTTTTGAGGATATTTTTGATGGCCTAGGAGAAAATGTACAGATCGGATCGATTGGCTTTAAGGGTTTGGTGAAAGATGAGTGTTACGTAACGACCAATGCTTGTACCACCGATACTAACTGCTCCAGTGTTACGCCTGGTGACTTCTGCAACAACGATGATTCATCGTTACAAACCGGAGTGCCTTTCGGTAACTTGTTTGATTTTGTAAGCGAAAGTGGCAAGTCATCACTTATTGCAGAGGTTCAAGGTTATTTCCCAGATGCCAAGAACATAGCCTACGACGGTGATTATTATGGTCATGGATCTGGCCACGGTACGTTCACTTATGAGGCTTTAGAAGAGGCTTTGGAGTTGTTTGCTGAGCAGGGTGGTACGCAGGGTACGCCAAATGCTAGATATATAGCGATCCTGTTGTCCGACGGTGAATGGTTTGGTTATGACCCGCAAATTGCGGCCGACAAGTTCGATCTTTACGGTTACGAGCTCTATACGGCAACTTTGAGCAAGAACAACGAACACATTGGCAACATGGAAGAGTGGTCATCTAATGTTTCTGGCCAGGGAGTTGGCGAGAATGGTCTTGATTACTCCTATGTTGCTGATACTGAGGTTGAGTTAGAGGGCATGTATGAACAGATCGTGGAATCAATTTTGAGTATCAACGTTACTTTGACTACCTCAACTGGCGGAAGTCCGGTGCAGACCTCCGGTAATATTCGCGAAGGCGCAAATATAACCCTGCCTTTCCCAGACGGATTTGTGTGTAATCCTGATGCCGAGCAGTTGGTGTCGTTACAGTTCACCTTCCCTGGTGTCGGTCAGCTTGAGGTGTCTAATGTGCGCATGAACGCTTGCACACCGTAATTGCTGAAGTATGAACGAATATTCGGACTTCCAATTCTATACTCCGGGTCAGGCTGAGCCACCAAGGGTTCCCTGGTGGCGCGAACGTAAAACTTGGGTTGCGGCTGGTATTTTATTTGCTGTGTCGACGGTGGTCGTTTTAGCGGTGTTGTTGACAGTTAACGTATTACGCAATCGCCCAGACGCAAAGCCTGATGCTGATGCGGCCATAAGGGCAGCGGAGTTGGCTGCTGAGTGTGCGCCGGCAGATCAGGTTTGTTTAGACGGCGCGATGTCTGACGCGGCTAGAGCTTCGACGAGCCCAAAAACTTGCACGAAAATTGTTGATGAAACAGCTCAAATTAATTGCGCTGCACTTATTGCTAAAGATTTGAATAATGTCGCGACGTGCGATGTTTTGCAGGGAGTGTCTAGAGAGGCATGTCGCAATCAAGCTAGTTTATTTTTAGCCAGTACTAGCGGAACTTTCGCGACCTGTGAAGCGATTACTGATGCTAATTTGCGAGCTAATTGCGCCGGCGCTGTTTGGTCACGCGCAGTGGCTAGCGGTAATTGCGCGGCCGCGGGTATACCGGCCGAGACTTGCGAAGCTGGTGCCTTATTGAAGGCTGCAGCAGATTCTGGCGATCCGGCCGCCTGTGCCGCATTGTCGGAAGCAGATAGAATAGATTGCGAGCGAGCCATTACAACGGCCGATGAAGATTTGGATGGCTTGGTAAGCCGAGAAGAGTTTGAGTTGGGCACTGACCCACAAGATCCTGACACGGATGATGATGGCTTTAGTGATGGAGTTGAAATACAAAATGGGTATGACCCGCTAACCAAATAATATGTTTGATAACAAAGAACCACAGGACATGTTTGAGGGAGTTGAGCCGTTGGCTAATACGCCTGTTGATCGAGCGGCGACACCACGGCCCGCTCCAGCTGCGGTTGATTCAAGTCCAAGGGCACCAGTCATGACGCCGGAAGTAGCGCCACCAGTTGCGCGTCCAGCTTTGGCGGCGCCGCATTACGAGCGCTCAGGCGGTCATCTAGTAAAAACTTTGGTTATTTTGTTTGTGGCTTTCGTAGCTGTTGGGGCTTCTGGATTTATCGCATATCGAGCCCTTGTGCCAGGCGGTTTAACCCCGATTTTTCCTTCGGGCGATGTATCTGGCAGTGGCGATGAAGTTACGGCTGATGGCAAGGGAGACCAAGAGCAAGACTCTACCAATTCGACTGACCCCGCGGCTAATGTAGATAGCGACGGCGATGGATTAACGAATGCCGAAGAATTGGAGGCCGGAACCTCTGTGTCAAAGCCAGATACAGACAGCGATGGCCTGGGCGATAAGGAGGAGCTGCAAGTTTATGGCACTGATCCAAGGCGAACGGATACCGATGGCGATGGTTTTTTTGACGGACAAGAAGTTCGTTCCGGGTATAATCCAAATGGACCGGGCAAGATATTGGAAGTCCCGGCCACGCAATAAGTAATAATTTCATGTTTGAGGAGGATGCAAAAAAAACAGTCTCCACTGCCCCGGTTGTCCAATCGGCAGGACAGGGAAATGCTTCGCTGGTTATTCACACCATGCCGAAGGAGTTTTTTGATCGTTCGCGTGCTGTAAAAGATAAAGAAAAAGCGGTAGCTACGCCAATTGTTGCACCACCAGTTGTTAAAAATGTGCCACCGACAGCGTCGGTAAAGTCGCCTGTAATTGTGCCGCCGAGGCACAAGAAGCGCTCAACGGCCTGGTTATTTGTTTTTTTAAGTCTGCTGTTAGTGGGTGGGGTGGCGGTGGCGGCGTATATTGTAATTGAGCAGCCTTTCGCACCACCGGTGGTTCAGCCAACCCCCGAGCCCGAACCGCAGCCCGAACCAGAGCCAGAGCCGGCAGTACCGGTACCTGGTACCGACACAGATAGCGATGGACTGACCAATATCGAAGAGTTGTTGTACGGGACGGATTTTCGTAATCCTGATTCTGATGGCGATACTTTTCTTGATGGCAACGAAGTATTTCATCGTTATGATCCGCTAGGCGTAGCGCCCTCAACTTTGTTGGATACTGGAGCGGTGCGAGTTTTGCAGAGCGATAGTTTGCCATTTGAAATTTATTACCCAACGACCTGGAATCCGGTGAGCACACCAGAGGCACAGCGTGTGTCTTTTCGTTCTTCGAGCGCGCAGCTTGTTGTTTTGGAGTGGCAAGCCAAGGATCCAGCTTTAAATCTTGAGGCTTGGTACAGGGAAAACGTCTCTGCTTTCGGGGTTGATAGATTAACGTCTACCTATACCAAGGAGGGTTACTATTCGTTGATTGGAGTTGATGACCGCAGCATGTATCTTGATACCGGCAATGCGGTGTACATTGCGCATTATGAGTTGGGTGATTCGGCTACGGTGGATTATTTACAGACTTTTAAAATGATGGTTAATAGTTTTAAGTTATTGCCTTGAGGCCGCAGCATGATTACTTTTGATTTAGAACAATCACGTGTGCCACCTGAGCATCGATTAACGAGGCAACGTTTAGCCAAGTTGGCTGCTTCGCTCGATCGTCGTTTACGCACCAAGCCGCAAGGTCAGGTGGCTATTAGCTTTGTTACTGATCACGAAATTCGGCGTTTGAACAGGATGTATCGCAGTAAAGACGCGGTGACCGATGTTTTGTCTTTTGCAGCGCCGGCAGATGATTTGAGCGGGCAGCTGGGAGACGTGTTGGTATCATATGATCAGGCTGTTAGGCAGGCAGAAGACGCCGACATTGAGCTTGAGCTGGCTGATTTGGTGGTGCACGGCGTGTTGCATGTGTTGGGGTTTGATCACGAACAACCGGCCGATGCCGAAGTCATGTTTCCGTTGCAGGATAATATTGTGGCTGATATTTTATGAGTCCGATCGCTGTTTTTGTGCGCAGCCTAAGGCACGCGTTGCGCGGTTTAGGCGATGTATTTAGAGCCGAACAGAGTTTTCGTTTGCAGGTGTTGGTAACGTTAGCTGTAATTGTTGGGGCAGTGGTTTTCAGACTTGAGTGGTGGGAGTTTTTCTTGTTATTTTTGTTGTGCGGCGCGGTCTTGGTGCTAGAAATAGTCAACAGTATATTAGAGCGCTTGGCCGATGCCGTGCACCCGCGTTTAAGTCCCATGGTGAGAGAGGTGAAAGACATGATGGCAGGGGCGGTTTTATTGACTAGTATGGTTGCTTTGACCGTGGGTTTAATTATTTTTTACCCCCATTTTCATGATGCTTGGTGTGCTATACTGAATTCCTGCGTGCGCCGAGGAGAGTGATCGGCGTAAGCATTGGCTATGGCTGACCAAATAATTACCGGCCTGGATATCGGCTCTTCAACCATTCGGGTTGCTGTTTGCAAGATAAACCCCAAAGATGAGGCTGCGGCGCGTCTGCAGGTGATTGGCGCCACAGCATCGCCTTCTTCAGGTATTCATCGCGGGGCTATTTCTAGCATGGAAGAAGCGGTAACCGCGATTTCTAAGGCTCTAGAGACAGCCGAACGAATGACGGGCGTTGCTTTGAATAGCGCCTGGGTGGCCATTGCGGGTCAGAGTATTTTGGTGCAGGAGAGTCGCGGGGTGGTGGGTGTTTCGCGTCCGCAAGGCGAGATTCAAGAAGACGACGTGGAGCGCGCCATGGAAGCCGCAAGAACTGTCGCAACGCCATCAAATTACGAAATTTTGCATGTTATACCCAAGAGTTTTACGGTCGACGGTCAGCGAGGGATTAAAGATCCGGTCGGCATGACTGGCATTCGGCTCGAGGTCGATGCAGTGATCATTGAGGCTTTGTCTTCCCACATTAGAAATTTAACAAAAACTGTTTACCGAACGGGTTTAGATATTGATGGCGAGGTCTATGCGCCCTTGGCTACGGCTGAGGCGGTTTTGACCCAGCGCCAGAAAGAGTTGGGTGTTTGTGTGGCTAATATTGGCGCAGCCACTACTACGATTGCTGTCTTTGAAGAAGGTGATTTACTCCATACGGCAATTATTCCACTTGGTGGCGATCATATAACTAACGATATCGCCATTGGTCTTAGAACATCCATCGAAATAGCAGAGCAGGTTAAGTTGGCGCATGGCAACGCGGTGCCAGACGCGGTCGATCGCAAGCATCAGTTTTCGTTGCGCGATTTTGGCGCGGAAAGCGATGAGGTTATAAAACAGCGTTTCGTGGCCGAGATAATCGAGGCGCGGCTGGAAGAGATTTTTGAGGCAATAGACAACGAACTTAGAAAGATTGATCGGTCAGGTATGTTGCCAGTTGGTTGTTTTTTTACGGGCGGAACTCTCAAGCTGGAAGGATCGATTGATGTGGCGAAGCGCGTTTTACGCTTGCCCTCGGCGTACGGTGTGCCAATGGGTATTTCTAGCGTGCTAGACGAGGTACAGGATCCGGCTTTTGCTACGGCCATAGGTTTGGCGGCTTGGGGTTACGGAATTCAAGAAATGCACGGAAAGGGTTTTAATTTTGGCCGATTGTTTAATAAATTTAAAAGCGTCGATAAGGTCGCCGATCGCGTTCGTCAGTGGATGAAGTCGCTTATCCCCTAGGCTTTTGGGTGTAATTTTTCGCTGGAAAAGATGAGATACATCGGTAACACTTCTCGCCTAGAGAAGCGTGAGCTTT
>CAZXUX010000014.1:0-16401 GCA_964644265.1 uncultured Gammaproteobacteria bacterium
GCCGCGAGCGCATTCTTGCCGCTTACGAACTAGCCAAGCAGCTTGGTTATCGATTCTTCTCTTTTGGCGACGCCATGTTTATTCGTTGACTTTGGCTACGACCGCGATTAGTCTACCTGCGGAGGCAAACATGCAGACCACCTTGGTGACGAGCAATCCCAGGAAGCTGGAAGAAGCTCGTCTGATTCTGGGGGAGGGCTTGCAGTCGCACGCCCTGGATATTCCCGAGATTCAATCAATGGACGTGGCTCAGGTTGTTCGCGCCAAGGTTCGCGCAGCCTGGTCCAGCCTTCACGTTCCAGTGATGGTCGAAGACGTGGCGGTGAGCTTGGCTTGTCTCGACGGTTTCCCTGGGCCGTTCGTCAAGTTCTTCGAAGAGCGAAATGGTTACGAGAATGCCCTGTTGCTGGCGGGGGTCAGGCGTAATTTTCGCATGCAGGTATGCTCGTCCGTGGCCTATAGGTGGGGCGATATGGCTCAACAAGAGCGGGTGGTCACTCAGGTCATCGAGGGTACGTTGGTGCCCCGCCGGGGGTCGGTGGGCTGGGGCTTCGACTTCTACTTTGTGCCCGACGGCGAGGCCAAGACCTACGCCGAGATGGGCCCTGAGCGCAAGTCCCAGATTTCGCACCGAGCCCAGGCTCTGCGTACCCTGCGAGCCATCATCACTCGCAGCGACGAGAGCCTCATCTAGAGCGCTATCCTACGGGGATTGCGCTTTTTTGTTTTCTGAGCTAAAGTATTGCCCGTTCTCAAAAAGAGAGCATTTAATACATTTTATCTCACAGATCCCCACCACAAGCGTTATTGGATCCTCCCCGCACCTTTTTAGCCTTCAGGCTGAAAAAGGTGCGGGGCCCAATAACAGGGGATCGAGGTTAAAAGGAAAACTATGAAAGTTCCATCATCCCTTGAAATGCTCAAGGCGGGTGTCCACTTTGGTCACCGTTCTTCGCGTTGGCATCCCAAAATGAAGCAGTTCATCTTCGGCGTTCGCGGCGGCGTGCACATCTTTGATCTTGAAAAGACCACAGAGAAGCTGCAAGAGGCTGTGACCTTTGTCGAAAAGTTGGTAGCCAAAGGCGGCACCGTGCTGTTCGTTGGTACCAAGAGCCAAACGCAGGACATCGTGGCTAAGTACGCCCAGGCTTGCAATATGCCTTACGTCAACGTCCGTTGGCTAGGCGGCACCTTGACCAACTTTGGTCAGCTGCAAAAGCTCGTTAAGCATTACTTGGATTTGAAAGATAAGCGTGACAAAGGCGAACTGCGCAAGTACACCAAGCTCGAACAGTTGCACTTTGATCGTGAAATCGCTGAACTCGAGGAGCAGATTGGTGGTATTAGCACCATGACCCGCATGCCAGATGCTATCTTTGTGCTTGATGCTCGTCACGATAAGACCACGGTTCGTGAAGCTATCACCATGAAGTTGCCGGTTATCGCTCTAGTTGATTCTAACGTCAATCCAGTTGGTATCCGCTACGTCATCCCGGGTAACGACGATGCCGTTGGTTCTATCGAGTTGATTGCTCGCTTGATTTCTGAGGCGGTTAACGATGGCAAAAAGAAGGCCGCTCACGAAGCTCAGGCTGCTGCCGAAGTGCGCAAGGCTATCGACGAAGAAGTAAAGTTGTCGGACAAAGCTAAAGAAGTTGTCGACGACCTAGATGATAAAATCAAAGAAGAGCTTGCTCAAAAAGCAATTGAAGAAAAGAAATAGCCTATGTCCATTTCCGCAAGTGACGTCGCAAAACTCCGTGACATGACTGGTGCCGGCATGATGGACGCCAAAAAGGCCTTGCAAGAAACCAATGGCGACTTAGAGCAAGCTATTGACGTGCTCCGTAAAAACGGCGCGCTAAAGATGGCCAAAAAGGCCGACCGTGCCACCGCCGAAGGTCGCATTCATACCTACACCCACGCTAACGGTAAGTTGGCAGTGATGGTCGAAGTCATGTGCGAAACCGACTTTGTGGCGCGCAACGAGGCTTTCGTTGAATTCTGCCAGGATCTAGCTCTGCATATTGCTGCCGCTGCGCCACAGTTCACCACCCGCGATCAAGTTTCGCCAGAATTGGTGGAGCGCGAAAAGGCAATTTACCGCGAGCAGTTAGCTGCCGAAGGTAAGCCTGCCGAAATGATCGAAAAGATCATCGAGGGCAAACTGAACAACTTCTACGCCGAAATCGTTCTCATGGATCAGAAGTTCGTTAAAGACGACTCCCTGAGCATCACTCAGCTACTTGAACAGAAGATTGCATCGATTGGTGAAAACATCCGCATCGGTCGCTTTGTTCGTATGCAGTTGGGACTTTAGTTTGTAGGTGGCGGTAGATACAAAAAAGTAGAAAAACAAGATACGGGTTTTGGCCCGTATTTTGTTTTGTTCACTCTACTACCTACCACCTACAACCTACCCCCTAGTGCTATACTCTCAGCAATATGCCCCGCATTGCAATCAATGGCTTTGGCCGAATTGGTCGTTCGCTTTTTCGCTCTGCCTGGATGAGTCATCCGGACTTTGAGGTAGTGGCCATAAACGATTTAACCGATGCTGCCACCTTGGCTTATCTGCTTAAGCACGACACCAACTATGGCACTTGGAGTGTGTCGATTAAGGCTTCTGGCAACGCTTTAGTTATTGATGGGAAGAAAATACCAATCATTGCCGAGAAAGATCCGGCCATGTTGCCCTGGAAGAAATTAAAAGTTGACATCGTTGTCGAGTCTACCGGTTTGTTCACTACCGAGGAAAAAGCTTCAGCGCATATTAGGGCTGGCGCCAAGCGGGTTGTGCTGTCGGCCCCAGCCAAAGAGGGCGATGTACCAACCTACGTTATTGGCGTTAACGAACAAGATCTTGAAGGCGACCAGCATCTGGTTATTAGTAACGCCTCGTGCACTACAAACTGCGTTGCTCCAGTGACTGCGGTTATAGAAGAGACGTTCGGCATTCAAAAGGCCATCATGACCACGGTTCATGGCTACACAGCCTCACAGGCACTCGTTGACGGCCCCAAGAAAGATTTGCGAGAAGGCAGGGCTGCAGCCGAAAATATGGTACCAACGACCACCGGAGCTGCCATTGCGGTGACCAAAACCATACCCGCTTTGAAAGACAAGTTTGATGGCTTGTCGATTCGCGTTCCATTGTCCACCGTGTCAATTGCTGACATGGTTTTCCTGACCAAGAAGCGAGTCACGGCAGAGAGGGTGATTGAGGCCCTAGAAAAGGCCAGCAAGACTGCTCGTCGAAAAGGCATCATTGGTGTCAGTCACGAACCGCTTGTGTCTTCTGATTATGCCGGCGATCCGCGCTCGGCGATTGTCGATGCTGAATTGACTTACGTGGTAGATAAAGATTTGGTAAAGGTTGTTGCTTGGTATGACAACGAATGGGGCTACGCCAATCGTTTGGCGGAGCTGGTTCTTTTGGCCGCTAAGAACCTATAGGCTATGCGCGTGCAGACCGTTTTTGATAGTTTGGCTAAAAACACGCAGCAGCAATTTTTTGCCTACTGCATAGTTATTTTACGCGTCGTGCTTGGCATTACATGTCTCAGTTTTGTTGGCGAGTTCTGGGGCGCAAAAGTTTTCTTTGTTGGTTGGCCTTTGCTGGCTACGGCTGCTTTATTGTTCGGTGGGGTAGCCTTGATTTTTGGTCTACTGGTGCGCCCGGCATCTCTAGTGTTGTCTATTTTTGTCCTTTGTTTTGCCTACCTAACCTGGGGGGATGTACTTGTAGAGCGGAACGCATCGCACGTCTTGCTCGTCTTGGGTCTTTTGGCTCTGCACGGTTTGTTCGCGGCCGGGGGCTCTGGTCACGCTCTGGGCTTTGACGGCATAATTTTGCGCAATATTCGTCGTCCCGGCCGATGGAGTAAATTTTTGTTTGGTTAGATTATGAGTAAAAAAAGGTCGCGAGTGGTGATTCTGGGTGGCGGCTTTGCCGGTCTTATGACTGCGCATCGTTTAGCGCGACATCGGTTTGCCAAACAACGATGCGATGTAACGGTGATAGATGCCTCACCGGCTCACCTGTACACCCCTTGGCTTTACGAGGTGGCTACGGCCGGGTTAACCAGCCTTAACGAAGCTACACGCAAGTCAGTAGAAGCATCAGTAAACTTGGAATATTCTAAACTACCAGATTTTAAGGGGGTTCGATTCATTACCAAAAAGATCACCGCCATTGATCCGGTCATGCGCCACGTTCGCCTGGCGGGTAACCGCTTGGTGCCCTATGATATTTTGCTCATCGCCCTTGGCTCCGAGCCTAATTATTTCGGCATCCCTGGGTTACCGGACAACGCTTTGACACTGAAGACTTTTGCCGAAGCACAGAAAATACGCCAGTCGGTAGTTAAGCTGGTTAAGCAGGCGACCACACACAATCCAAAGCAAATTGTAGTAGCCGGAGGTGGACCAAACGGCATCGAGTTCGTGTCTGAGTTAGCTAACAGCTTGCGGACCCTAGAACGCAAGGGACGCATACCACGTGGCGCAATTAATATCACCTTAGCCGACGCTGCCAGCGAAACGAATAGCATCTTGCCTGAACCGCTTCGTAGCAAGGCTAACCGACGGCTTCGACAATTGGGTATCAAGTTAGTGCCCGGCGTTCGGGTGAGCGACGTGGGGGTCGACTCGGTTCGCGCTTTCACCTCGAGCGGCAGGGCGCAGGATGCAGTTTCTTTCCCGGCCGATTTGGTGATTTGGTCTGGGGGAGTGAAGGTTAGGACTTTGATTAGCGAGTTGCCATTCGTTAAAGACGCTAAGGGCCGAATTGCCGTGGAGCGAACATTCGCCGTACCGGGTTATCCAGGAATTTTCGCGGCCGGCGATTGCGCGGCACAGAAAAATCCCTGGACCCAGCAACCCGACCCGCAAAGCGCACAGGTAGCGCATCGGCAGGCTCGTACTGTGGCTGATAATATCGTTCGCCTACTCCGCGGTAAGCCGCTGGCCGCTATGAATTCACCGCGTCGCTGGCATTTTGTTTGTGCTATGGGTGGACGCAAGGCGGCCGGTGTTTTATTTGGTGTGCGCATCTGGGGCTACCATGCGTATTTGATTCGTCGTATTATTGACCTTCGTTATTTGGTGAGTTTATTGCCTTGGCTGCCTGCTGTCCGAATTTGGTGGCGCGCCCTTGCGGTCTTTGGTCAGAACGATAAATAATATGAAGCTCAGAACCTGGACAAAGAAAGATATTGCGCCTGGAGCAAGGGTTTTGGTTCGGGTTGACCTCAATGTTCCGGTGGTTGGCGGGCGAGCAAGCGATAGCGGCACGCACGGTCGCATTGCACAGGCTTGCGTGGAGATAGCCCGTCTTCGCGACTTAGGCGCTCGCATTATTTTACTGGCTCACCGAGGTGAGCCACGGGGCCTGGCCAGTGGCAAGCTGTCCTTGAGGCCAATGGCCGCAGCGCTTACCAAGCGTCTCAAACAGAAGGTAGTTTTTAGCACCAGTTTAACTGTTCCTGATCTTGATTCGGGAGACATATGCTTGCTTGAAAATCTACGTTTTCAGCGTGGCGAAGAGCATGATAGCGACCAGTTTGCTAAGCGTTTAGCAAAGCTAGGTGATCTTTATATTAATAATGCTTTTGGCGTTTGCCATCGTGAGCACGCTTCGGTTCATGCTATTACTCGATACCTACCAAGCTTTGCTGGCGAACTAGTGGTGCGTGAAGTGGCCGAGTTGCTTCGTGCGCCAAAACGGCCATACATTCTGCTGCTCGGTGGTGCAAAATTGGCCACTAAAATTCCTCTAATTTCTGAACTTGGGCGCAGGGCGAATGCAATATTACTGGGCGGCGGACTAGCGGTTACTTGCTTGACTGCGCTCGGCGTCGCGCTGCCTACTTATCCGCCAGCCTTGACCGCCGACACGGACGTTGAGTTAGCTAAAAAATTGCTTCATCTGTGGGGCCAGAAAATAATTCTGCCAACCGATCTTGTGGCTCGCCCCAAGTCACGCAGTGTTGTTGATATCGGACCACAGACCACAAAAAAATTTATCTCGGTTATTAGTCAGGCAAAAGAGGTTCTATGGAACGGTCCACTGGGCATAATTGAACAGTCCGATGGGCGTGCCGGTAGCTTGGCTGTAGCTAAGGCCATCGCTAAGCAATCGGGTTTACGTTCAGTGGTTGGCGGCGGCGAGACCGTTGATTTGTTGGAGTCGGCCAAGCTCGCCGGTAAATACTCCCATGTATCTACCGGTGGTGGTGCCATGTTGGCCCTACTCTCCGGTCAAGATTTACCGGGGCTCAGGGTCTTGCTGCGCTAGTGCGGTGGTATACTTAAACAAATTACTTAAGTACTCGGAGGATTATGCCTATTCCACAGCGTGCGTCAGCGGCTGCAGGTTTTTGGCCGCAATGGCGGGAAAATAAATTGTTCGCTCTGTTGTTGTCTATTTTATTGGTTTATACCATCGTTTGGATGAGTGGCATGATTCGTCGCCAGGGATTTTCAGAGCAGATGGCGCCCTCTATTTCTGTAACGGCCAGTGGTCAGGCGGTATTGGTTACCGACTTGGCGACGGTTGATTTGGGCGTCACCACAAACGGCGCAACCGCAGATGTTGCTCAGGATGCCAACACCCAAAAAGTCAACACTCTTTTGGCTAAACTTAAGGAATTTGGCATCGCTGAACGAGACCTGCAGACCACCAACTATAGCATTTATCCGCAGTATAACTACGACGCTAGTCCAGCGGTGATTGCCAGCTTTGATGCAACGCAGACTATAACCGTTAGAATCCGCAACAAAGACATGGTTGGTACGATTTTGGCCGCAGCCGGTGATTTGGGAGCTACGAATGTTGGCAATGTGCGTTACGAGGCTGATGACTCTTCGGTTGCCGAAAGCGCTGCCCGGGCCGAGGCTATAGACAAAGCCCACCTTCAAGCGGCAGAGATCGCGCGCTCACTCGGTGTTCAGTTGGGTGACGTTGTAGCTTACAGCGAGTCGTTCGGATCGGTGCCACAGCCATACCAATACGCTTCTGATTTTGGTGGCCGAGGCGGTGGTGGTTCACCAATCATCGAAGAGGGTGAAAACGAGGTTTCGGTTACTGTTTATGTAAACTACGCCGTTCGCTAAAACCAATTATGTTAGAGCGAATCGACACCGTGCACGCGCACGAGATTCTAGATTCGCGCGGCAATCCCACGGTACACGTAACGGTTCTGCTTAAGAATGGCGTTCGCGGCTCGGCTGCTGTGCCGTCTGGAGCCTCGACCGGTATTCATGAGGCGCTCGAACTCCGCGATGGCGACCCACGTCGTTATCGCGGACTTGGCGTACAGAAGGCGGTGAAGAACGTTAATGATAATATTTCTCGCCTGGTTAGAGGTCTGGATGTTTTTGATTTACGAGCCATCGACGACGCTATGCGCATAGCTGATGGCACAGAAAACAAGCGTAAACTGGGTGCTAATGCCATTCTTGGCGTTTCCCTGGCCTGCGCTCATGCTGGAGCTCGGCGGGCAGCCATGCCGCTTTACGAGTATTTGCGCGATGTCTTTGACTTACCCCACAAGGGCTACAAATTACCGACACCTTTTTTAAATGTGTTCAACGGCGGTAAGCATGCCGATACTAACTTAGACATGCAGGAATTTATTATTGTGCCCATTGGTTTTAAGACATTTGCGCACAAGCTTCAGGCTGGGAGTGAGATTTTTCACGCCTTAGGTGATATTTTGCAGGCAGATGGTCTTGATACCGATGTGGGTAACGAAGGGGGATATGCTCCGGACGTAGGCAAGACAGAAGATGCGCTAGAGTACTTATTAAAAGCAGTTAAAAAAGCAAAATACAAACCCGGTAAAGAAATTCGTTTTGGCATCGATGTCGCCGCCAGTGAATTCTTTGACGAGCGTAAGGGCAGGTATATTTTGAATACTGATCGTCGAAAACTTACCGGCGGTCAGATGATTGATTTGTACGAAGCCTGGCTAAAGAAATATCCAATGCTGTCTATTGAGGACGGTTTAGCCGAAGACGAGTGGGCCGATTGGCAAATTCTCACGCGACGTCTCGGGGCGGATTTGTTATTAATTGGTGACGATTTGTTCGTGACCAATGTTGAACGCGTCAAGCGGGGGATAGATGAACACGTCGCTAACGCGGTGCTGGTTAAGGTAAATCAAATCGGTACGCTCTCAGAAACCATCGACACCATCTTGCTCGCTCAAAAGCATCGCTACAAGGTCATCATCTCGCATCGCTCTGGCGAAACCACCGACACCACCATCGCCGATCTTGCCGTCGCGGTCAATGCCGATTACATCAAGTCTGGTGCGCCCTCGCGGTCAGAAAGATTGTGCAAATACAACCGGTTATTAGAGATTGAAGAGGAATTAGGGAGATAAAAACACCCCGTCCTGAACGAGGTACGTGATCGTACTTAGTTACAGGACGGGGTTTATGTTAGCGGCCAAAGTCTTGCCAGGCCAGTTCATCGAGCTTGGCCAATCCCGCCAGCAAGGCGTAGGCCTGGATGGGGCTGTCCAGGTTGTGGCAGTGAAGCTCCAGCCGCTCTTGGTCAGACCCATGACGGTCGAGACCGCCGAGTTCACAAGCCTGGCCGGGAACCGTAAGTACCAAGCGTCGCTGAGGTACAGGATCGAAGACCAAGCGAAAGTAGTCCAGATGTTCAGGTTGTGCAGTTTCTGGCCAGAGCCTCACGTACGTATCGTGCATGGCTAAGCGAACTTGGTTGACGAGCTCAGCGAAGGCTGGCGGATTCCGCCACTGGAGCTGGCTCAGCCAGACCATCAGGGAGTGAGAGACGGCTGCAGATGCTGGCCAACCACAGCCATATGCGCCGAAGCTGACTACCGTTACTAGCTGGACGTCCTCCAGGAACACCACGTCCTCGATCCGAGGACTCTCGACCACGCGTACCGATCGCAGGCTTGCGCAGATCAGATTGAAGCTCGCGGCCAGGTTCACTACCTGAGCGTAGTCTTCCTTGTCGTAGCCCTTGGCCCCGTCGCGAAGAAGTTCTTTGGTTGGCGAGATAGCGTAGCACATCCAACCTTCGGGCGTGGGTGCACTACGGTGCAGTGTTCCATTGAGCCCCCAGCTATCTGCCGTTTCTTCGAAGGGGACGTACACGCACGGTTGTTGCCTGGCGTTTTCCCTAGCCATTGCCTCGCCGTGCTGGTTCACTTGATCCTTCAGGAAGGGTATTGACTGCGGGTGGAAGGCGATGCACGTGACTCCTTGTCTCACCAGAAGTCGGTAGTACGAAGCCTCTTCTGCGGTGGGCAGCTTGTTCATTTGTCCTCCGGCTCCAGGCTAGCAAGAACGTTTTAAGCTGTAAATATTAAAGCTCATGATCGTAGTGCCAACCGCTGACGCGTTCCTTGAAGAAGGTTTTCATGGTGCCAGCGCGTTGCCAAGTTCCGCTACCGTACTTTTCTGTAATGGCATCGAGTGCGCGCAAGGCTCGATGAAGCTTTTGATCGGTTGTTAATAGCGGGACAGTGAGTGATTGTAGACCGCTAGCCGATAGTCCAAGCAGGCGAACTCCTCGCCCGGTATCTAAATTGGGCCACAGTAGTCCCCAGGCGATGTCGGCTAACTGCAGTCCACTAACAAAGGGATCGCGCTCCTGCTTGCCGCAGCCCGTGCCGGTAAAATCGCCGTAGCGAGCGTAAACACTGAGGTGTGTGGCGGCTACCCGATGCTGTCGCATGCGCCAGCTTACACGATCGGCTAAAGCTAAAAGATTGCTGTGTATCTCGTGTTCGTCAAACAAATTAGCCGGAAAAGTATAGGAGTTGCCAATCGACTTGGGTAGATCGTTCGCGTCGTTAACGTGATCATCACCTAAGCCGCGAGCAGCGGCATAAAGAAAATTTCCGTAACTTTTGAATTCATCACGTAAAACATTAAGCGGCATTTTTCTAAGTGTTTCAGTCGAAGTCACGCCAAGTCGTTCCAGGTGTTTCGCGATTCTTGGGCCGATGCCGCAAAAATCTTGCAGTGGTCTCGTGAGAACAAAATCCAACGCTTGGTGGGGCGGCACCACAGTTAGCCCATTAGGCTTAACTGACTCAGAGGCCAGCTTAGCCAAGAGTTTATTGTTTGCAATTCCAATAGAAACCGTGGCGTACTCACCACATTGTTGCGCAATGTCTCGCCGTATACGTTGGGCGATTAAGGTTGCACCAAAGTAATCCTCTGCGGCCACCGTTATATCGGCAAATGCTTCATCGGTACTGGCCAGTTCCACGGCATCGGCGTACCGGGTAAGAATATTGAAAAATCGTTTAGTAATCTCGCCGTATTTTTTGGGATCACCGGGAATAACTAAAAGCTCAGGACAGATTTTTCTTGCTTCCCAGGTGCCCATGGCAGTTTTTACTCCCAGCGCCTTAGCCTCGCGCGAGGCAGTGGTAACTACCGATCGCTGTTCGCGTAATTGATCGATTCTAATTCGCGCCTGCCCTTTGTGTGCTGACGAAACATCAATTGAATGACGACCTTTTCCAGCTACAGCTATCGCCTTGCCACGTAAAAAAGGATTCGCCTGTTGCTCTATAGAGGCAAAGAAGGAATTAAAGTCTAGGTGCAAGATAATTCGCGACGGAGGCACAGGCCGCAGTACTAGCCCGAATAAACTTCAACTAGCCGCCATTCAAGAGTCTCGGTGTCTAGTCTAAGTTTCATGAAATTAGTTGCATCGGATACTGAAAAGTAAAAAATTCGTCTTTGTCCTTCACGGGCGCCGTGCACTAAGCTGACTCGCGAAATCTCGTAGTCGCGTCCGCCCCACAGAACGCGTCGTGGCCAAACCTTGCGACCACCAAAATCAACATTTACCTCTACTGGTTCATTCATGTATTCGTGCATACGGAGTTTACTTAAGTTTGTAGCGCAGGGTCACATGGCGTGGCATGCGAACAAAGTCCATCACTCGGCGGGTATGCTGTCTTAGCTTTCGTCGGTTAAACCAAATTCGAGCAAGTTTCTGCGCATCTGTTTCCTGCGGTATAACTAGCATGCGATAATCATGCGCCACCTGATAGTGGCGAAGGGCAGAGGTGAGCATAGAGGGGGTTAGATCTTAGGTATTAGGCCTTAGGTTTTAGGTATTAGGTTGTGAGCGGTGAGGTGAATCAAATTGGGTGAGTAAGACGATAATTTACGAAAACTTACGCATCACGGCCCGTACGATGCCCTGGATATTAATGTCGCCACGAACAATTATTGGTTCCATGGTGCTATTGGCTGGCTGCAGGCGAATGAAATTCTTTTCTCTGTAAAAACGTTTGAGAGTGGCATAGGCGTTGTCTAGTAGGGCGACCACTATATCGCCATTTTTGGGCGAGGGATTGCGTTCGACTATGACGAAGTCACCATCGAATATGCCATCTTCGATCATTGATCTTCCCTTAACTTTCAAGACATAGGAGTTCATGGCATCGACTACGAAATCGGTTGGTATAGCCATCGCTTCTCGTTCCTCTATGGCCTCAATGGGCTCACCAGCAGTTATGAGTCCTGAAAGTGGCAACATGACGGCGAGTGAAGACAGGGGAGGCGTTTCTACGACCTCTATAGAACGGGCAATGCCGTGCTCACCGGTATTGATAACGCCTTTTTCGCACAGCGATTTGATGTGTTGATGCACTGTGGCTGGCGATGACAACCCGAGGGCTACAGCGATCTCTCGATATGACGGCGTGTAGCCGTTTTGTCGTACGAAATGCTATATGCAATCTAGCACCTGACGTTGCTTTTTTGTTAGTGGAGGCAGCATATTAGTTCGGTCTATGTTCGTATAATAAACGAACAGAAAACGAACACAACTTACCTTGGGGATAACTTACGTTCCAGTTCTTTTGCCCAAAGTAACACAGCCGAGTAAACTGCCCTCGACTATGCTTAAGCCGATTGAAGTCCCGTTGGCCGGTCACCCCGACAAAATTTGCGATGTTCTTGTAGAGTCGGTGGTTGATGAGTATCTCCGTCGTGATCCAGAGGCGCGCATGGATATCCAGGCGCTCGGCTCTAACGGTATGGTTATGTTGGGTGGCGTGGTTGAATCGAAGGCTGATTTTGATGTCGCGGAAATTGCTCGTCGCGCTTACACCAACGTTGGTTACTCTGATCCGGTAGAATTTTTTGTTAATCTCGAACGCCCACGACGCGATCCCACGCAGCACGATGCCGGAGTTTCTGGCACCACCATTGTGTATGGTTACGCTACCCGCGAAACGCGAGAGCTCCTGCCGCGGTCAATTGTTTACGGCAATGCTTTGGCACGTCGCATTGATGACTTACGTCGTACCGACAGCCGATTTTCTTGGCTTCGGCCAGATGGCAAAGTGCAGGTAGTAATGCGCGGTAGTCGTCCACAGAGCGTAGTTGTCATTGTGTCGCACGAGCCAACAATCGAGTTGAGTCAAGTACAGGGTTTGATTCTTGAGCACGTCATTACGCCGGTTATCGGTGATCTTGAGGGAGCAAAAATTTTAGTTAATCCATCGGGTAAGTTTTGCGACGGTGGATTCCTGCTAAACGCCGGCGTTAGTGGCCGCAAGGTTTTGGCCGACACTTACGGTGGACTATTACCGCACGGTGGCGTATCGCTAGCCGGCAAAGATCCTCTAAAGCCATCGCGTGCCGGCACCTTTTTGGCCCGTCTAGCGGCGCGCGAGCTGCTGCGTTCAGCTGATGTGCCAAACGTTTTGGTAACAGCTGTGTATAGCTTTGGTAGCGAAACTCCTATCTTGCTTACCGCTCGCTCCGGCGACGGGCGTGATTTATCGGAATCGTTAAGGCAGCAATTTGACTTTCGCCCGCCAGCTATTGTTGAGCGTTTAAATCTGCGACGTCCGCTGTACGCTGCTTCCACGACCTACGGCGTTTTTTCAAATCCTGCCATGCCTTGGGAAGAGGGAGCTTGACACGAGCTTTTTACTGACCTAGAATGAGCGTCACCTTACTTTCCGTATTAGCCAGGTCGTCGTCGTGGGGGAGCGACGGCGCCTTGCTCGGGTTCCCGTGGGGAGTGGCGGGAACCGAGGGGCGCACAAATTGCGTCGTGTGGGGGATACGGGATCAGCAACCACTCAGCTGTTGTTGAAACCGTGCGACAAGATTACGGTGCAAGGCCCCTCTGGGGCCACGATGCGTGGGCGGCGCATCGTGGCCCCACTTTTTTGTTATAGTATTGGTCTGTGACTTACGAACGCCCAGCCTTTTTTGCTCTAATTGTCCTGCTAGTGCTTGGCACCATGGGCTTCATGGTTATTACCGAGCCAGAGGACTCCCGCGTGGTTAGCGCTGACGGCGCTATGTTTGTAGCCGGTGTCGCTCGCGACTCGCAGCCGTTATCTGTGTCTATGGGCGAGCCGGTGAGTGCGCCTTTGTTTGGCCAGGGTTACCAAGTGGCGCCACTCAATATTCAGTTAGATAGCCCGGTTACCATTGGTTTCATTGTTCCCACCGAGCTGCAAGGCAAAACATTGTCCATTTTTCGCTACCAGCCAAAGATATCAATGTGGGAACCAGTGTCGTCTACAACGGCAACCGCACCAGCTCTGGCTACGGTCAAAGTTGAGACTCTGGGACAGTTTGCTCTCGGAGAGGCGCAGGTGGTTAGCGCGCCAGATTTTTTAGCTGCCGAAGATCAGCTCCGTTTACTGGCTCCATCTAATACCGTTGGTTACGAAATCGCCATTGGCTATTACCGGGACGACGGAGAGCGCATAAGGCTACCCGACCTCGGTCAAACCGGTGGTTGCGGCGGTCAGATGCTTCCTGGGGACGGCACGGCGCGTTCGGAGATAACCAGACAGGTGCAGGTCTCGGTTGACGATGTTTTAACAACTTTAAATTTTGTTTTCGTTGGCTCCTGGATAACTTCTTCGGTCGGAGGTTGCTCAGAGACGGTGCCTCTCATGCCATTTTCGCCTGTGCTATAATTGGCGCATCAAAAATTACTTTGTCTTCTGTGCGGAGGAATCATATGCCCACTTCTTCGACTCGTCCGGCGAAAAAAGCTTCTGCTAGTCGCGCAAAAAAGAATCCAGTCGTGTCTCGTGAACCGATGTCTAGCCCCTCGGTGCCGAATGTTTGCCGCAGCTGCCACTCTTTGCCGGCCGGCAGCATGGAGTTGATGGCTTTAATGCTTGTGTTAGTATTCTCCTTGTCAGCCGTACTCTTTACTTCTGTCTACGCCTTAAATCTTGAACGCGCTCAAAACGCGTCTGCTGCCGCCGTGGCCGGCGTCGTTGAAGAATAGGCAAAAAGTATGAACAATGTTTATCGTGGCGCAGGAGCCGCCCTGCTATTTTTGGCGTTTGGCGCAGGCTGTGTTGCTTCGCCAGAGCTAACCTCTAATTCAGGTCAGACAACAATTGAACAGGCGGTCGAGACAGTTCCTTCAGAAACCCCGAGCGAAGTCGAGGGATCAACCTCATTAACTACACCTACTATGCAGTGGACTTATCAAGGCAAACTTTCAGACGATAAAATTACCGGTAAGCAGGCGCGTGTTTCTACTCCAAAGGGCGATATTGTTTTTGAATTGTTGCCAGAAGTGGCACCGATCACGGTTTCTAACTTTGTTTATTTGGCTGAAGGTGGCTTCTATGATGGGCTAACCTTTCACCGCCGCGAAGAAGGGTTTGTTATTCAGGGCGGTGACCCTGCTGGCAATGGCACTGGCGGCCCCGGCTATCACATCCCGGCTGAGTTTAATCCCACCCCTCATGATCGTGGGGTAGTGGCCATGGCCAGAGCTATGGATCCGGATTCGGCGGGCAGTCAGTTTTACATCACCTTGGCTCCGGCTAACTTCTTAGACAACAACTACACGGTCTTTGGACGAGTGCTTTCCGGTATGGACGTGGTTGACCAAATCAAAGTCGGCGACGTCATGACTAAGGTGACCATTGAGGATAAACAATAAAAGCCAAACCAAAAACTGTCCTGCGAGCGGACAGTTTTTGTTTTTGGGGGAGTAGGCTATGATGCTTCTATGTCTGCAAAGATCACCGAACATAGCTTTTATCAGTACCTCAAATGCCCTTCCTGGGTAGCGCAAGACGCTAAGGCTGGGCAAAAAGAGGATTCTTTGCGTCGCCGCTTGCAGGAAGACGGTCTGCTGCCAGAAGTCGAGCGCAAAATCCTGGCAAGCCGCAAAGTGGTTGAAATCCTCGCCGAAGACCTAGACGAAGCAGCCTTGGAGACCATTTCAGAAATGAAAAAAGGCACGCAAACCATTTATCGCGGAGTCCTAATGGTTGACCGCTTTGTGGCTCGACCAGACATCTTAGAGCGAGTAGAAGGCAAGTCGGCGCTAGGCGGATATTATTACGTAGCTTGCGACATTAAGCGCTCCAAACATCTAAAAGAAGAATACAAGCTGCAGGGTTGTTTTTATGCCGAAGTTTTGAACCTGATTCAGGGCGCTAAACCTGTGCAGGGCTACATAATGCAAACCACCGGCCAGGTAGAAAGTTACCTGCTGGAAGATTTTGCTACCCGCTATCAGCTCACGCTCGACGCTATTGAACGCATTCTTGACGGCCAGGAAGAACCGCACTTTTTAACTTCAGATTGCAAGCAGTCGCCGTGGTTTCACGTTTGCAAAGATCAAACAGTTAGCTGCGACGACCTTTCGCGCCTAAACCGCATCTGGCGCAGCGAGGCAAAAGAGTTAGCGCTGGCTGGGTTCACTACCCTAACTTCTTTCGCTAGTCTGCACCCCGACCTAGTGGCAGCTAAGGTTAAGGGCATACCACGCGAGCGGTTGGATTTTTTGCATTTACAGGCCGTAACTTTAATAAGTGGCAAGCCGCACGTCTTAAGACGGGTTGATTTACCGCCCAGCGAAGTGGCTCTGGTAGTTGACGTAGAGAGCGACCCCTTGCGGGACGCCGACTATCTTTTTGGCGTCTTGGTGGTAGACGGCGAAGAAAAAACTTACCATTCATTTTTAGCTAAAGACCCCAAAGACGAACAGCGTGCCTGGGAGGACTTTGTTAATTTTGTAAAAGACTACGTTGGCGTTCCCTTGTATCACTACGGCTGGTCAGAGATCGACGTTTTCCGTTCATTGGCTAAAAAATACAATACGCCGCCAGATGTTTTGGCTAATATCGAAGAGCAGTCTATAGATCTCTTGGGTCGCTTACGGGAATCAGTCATCTTCCCTTTATCATTTTATTCGCTTAAAGACATAGCTCAGTTTTTGGGTTTTCATTGGCGTCATCAAGACGCGTCTGGACTCAACTCTGTATTATGGTACGAAGAGTGGTTAAAGAGTGGTAATCAAGATGCGCTTAAAGATGTCATTGAGTACAATGAAGACGACGTTCTAGCTACCTGGCATCTGCAACAATGGGCGCTAAAAAATAC
>CAZXUX010000014.1:16411-19522 GCA_964644265.1 uncultured Gammaproteobacteria bacterium
TTTCGTATAACTCACCAGCCAGCAAGAAGACCCGAGGTGTTTCTCGTTGGACCGTTGGGCTGTTTGTCGTGGTATTGCTAGTGGCGCTAACTTTGCGCCTTGCTCGTGCTTTGCGTCCTGACCCGACCGTGTCGGTGGCCGATATCGAGCCTATCGCTTTTGAAGATATAGACGAACCTACAGCCACGCCAGAGCCAAAGCCCACCCCAACTCCAACGCCGACGCCAGTTCCGACGCCGGAACAGCAACCATCAGAAGAGCCCGCAAACAGCGCGAGTGAGTTGAATTTGGCTGTTCCATTTGTGTCTCAAGCGCCGTTTGGTATTTGGGACGCTTTTCACGAAGAAACCTGTGAAGAAGCTTCGTTTTTAATGGCGCTGGCTTTTTACGATGGTGACTCTACCCTCGACGCTACCGAGGCGGATAACAGATTTTATGACATGGTGGCAGTAGAAGAATCGCTGGGTATGGGGGTTAGCATTAGTGTGGCCGAAGCTGAACAATTTATTGAGCACTACTTCAATCGTCAGATAACTATTTACGAAAACCCCACTGTAGCAGATATTAAGTCGCTTGTTGCTTCTGGCAGACCGGTCATTGTGCCGGCTGCGGGCCGCAAACTAGGCAATCCATTCTTTACCGGCGCTGGTCCCCTGTACCACATGCTGGTGATCCGCGGTTACACTGAGGATGTTTTTATTACTAACGATCCAGGCACCAGACACGGCCAAAACTACACCTACGATGCTGGCGTTTTAATGGGTGCTATAGCCGACTGGAATAACGGCGACCCGGAACACGGCGCTAAGCGGGTGTTTGTTATTGAGCCGTAACTTGTATGGAACAGCCCGTAATATCAGTGGCGCAATTTTTGGCTATTGTTAACCAAACGCTCCGTCAAATTCCGACGGAGACGTTTTCTATTGAAGGCGAAGTATCTGATTTTAGAATTTCGCAGGGCAAATGGGTTAGCTTTGACCTTAAAGACGAACAGGTAGAAGCCAAGCTGCCGTGTTTTACTACCGTGTTTCAACTCGGCACGCCGCTTGTTGATGGCATGCGAATTAGGGCGCAAGGCTACGCCAAAGTCTTTGAGCGTTTCGGTAAATTCTCGCTTAATGTTGAAGAGGTCACGCCTGTTGGCGAAGGGGCGTTGGCCAAAGCTTATGCCTTACTAAAGCAAAAACTAACTAACGAAGGATTGTTCGACGAGTCACGCAAACGAATTCTGCCAAGATTTCCACGGCGCCTTGGTTTGATTACCTCTAAAGAAGCCGCAGCTTATGGTGACTTTTTACGCATCCTCAGCAATCGTTGGGGTGGTCTGCAGATACTTCACGCCAACGTTCACGTTCAGGGTCAGTATGCAGTAGAAGAAATAGTTGAAGCTTTCAAGATGTTTGCTACCATGCCGGCCAACGAACAACCTGAAGTTATTGTTCTAACTAGGGGCGGCGGCAGCCTAGAAGACCTGCACGCCTTCAATGACGAGCGCACGGTACGAGCCGTCTTTGGTAGCGCGGTGCCGGTCATTGTAGGTGTTGGCCACGAGCGCGACGAGACGTTGTGCGACTTTGTGGCCGACGTTCGCGCCTCCACACCGTCTAACGCAGCCGAGCGCATTGTTCCCGATCGACGTGAGCTTTTGCAGTCAGTGTCCTTTACCGAAGTGCGTATGGAAGACCGTTTGCGCGGCATTTTGCACGGATGGCAATCGCGGATCGACCGCGGTACCATGCTGCTCGATCACGCCTTTGCTGATATTGGGGTTAGACTAGACACCGGCTTGGCTCGGTTGGCTAATGCTCACGAGCGCTTTGCCGAGAAAGTTGCTTCAATGGGTCTGGGCGTGAAAAATCTAGAGCGTTTACTCGAGAGCATGAATCCGGTTCGCGTGTTAGATCGCGGCTACGCCATAGTTAGGCATGGCTCAGAGATTGCTAAAAATGCCAGTTCATTAGCGCCCGGCGAAATACTGTCCATTCAGTTGGCTAAGGGGCGGGTCGAGGCCGAGGTAGTGGGGAAGAGACAACAGCAAAAATTATTGTAAGTATTTATATGGCAAAAAAAGAACAGCAGGGCTTTGCGGAGGCTTTCGCGGAGCTGGAAACTATTACCACCTGGTTTGAAACCGAAGAAGTAGATTTAGATGAAGGTCTGAAAAAATTTGAACGCGGCTTAGAGTTAGCTAAGGTTTGCAAAAAGAAATTAGCCGAGGTCGAAAATAAGGTAGCAGAATTAAAGAAGAAGTTTTCTTTAATCGAATAACGCTCTTATGAAACTCGTTCTTCGGTGGCTCATTAACGCCTTGGCTTTATTGGCAGCCACTCAGCTGATTGCCGGTTTCTCGGTCTCGACCATTTACGCGGCTATTATTGCCGCCTTGGTTCTCGGCTTATTAAACGCGGTTGTTCGACCTATCCTCATTTTACTCACTTTGCCGGTTTCGATCATTACCCTGGGTCTCTTTGCCTTTGTTATTAACGCCTTGCTTATCTGGTTCATGGCTACTTTCGTCAAAGGTGTGACGGTTGATGGCTTCTTGCCAGCTCTGGCGGTAGCCATTTTCCTCTGGGCAGTTAGTACGGCTACAACCTGGTTCCTGCACTCAGAAAAAGTTTAAAAATAAAATACCCTGCGTCGCCTTATTGTCTGGCTAGCCGCAGGGTATTTTTTTACTCTATTTCACCAGATGGTAATTTTTCCAAGTCCATATTGGTTATACCTAGACTCAGGAAGCGCATGATTTCGTAGGCCACGTCACCGTCTTTCATGTAGATTCGGCGGCAGGTATCGGGATCAATGTACCAGGCCTCGCCATGTTGCTGAACCTGGAGCAAGATGTACCCACGCAAACGGTTGGCTAGTGCGTTGCTGGCGCAGATCGAAGTTGCGGTCGACATTTCTTCGGTATCGGCAACGGCGGGAATTTTTTCTAGGTCGGCATCGGTAATGCCCAAGCTAAACGATCGCATCATCTGGTAGGCGATGCTGCCATTGGCCATGTAGTAGCGCAGGCTATCGTTTGGATTCACATACCATGCTTCGCCGTGTTCATCGACCTGCAGCAGGATGCTTCCCTTGAGGCGAGTCTGCAGACTTGCATCAAAT
>CAZXUX010000015.1:0-19414 GCA_964644265.1 uncultured Gammaproteobacteria bacterium
TCTAAGATCTAAAAATACCCTAACAATTTCATTCACCATACTAAAAATTCTGGTGGACGCAGCAGGGCTCGAACCAGTGACCTTGCGAATGTGAATCGCACGCTCTAACCAGCTGAGCTATGCGTCCCTACCAAAACCACCATTAGGGTAGCTAATTTTTAGACTTTCTACAACCCTAAAGGGTATTCGCCATCCCTGTAGCCGTTCAGAGTCGCGGTCGAGATATCTCGGCCGTATATTTTTTTCTGTGACTATGCTAAAAATGCCCCGTCGCTCATTAAACCCCTGGAGAACCAATGCCCAATAACATCCTGGTGATCGGCAGTGGCGCCAGAGAGCACGCCATTCTGTGGCAGCTCGCGCAAAGCCGCCGTCGTGGACATCGCGATATCGGCCAACTGTACGCCGCGCCGGGCAACGCCGGCACGGCTCGCCTGGCCACCAACCTGCCCATTCAAGCCAATGACGTGCTCGAGCTCTGCCGATTCGCCAAAAGCAACCAGGTCAGGCTAACCATCGTCGGACCAGAAGCGCCGCTCGCCATGGGCATCGTAGACGCCTTTCGAGCTCGCGGCTTGCTCATCTTTGGACCCACCAGGAGCGCTGCAGAAATCGAGTGGTCCAAGGACTTCGGCAAGCGGCTAATGCAACAGAACTACATCCCGACCGCACATGCGCGGATGTTCGACCAGCTGGAGCAGGCTTTAGACTACGTCAACCGCCAGTCGCTACCACTCGTCATCAAGGCCAGCGGTCTGGCTGCTGGCAAAGGCGTGTACATCTGCCACACCGTCGCCGAAGCCGAAGCAGCGCTCCAGGCGCTCATGCATGACGGCGCCCACAACTGCGCCGGATCAACCGTGGTCATCGAAGAATACTTGGAGGGCGAGGAAATCTCTGTTCACGCCTTCTGCGATGGCCGCAGCTGGGCTCTTACACCGCCCGCCCAAGACCACAAGCGCGTCTTCGACGGCGACCGTGGACCCAACACTGGCGGCATGGGTGCCATCGCCCCCGTGCCGTGGACGACGCCCGAGCTGCTAAACAAGATCGGTCGCATCGCTGTTGCCCCGGCCTTGAACGCCCTCAATCTCAATCACCGCGTCTTCCGCGGCGTGCTCTTCCCTGGCCTCATGGTCACGGACGACGGTCCAAAAGTTCTGGAGTACAACGCTCGTTTCGGCGACCCCGAAGCCAGTTGCCTCATGCGCTTGCTTCAGACCAGTCTCTTCGACATCGTCGAAGCCTGCCTGGAAGGCAGCCTGTCGGAACTGCCCATCAGTTGGCGACCCGGCTTTGCTGTAAGCGTAGTCCTGGCGTCTGGCGGCTACCCTGGTCGACATGTGATCAACTACCCGATCACCGGACTTGCCCAGGCGAACAAGGTGCCTGGAGTGGTCATCTTCCACGCCGCCACCAAAACCATCGATGGCCAACTCTACACGGCCGGTGGACGCGTGCTGAACATCACCGCTACCGGCAGGACTCTGCAAGAAGCCCTCAACCGTGCTTACCGAGCGGTCGGCCACATCCACTTCTACGACATGCACTACCGCACCGATATCGGTGCCAAGGCGCTAACTCGTAACACCTAATCGCCTCGCACCTTTTAGCTTCACAGGCTAAAAAGGTGCGGGGCGATATTTTATTTTTTTTGCTTAACTGAACGCTTTACTCCTGGCCCGTTCCTGCTATACTCACCGTGATGGTGCGCTTTGCGCATTTTGTTTTCCGTATGGTCGACCACGAAGGCATTGATTTTCTCTCGCCCACCCACGATTCTCAGGCTGATAAACCTGCAAAAAAAGAATTTTTGCATCAGCCTGTAATTCCGGAAGCGACTAAAAAACCAGCTCGCAAAGGCCTGTCGCCCGCCCTAAAATTAGGGCTTTTTGGCTTGGCTATCTTTGCGGTTGGCGCCTTCTTATTAAGCACCGGCATTGCCCGCACCGGCACCGCTGACGGCAACGATCATCTATCATTTTTAAATTCACTCCGTCATTTAGTAGCCACCCCGTCAGCCAATCTACCGGGCAGCGAAGACGAACGCACCAACGTCCTGTTGCTTGGTATCGGTGGCTACGGCCACGAAGGTCCAGAGCTCACTGACACTATTATTTTTAGCAGCTTCCAACCTTCAACCAAAGAAGTTGGCATGATTTCTATTCCCCGCGACCTAACAGTAGAAATACCCGGCTACGGCTATCGCAAAATTAACGCCGTTAATGCCTACGCCGAATTAAACGATCGCGGTAGCGGTCCAGCTGCAGCCGCCGAAACAATAGAAACCATTCTCGGTCAAAATGTTGACTACACCATTAAAGTAGATTTTAGCGGCTTTGAAGACATCATCGATACCCTGGGCGGAATCGACGTATACATTGATCGTTCGTTTGTTGACCCAACCTATCCGCTCGACGACGAACTAGGCTCAGTTGAAACCCTATCGTTCACCCAAGGTTGGACACATCTTGATGGCGCTACGGCTCTAAAATTCGCCCGCTCGCGTCATGGCAACAACGGTGAAGGCACAGACTTTGCCCGCGCTGCTCGCCAACAAAAAATTCTCATGGCCGTAAAAGAAAAAACACTGTCGCTTGGCGTGTTATTGAACCCAGCCAAGCTAAACCGTATCTTGGGCAGCATTCGCGACCACGTCACCACCGACATGTCTGTTTGGGAAATGGTTAAGTTCGCTAAATACATTCCAGACATCACCGACGATCACATAGCCTCGCACGTCATTGATAATCAAAGCGGTCTACTGTACGAAACCAGCATTAACGGCGCCTACGTACTACTGCCATACAAGGAAGACTGGAGCGAACTCCACACCCTAGCCGCCGACATCTTCAATAGCGAAGCTTCAAATTCCGCCTACGTTGCCACCACCCCAATTGCCAAGCCCGCCTCCCCCTCGGTCGTCATTGAAATTCAAAACGGCACCACCGTTACCGGCCTAGCCGGACAAACAGCTTTTTTACTTGAATCATCCGGCTATACAGTCGATACGGTAAACAATGCGCTTAATCGCACCTGGAGCAAAACCACCATTTACGATTTTACCGATGGCGAAAAAGACGAAGAACTAGCCGCCCTAAAGGAATATTTAGGAGCTGAAATCGTAATGTCAACCGCTGGCTTCATGAAGGCCAAGGCCGTTGTACCAGACGAAATCTACCCCGAAGGCGCCGGGCAAGAGTACGTAACCAGCCAGAACGACATTGACTTTCTCATCATTCTCGGCCAAGATGCCACGTCACTCGTCTTGAGCCTATTATGATCACCGCGCCACGCATCGCCATTATCGGACGCACCAATGTTGGCAAGTCTTCACTATTCAATAAATTAGTCGAAGAACAAAAGTCTCTCGTTTCTAATGTCCCCGGTACGACCCGGGATCGTTTTGAGGCCGACTGTCTGTGGCGGGGTACGGTAATGCGCCTCATAGACACCGGCGGATTGGACGTTGCCGGAAAAGATGAAATAGAAAAAAACATTGTTCTTCAGGCCGAAAAGGCCATAGAACAAGCTGACCTTATTTACTTCGTCGTTGATCTAAAAGTTGGACCAGTGCCCGACGACATAGCTATTGCCAAAAAACTACGAGCAGCGCAAAAACCAGTAATAGTTGTTGGCAACAAGGCTGACAACAGCGAGTATCGCCGCAAGCCCAACGAACCAGAATGGCGCGCCTGGCCACTACCCAAGCCGCTGGCCATATCTGCCAAGCAAGGCACAGGCCTTGGCGATTTACTCGATGCCTCAGTAGAGGCGCTAGAAAAAATCGGCAAACCTCCAGTCGAAGTCAGCAAAATCATGCCCATGCGCGTCTGCGTTATTGGCGAACCAAACGTGGGCAAATCAACCCTATTAAACAGCTTGCTCGGCGAGGAGCGTTTCATTACTGCCAACATCCCACACACCACTCGTGAACCAAACGATGCCTTGTTAGAACACGACGGTCAGCTATATATCTTCTTAGACACCGCCGGCATGCGCAAGCAGGCTAGCCGCCGCCGCTCGGGCTCAGAACTTGAACAGGCAGGCGTGGCTAAAAGCCTAGCCCTGATGGAGCGTTCCGAAGTTGCACTGTTCGTGCTTGATGGCACCAAAGGCGTAACCGCCCAAGAACGACACTTAGCCGGTAAACTTCAGGAATCCCGCGTCAGCACCATCATCGTAGCCAACAAGTGGGATCTGGTACCCGGCAAAGAAACCAATTCAATGAACGAATACGAAGCCAAGATTCGTGATTTCTTGCCACAGCTTGATTACGCTCCAATCTTGTTTACCTCGGCACTGACCGGCAAACACACGCAAAAACTATTTGCTTTGATTCAACACGTCTTTCAAACTCGCTTTACGCAACTCTCTGAAGACGAAGCTAAGCAGTTCATTAGCAAGGCCATCGTGCGTCACAAGCCTGCTCGTGGCAAGGGTGTAAAGAGTCCAAAAATTACTCGCTTCTATCAATCGCACATCAACCCACCGGTTTTCACGCTCGACGTCAACCTGCCCCGCAAAGACTCGCTATCGATATCCTACGTTCGCTTCCTAGAAAACCGTATGCGCGAACAATACGATTTTCTTGGCACACCCATCGACATCCGCGTGGCCGCCGGTCGCAAGACGCATACCACTTACTAATTGCAGAAACCCTCGTCTTCACTCAGGTGTACAGGTATTAGGTGTTAGGTATTAGGCGGTTAGAGTTTCATTTGGCTTTACGCGCCCTAACAACCTAATACCTAACACCTAATACCTGAGCATAAGTAAACTTGATATGCACCTAGTAATCGGCCTCGGAAATCCCGGCCCCAAGTACAGTAAAACACGTCATAACGTGGGCTTTCGCGTACTTGATCGCTTAGCCGAAATGCTGCAAGTAACCTGGAAACGTGATACTGGTACAAAGTCAGAAGTTATCGAAACCCAATATTTGGGCGACAAGCTAATCCTGGCTAAACCACAAACCTTCATGAACCTATCTGGCGAAGCCGTCCAAGCACTCGCTAAACGTTTTAAAATTTCCCCAGCCGACATTTGGGTCGTCTACGACGACGTCGCCTTGCCACTTGGTACCTTACGCGTTCGCTTAGATGGCTCAGCCGGTGGCCACAACGGCATTAAGTCACTTATTGAACATTTAAACACCCAGGCCTTTGCACGTTTTCGCTTGGGCGTTAATCTACCGTCAGAAGGCATCGCTCTCGAAGACTACGTGGTGCAACGCTTTGCCGTCGACGAAGAACCAATCATTAAAGTCGGCATCGAATGTGCCGCCACGCTCATTCTTGAGCAACTCAGTACTGGAGCCAAAGAGCTATCACTGGAAGCGACTAAACAGTAGGTAGCAGATCGCTTCGCGTAGATCCCGGCTGCTGCCGGGTAGACCAGGCAGCGGCCTGGTAGATCGACACTAGGGCTTATTCCGCTCGCCAAGCGCGTGGAGATCCTTATATGCCAGATCTACTATCTACTTGTCGGTATTTAACTGGAAGCGTTAGTGTAAATTAACTATCCACCATGGAAAAACTGTACACCGCCGCCTTATTACATTTTCTCCCTTTCGGCCCGCGCTCCAACGCGCGGCTTTTTGCACACTTTGGCAGCGCCGAGGCAATTTGGAAAGCATCAAACGATCAACTGCGCTTATCTGGAATCGAAGAAAAACCTTTGTCTGCCTTTACCGCCTGGCGACAAACGCACAAGCCGCAAGAACTTTTTGAAAAAATAACCAAACTCAACCTCGAGGTCATCACTCGTACCGACGAGCGCTACCCCAAGGCGCTAAACACCATCTACGATCCGCCCCTCGGTTTTTTTCTCATGGGCAATCTGCCTGACCCTTTTACTCCCCTGGTCAGCATTGTCGGTTCTCGCGACTGTACTGGCTATGGGATAAAAATCGCTCAGTCATTGGCTAGCGATTTAGCCGCTCAAGGTATTGGCGTAGTTAGTGGCGGAGCTAGAGGCATCGACGAGTACGCACATCTTGCCGCCGCCAAAACCGGCTACACCTTGGCCGTGTTAGCCCAAGGTCATACTGACCTAGCCTCCAGACACCGCAATCTAGTCCAAGTCATCCTCAAAAATGGCGGGGGTATCATCAGCGAGTATCCACCTAGCACCGAAGGCCTAAGCTTCCGCTACCCAATTCGCAACCGCCTCATTGCCGGCCTCAGTCGCGGCACTGTGGTAATCGAAGCTAAAATCGCTTCTGGTAGCTTAATCACCGCCCAAGCCGCCATAGAGGCTGGTCGCGAAGTCTTCGCTGTACCCGGGCCAATAGATTCGCCAAGCTCAGAAGGCACCAATCGTCTAATTAAAGACGGAGCTCACGTTGTTACCTGCGCCGCCGATATAAACGAAGCTCTCAACTTACACCTACCCCAACCCCTTAGCCACAAAAACACTCCGACCGCCGTTCCTGTTGGCGATACGCCCATCGAACAAACGATCATCCAACACCTAACCCAGGGCCCGTTGCACATCGATCAGCTGGCGCGCGCCAGCTCGCATTCGCTAGCCGAACTTTTAACGGCCTTGACCTACCTAGAAATGGCCGGCAAAGTCCGCGGCTTAGGCAACATGGAATATGGCTTATAGCCCCGAACTCCTCGCCGCATATCGCTCCGTCGTCGCTCGCCGCGCCGCCACTTTTGAAACCGACGGTGTCGCCAGCCTCGACAACGCCGGACGCGCCGCCAGCAAGCACTCGGCGATCCGCGAGGTACTTAACCAGCTTGGACTGCTCGACTCTCTCGCTGCGCAATTTTCTTTCATTCATGTTACAGGAACAAGCGGCAAAGGCAGCGTCGTCAAACTTATCCACGACATTCTAGCCGCTGATCACAAAAAAGTTGGCAGTCTGGTGACCCCCTACACCACCACTTATTTAGAATCTTTCTTGGTTGGACCAGGCTTACTTGACCCCAAAATATTAATTGAAAGCGCCAACGAAATTTTAAGCATTGTTGAACGAACCCAAGTGCACATTGCAACCAATTTACCGATAGCCCTAAACGCTTTTGCTAAATGCAATCTTGATTGGGCCGTCATCGAAGTCGGCCGCGGTGGTCGCTACGACGCCACAAACGTCATTCCAAGCCCCAAGGTGGCGGTCATTACCAACGTCGATCTTGATCATCGCACTACACTTGGCAACACCTTAGAAGCTATTGCCTGGCAAAAAGCCGGCATCATTAAACCTGGTTGTCACGTTGTTTGCGGCGAACACCGACCAGAGCTGCGCGAAATTTTTGCCAAAGAAGCGCATTTGGTTGGCGCCAGTATTGAATTCGTCCCCTGGAACGAAGACTACCAAGAACACAACAAAGCCCTCGCTCGCGCTGCCACGCTCCATCTCGGTATCGACAACAAAGTAATCGAACAAGCAATCAGCAGCAGCCAAGGTCTACCATGCCGCTTTGAAATAATTCAAACAGCTCCAAGAATTATTATTGACGGCGCTCACAACGCCGCCAAAATCGCCGCCACCGCCTCCCGCCTCTCTCCCTACACCCTACCCCCTACTCCCTACCCCCTTGTAATTCTCTTCGGCTGCAAATCATCCAAAAACGCCTCTGAGCTTCTGGCGCCCCTTATTCCATTGGCCACAACAATTCACACCACCCGGTATCTTGAAGGCGCCGGCAAACCAGCCAATCCGCAGCAACTTTTGTCACTTATCCCAAAAGACAAACGCGGTGTAGCGTATGATAGTCCGCACGAAGCACTCGCGGCAGTGCGCTCCAAGTTATCATTAACCGATACTTTACTCATTACCGGGTCACTTTATTTAGCCGGCGAGCTCCGCACTCACTGGATTACAGAAGAACAGATAATTTCAGCCGCAAGCCACAAGTTTAAAGTTAAAAGTTAAAAATTCAATTCGACCCGAACTCGACCTCGAGCTCTCAGTTTTAAACTTTAAACTTCCAACTTTAAACTAACGTAGGCTTGACGAATCGCTCTATAGATAGCTATCGTCCCCCAATCTATGGCCAAATTACTGATCGTGGAGTCCCCCACGAAAGCCAAAACCATCAATAAATACCTGGGTAAAGACTATAAAGTCGTATCCTCGTTTGGCCATATCCGCGACCTGCCAAAACGCAAAATGGGGGTAGATATTAAGCATGGCTTTGAACCCACCTACGAAGTCCCGATCGATAAAAAGAAAAAGGTCCAGGATCTTAAAACGGCAGCCAAAACAGCTGACGAAATCTACCTGGCAACTGATGAAGACCGCGAAGGTGAGGCTATCGCCTGGCACATTGCCGAGGTGCTTGGTTTGAACGAAAAAACTGCTAAGCGCATTACTTTTCACGAAATCACCAAGTCAGCTATCGACAACGCCCTGACTCATGCTCGGCACATCGACATGAAACTGGTCGACGCGCAACAGACGCGCCGTATCTTGGACCGCTTGGTGGGTTACGAACTCTCGCCATTGCTATGGCGCAAGGTAGCCCGCGGACTCTCTGCTGGTCGCGTGCAATCAGTAGCCGTAAAACTTGTAGTCGAGCGCGAACGCGAGCGCCAGGCCTTTAAGCAGGACGAATTCTGGACCGTTGAGGCCGATTTTAGCAAAGACAAAATGCTCATCACTAGCAAGCTGGTGGCTATTGGTGATAAAAAATTAGACAAGCTCGACATCAAAACTGAGGCCGAGGCCAAGGGTATTGTCGATAAGGTCAAGGACGCCTCGTTCGTGGTTTCGAGCATCGAAACCAAAGATGCCACCCGCAAACCACCCACACCGCTCACCACCTCGACTCTGCAGCAGGAGGCTTACAACAAGCTGGGCATGAGCGCCAAACAAACCATGACCCTGGCTCAGCGCCTGTACGAAACTGGTCGCATTACCTACATGCGTACCGATTCGCTAAACTTGGCTGAACAATTTTTGAGCGCCGCTCAAGACTATATTAAAACCGCTTTTGGCAACGAATACGCCAAGGGTGCTGTGGCTTACAAAACTGCCAAAAAAGGCGCCCAGGAAGCCCACGAAGCAATTCGCCCTACCAATCCCGCCGACGCTCCAGAATCACTGAAGAGCGAGCTGGAAGCCGGTGAATGGCGCCTGTACGACATGATTTGGCGCCGCACTATCGCTAGCCAAATGCCTGGCGCTAAAATTCGTCGCACCGCCGTCGATTTGATTGGTAACAATCACACCTTCCGAGCCAACGGTAGCACTGTTGTTTTCCCTGGTTTCATGAAAGTTTGGCAGTCAGCAGAAGACAAAATTCTGCCAGTCTTAGCTGCAAAAGACAACTTGGGCACACCAGAAATCGTGCGCCATGACCAGCACTTCACTGAGCCACCAGCACGCTATTCCGACGCTACATTGATTAAGGCGCTAGAAGAACATGGCATTGGTCGTCCATCCACTTATGCCCCCACCTTATCCACCATTATTGACCGCGGCTACGTGGTGCGCGATGACAACAAAAAACTCGCCCCCTCAGAAACAGCCATGATCGTAACTGATTTGCTAAGCGAGCATTTTCCAGACATCGTCAACTACGAGTTCACGGCCCAAATGGAAAAAAAGCTAGACGAAATCGCCGAAGGTACTCACAACTGGCAAATGGTGCTGTCTACTTTTTACGGACCGTTCCACGATTCTGTCGCCAACAAAACCACCGAGCTATCGCGCGCCGATGTCATGAAGCAACGCGTTCTCGGCAAAGATCCAAAAAGTGGCCAGGAAATCATCGTTCGCACCGGACGCTTCGGTCCATATGTGCAGGTTGGCGAAGCCACCGACGAAAATCCAAAGCCGCCCCGTGCCTCGCTAGAAAAAAACCAACTCATCGATACGCTAACTCTTGAAGATGCACTCAAGCTCCTGGCCTTCCCGCGCCAACTTGGCAAATTACCAAATGGCGAAGAGCTCGAAGTTCACAAGGGTCCATACGGTCCGTATCTGAAGGCCGGCAAAATCAACGTTACTCTGCTTCCCACCACAGATCCGGCCACAGTCAACTTTGAAGAAGCCAAAAAGCTCTTTGCAGTTGGTGCCGAAGAAAAGCGTAAACGCTTAGAGCCAATTGCTGAGCTCGGTAAGCATCCCGAAACTAAGCTAGATCTGATTGTAAAATCCGGTCGCTTTGGTCCTTATGTAACCGACGGCAAAATCAACGCCACTATTCCGAAAGATCAAGATCCAAAAACAGTAACCTTGGAACAAGCCGTTGAACTGTTAGCCAAAAAAGCTGCCCGCGGTAACCGCCGTTGGCCCAAAAAAGAAAAAGAGACTGCCTAAGCAGTCTCTTTTTCTTAACTCACTAGCCACTTTTATTTAACCGCATATCCCAATTTAACCAGTTCATCGGCTCCAATTTTATGACCAGTAGCTGCGTCCAAAAAAGTAGCCGTCAAAGAATCACCATGCTTTTCTGGCACTATAGCCAAATGATCAATCGCCTCCGCGGTTAGCCGCAGATCCATTACGCCTACTTTTTGCGCCAAATCGCGAGCTCGCAAAACGGCAAACCGGTGCATTAAATAGTCATCATCGCTACCGCTATAACCATAAGCTTGTGGGTTGCGCTCAATCATCCTAGCCAATACCTGAGTAATACCATCTTCAGCCTTAACGATCCCAGTTTCTGGCACCATGGCGACCGGGGCTTCAATCGTCTGCTCCACGGCATGTTCCGCAGGTTGAACCTCAGGCACCTCGGTCACAACATTAAGCGGAGCTTCATGAACTGGCGCCAACCCACCCTCAAAGTGAGCAAAGACTTTTTCTAAATACCCGTGCACGGCCTCAGCCGCCTCTGGCAAAGCTTCTAAAGTTACATGCGCCAAGCCAGCCGCTTTTAAAAGCACACTCAATGCCTGCATCTGATTCAACCTTCGCTCTGTCCAATTTCTACCCTCTGATCCCGCAAATTTTTTACTCCATTCGGTAAAGCCCTCGATTATGAATTGCTTAATTCGCATTTGACCACGTTCCGGCGTCGCTTCTTTGGTCATGGCGCGCCAACGTTCGGCCAATGCGATGGCGCCATAAGCACCGCCGCGCAGCACAGACAAACCAGACAACATCAAGGCAGTATTCACCGATTCTTTAACCACCTTGGTACCGGTGATCCGCGTTCTAATGGCGTCGCTTAGCAGTTCACCCGCTTCTTTGGCAAACGCCTTATCAATTTGCCCCTTTTCTTCCGCATGACGTTCCATTACTTGCTCTAGACGCTCTTGCAAAACCCGACGTTTCTCTGGTGTTAAATACTTTGAGGCTTCAATGCGAGCCGCCAAATCAGCCGCTCTCTGCCCGACGCCATCGCTAGCGACCCTTTCCTGAACCGCCGCCCGCAAAGCCTCGCCGATAGCTTCTCGTTCACGGCGCACAAAATAACGTTGAGACATGTAGCGCGCCGCATCGACCGGCAACATAACGCCAAAAGTGGTCGCTGCCGCACCGGCTAAACTAGCGGCGACTCTCTCGGTAATTTCTAGCTTGGTCAGCGGACGCTCACCACGTTCAACGTCGGTTAATTCACCGGCAAACTGAGTACGTAAAAATTCTGTAGTTTTATTTTTACCCAAAGAAACCACGTAGTCCCAACCACTACGTACCCTTGTTAGGCCACGTTCCAGAATCGAAACTTTAGCCGGTTTAATCGGCTCTTCCTCCATTGGCACAACCGATTCACCACGACGCAGAGCCAAGGGTGGCGTCGGTGGCTCGCCCCGTTCCCTAACCGGCAGTAAAGTCGGATGCGCTTCTTCTACAATCGGCTCCTGTTCTACCGCCGTTTCTTCGTCTGGAGTCCACTGCACCTCAGCTGAGGCTATTGGTCTTAAGTCAACTTGTCCCAAACGGGTAGCCACTCGCCACGCCTTACGCCGCTCGTCTTCCAGGCGCGTATACAGTATTTCGCGAGCCATGCTACCTGTCGGCACCTGGCGCAACTCAGCTTTCAAAAGACCCAGATTATGTTCAAGCTCAATTACTTTCCCGTGCGAGTCAGGTTCCACTACGCCGGAGGCTGCGTCTTTTTCAATCGCAGCTAGCTCGGCGCTTAATTTAACAAACTTAGCTTCAATATCTCGCAAAGCCCTATCCTCTGCCTCTGGCACCAAGGCGCCCGGCTCCGCCGCCTCGGGTAACTTTTTCATCTTAGCCTGCTGCTTAAGCCACTCGTCATTCAACTCGTCAATTCGCTGGCGCAGTGTGGAATCAATACCCAACCCAACTTTTTTCCGATTCAAAAAATTTACATCTCGCTGCACTCGCCGTAAGAGTTTAGCAAAATCCGCCTCCGCTAATCTTCTGTCTTCAAGTTCCAAAATTAAATCTACCAGGGCCTTTTCTGCCTTGGCTACCCGCTTTTCTAAATCAACAGCCGATGCCTCACTCGCTTCAGGCAAAACCTGCACCACCGCTTCCTGCGGCTGCTCTGATTCTTGCGTCACCGTACTAGAACGCGGCGACGTGTCTTCTGCGTCCTCATCAGCCAGCGGTAGCTCCACTGTTGGCTCACCCTGACGCAAGTCTTTCTTTTGCGGCAAAGCTGGACGCTCTTCGGTTGGCAAATCGCTAATTTTTTTAGATCTCCGCGGCGGCTTCAGTCGAATTTGCGTAGCCTCAAGATCCCCCTCTTCCCTCAGAACCTCAGCTGTGGAGTCATCACTTATAGGCGCCTCTTCGCCGACCACACGCAATTGAACAGCCGGCGCATCTCGCCTAGACACCGCGGTCTGGGCTAACAGAGGAATCTCCTGTGTTGGCTCATTACTCAAACCGCTTTTCATCTTTTCCTCGGTCGCGCCAGTAGCCGTCTCCTCTTCTCTGCTGAGCGCATCTAAACGACTCAATAAAGCTACAATTTTATCTCCAGCCTCAAGTCGCATGCCCTCAGACAAATGAGGATTGATTCTTATGCTACGCTCAACCTCTAAAGCCGCCTGAATCATTTCGCTAATCTGCTCTGCGGGCGGATGCATGCCCTCTAGGCGCTCAATCGAACGAGTTAAATTATCCAACTCAACCAGAGCTGTGCGTCCGGGAGTTATTTCTGGCTCTGCAAAACGTCTTTTGTGGTTTGATCTTGGCATAAACTACGCCTCGTCTCCCTGAGTCAATTCCTTTTCCAAAGCAGCTAGCTCCTGCTCAGTACGCAAATCCAAGGCGCTCAGCGACAAATCGCGCTTCGCTTGGGCGGCTTTTAACTTCAAAAAAACATCCTCAAATTCTTCGGCAATTTGCGTGGTAAGATTTTTTTCTAACAAAGCCATCAAGCGATCAGTTTCGGCTAAACTCAAAACGGGCAATAATTCGCTCCAAGCGGCCTTTTCTTGATCAGACAAAGATGACGCTTGCAACAATAAAAATAACTTACGCCCATAATCGTGCGCATTTACCGCAGTAACGGCCACATCTGAGCTCGTTTCGGGAATTATTGGTGTCGACATGTCTCTATTGTACCCCAAAATTACTCCCCTGCGCTCGACTCCCTTTACTAGCAATCTAGGTCGCGGTATCGTCCATAACACACCTATGTCACTTACCTTTGAAGCTCTCCGCCAAGCCCTTGACGGCCGCTATACAAAAGAAGACATAAATCTTCTAGAACGAGCCACTGCTTTTTCCGCCACAGCACACGCGGGTCAATTTAGAATTACCGGCGACCCCTACTTTTCCCACTCGCTAATCGTTGGTCAAAAACTAGCAGCCCTAAAATTACCCAGCAACGTCATTGCCGCTGGCTTGCTGCACGACGTCCCAGAAGACACCGCCACCACTATCGACGACATAACCACCGCTTTTGGCGACGACATCGCCGGCATGGTGCGAGCCGTCACCAAGCTCGGCAAAGTACGCTATCGGGGCGAGGAACGTTACGCCGAAAATCTGCGCAAAATGTTCGTCGCCATGGCTGCTGACGTTCGAGTTATTTTCATTAAATTTGCCGACCGCATGCACAACATGGAAACCCTCTATGTTGTGCCCGAAGAAAAACGCCAACGCATTGCCCGCGAGGTTCTAGAAATCTACGCCCCTATCGCCAACCGCTTGGGCATGGGTGAATATCGCGGTTTATTTGAAGACTACGCTTTTAAATACTTACAACCAAAAGAATACAGCTGGACTCAACACCTACTTGAAGAACGAGTTAAAAAATTTGGGCCAGCCATGGATCGCGCTCTAAAAACCGTAGACTTCGAGCTTCGCAAGCACGGGCTAACCAACGTTAGCATTCACGGGCGCATTAAACACTGTTATAGCCTACACAAAAAACTACAACGCTATAAACACGACTTAAGCAAAGTTTACGACATCGTGGCCTTGCGCATTATCGTTAACGATATTCCGGAATGCTATTCAGCCCTTGGCATCCTGCACAGCATTTACACACCACTACCTGGTCGTATTAAAGACTACATCGCCCAGCCAAAGCCCAACGGTTATCAATCCCTGCACACCACGGTATTTGACGACCAGGGATCAATTCTGGAATTTCAAATCCGCACCGAACAAATGCACGAAGAAAGCGAGTTTGGTGTGGCCGCTCACTGGAAATACAAAGAGGGCAACACCAGCGAACGCCACGTGCGCTGGATGGAGGAATTAGCCCAAATTCAAAAAGAGCTTTCGGCTAGCGATTTCCTACAGCACCTAAACGATCTAAAGTTAGACATGTTTTCAGATCGTATCTTTGTGTTCACTCCGCGTGGCGACGTCATTGACCTGCCAGAAAACTCCACGCCCATCGACCTGGCTTATGCCATCCACTCCGAAATCGGCAACAAAGCCGTGCAAAGCCGAATTAACGGCGAAATTGCCAGCTTAGACACCACCCTTAAATCCGGCGATCTGTGCGAGGTCATAGTCGACAAAAATCGCAAACTGCCCAACGAAGACTGGTTAAAATTTGTAAAAACACGACACGCCAAAGAAAAAATAAAAGACGCTCTTCGGGGTACAAAGAGCAGCCTTTGGTCATCGTTAATGAAGCGGGTGCAGTAACGGTATTTTCAACTTTAATTTTTAATTTTTTATTTTTAATTTGCTAGCCGAGCAACAAGTTCCTTCAAGTCCTCCCTGGAATAAAAATGAATACCCACCTTGCCAGCGCCGCCTTTTATATCGATAGTAACTTTAGTACCCAATTTTTCTCTTAATTCGCTCTCTAGCGCTGCAATATTTGGATCTTTTGCGCCCGCCTGGCGCACCGTTCTAGCTCCGGCTCTGGCCTCTGCCTCTCGCACTGTCATATCGCCACGCAGCATCTGCTTGTAGAGCTCACGCCGACGCTCGGTATCTGGCTCAGCCAAAAGCGTGCGCGCATGACTACGGGTAATCTCTCCCGCGGCCAAAGATTGCAAAATGTCTTCGTCTAATTCTAGCAAGCGCAAAGCGTTAGCCACAGCCGGCCTGGATTTGCCAACCTTAGTAGCCACATCTTCTTGGCGCAGACCAAAATCAGTCATCATTTTTTTATAAGCACGAGCCTCTTCAACTGGATTCAAATCTTGGCGTTGAATGTTTTCAATCAAAGCCAATTCTAGCTTTTTATGCTCTTCTTCCGGGGCTCTAACCACCACCGGTATTTTATCTAAATGCAGAGCCTTAGAAGCCCTTAGGCGACGTTCACCGGCGATTAGCTCGTAATCTCCGCGCTCCGTTAAGCTGACCACCAGGGGTTGCAAAATGCCGTGCTCACGAATGCTATCGGTCAGTTCTCGCAGTTCGTCTTCGGCAAAATATTGACGAGGCTGCTGTGAGTTAACCTTGATTTCTGATGGCGCTATATAACGAATATGTACCTGACCAGCAGCTACTTCGGGTGATTCAACCAACCCCGCCTCAAATTTGGGCGTTGGCACCTTGGAAATTGGCGATCTCTCAATTGTGTCAGGAGCAGAAGCCGTGGCTACGCTCGGTGATGCCGGAGCGCCAATCAATGAACCCAGCCCCCTACCAAGTCCTCCTTTTGGTTTAGTACTCATATTCATTTACAAGGATCATACCTTACGCCGGAACAATTTCGCGCTCCAAAAACTCACGAGCCAAACGCTCATAGGCTTTAGCCGCTTTCGAGGCAGCATCGTAATGCAAAATCGTCTTACCGAAACTTGGCGCTTCAGCCAAGCGCACACTGCGTGGAATCACGGAACGGAAAATTTTTCCCGGAAAATGTTTGTACAATTCCTGCAATACCTGGTTAGACAAATTAGTTCGTGGATCAAACATGGTTATTACTGCGCCCATGATTGCCAATTCCGGCTTAAGGTGTTCGCGCACTAAATTAACCGTTTGCATTAGCTGGCCCAAGCCCTCTAGGGCGTAATACTCAGCTTGCACAGGCACCAACACGCTATCGCTAGCCACGAGGCCATTTATAGTAAGCAAACCAAGTGACGGCGGATTGTCGATGATTATGTAATCGTAATCGTTTCTAATTGGTAGCAAGGCCTGCTCCAGTTTGCGTTCACGATTAAACTCGCTAACTAACTCAACCTGAGCGCCAGCCAAATCGGCGTTGCCGGGCAAAAGTTTCAACCCCTGGTGAGCTGTGTCTAAAATTAAATCCTTGGTCGGTTTGAGACCAGCTAAAGCCTCATAGGTACCCTCAAGCGAGCCGGACTCGTGCCCAAGGCCACTCGTAGCATTGCCCTGTGGATCCAAATCAACCAAAAGCACGTACTTGCCATTCTCCGCTAAATAGGCGGCCAAATTCATGGAAGTCGTGGTCTTCCCCACCCCTCCTTTTTGGTTTACCACCGAAACAATATGGGCCATACAGATGGGAGGATTTTACCATAAACAGACCCTACAACCAAACAAAAACCCGGCGCAAAATGCACCGGGTCGAATTCCGAACCGAGTCACGAACCTACCGCATACTCGCCCAGTCCGCTTCGATCGAGTCGAGCAAAGCATTGAGGCCGTCGTAGGACGCTCCACTTTCGACGTGCACCAGCTTCGCCGTTTGCACGTCGTCACCGTACTGGTAGTACACCTGGTGTACAGGAACCGGGTACGGAATCATGACCAGCTTCGCACCCGCTGCTTCTGCCGGGTTGCGGATCTCCGGTGCCGGCCACATGGTGAGCGGGTCGTTGCTGAAGTGCGTCGCGACCTGATGATCGAGTGCCGGCCCCATCGTAATCCCACGGAAGCTTTCGCCGTCCATCGACTTAACGTGCGCGACGAACAGCTTGCCCGCAGCGTCCTTCAACACGAAGGACATGAACAGTGCAGGCTCCTGTGGCGTCTTGTAAGGCTTCACGCGCCGGTTGTTCGGAATGTCGATGACCTCGACGTCAAAGGCCTCTACCAGCGTAAACATGCCGGTAACCCTCGATTCTTCCGGAATCGTGCCGACAACTTCGCCGTTGGCCCCTTCCGTGAAGTGTTCGTTTGCCCAAACCGGAACCTCTTCGCTGAGGCTCGCAAGATCGTTGCCCCGCAGCTTCCAGATGCTGTAGCCGGACGAATCGTCGCCGCGGTTGAGGCATCCGGCGCCCACGAGCACCAGCAGAAAGGAGATAATGAGAACGTTTTTCATGTTGTGTGTTCCTTGGAGTTAGTAGTCAGAGAAGTTGTCGTTGTTGTTGAACGTCGCGCCCTGGTCGGACCAGCAGGCGTAACAACTGCGCTCAACGGAGCGGTACTTCTTGTCGAAGATAGCTCCGATCTTGGTCCAGGTGTCCATCAGAATTTCAGGATCGTACGGCTCACCCTTGTACATCCCGGTGATCGGGCTGCTGTAATAAGGCGAGCCCTCCGTCGGATCGTTCACGTACACCTTGCTGATGTGGTTGCTTTCGCTGTAGTAGGTGTACGGATCCTGATCCGCAATGCCGCCGCGCACCAGAATCCAGTGTCCGCCGTCCTCTACGATGATGCCGACCGGCTCATCGTAACGCGCGATCGTCCACATGATACCCTTAACCGCCGCCTGCTTGTCGGAGTACTCCCACTCCGAGAACACGTACCCATAGGGCGTGTAATCGTAGATCCCGTCCATGAACTCCGGTACCGTGGTCCCGTTCTCACCGCAGCACGAATCGGCGATGTCGTACGGATCGTACGAAATATTGCCGACGTAGCCCGCCCACATCGCGATCACCGTCGGTCCGCAAATCCAGTTCTCCGGCTGGCCGATGTGCTCGATGTCGAGATCGAGCTCCCACCCACCCAGCACAAGAACACCGAACGCGAGCGTCAACGAACCCCACAACTTCTTACTCATCATCACCTCCTTATTCGGATCAATGAGCCCGACGATGATACACAGGGGGGGGCAACAACCGTCAACGTCTTATCAAAACTTCGACCGTCAGCCCATTCTATCCACCAAACACTATTCGCAACAAGCACCTACTCCGCTAAAACAAAAATCGCTTTATTTGCGGCGAGTTTCGATGAAGGCAAGAAAAATTTTTGAGGCGTACTGATGGCCCTCCGCTGAAGCTTCGGGGCCACCCCTCGTAGCCTTGGCGAAGAGGGGGTGGTACAGTGAAAAAATTTTTCGCAGCCTGAGACGAAAATCGACCAAATAAAGCGATTTTTGGTACCACGGGAGGGACTCGAACCCTCAATCCCTTGCGAGAAACGGATTTTGAGTCCGTCGCGTATACCATTCCGCCACCGTGGCTCAACAGGTACCGACACAGGATAGCGGATTTTGTTAAAAATTGCAATAACCGAGAATTGTTTAACGTAATTAAAAAGCCCCCTTTATGGGGAACTTTACCTGCGGCGCAGGGCATGCGCCGTTCGCAGTGCCCTGAAATCATGACCCTCGAGGTAAGTCTTGAGACGATATGCTTCTGCTATGGCCACGAGAAGCTCGTTTTCCCGTCTTAAGAGATCCTCGGATTGTCTGTAGATTTCAGCCTTGAGTTTCATTACCGCGTTCTGAGCATCTTGGGCGTCTGCGATCAACCCACCCCGTGTCACGTATTCTCGAGCAAGAGAATCAAGCTTTGCTCGATCATCACCCAGACCTTCTTCTAGACCGTAACCCCAATGAAGTCTTTCCGCGACCTCACCGGAGGCGTACACGATCAGCAGGGAAAACATGTCATCTTCATTGTCCCTGCGCACCCCAGTGAACACTGCGCCATAACCACGGTAACTGACGTAGCCGCAGTTGACGTGCAGGCCGCGAATGATGGCTGCGGTGGCATGCCCGGCCTCATGCATCTCTAGACGCCTCGCGGCTTCCTGTGAAATCCGCCGCATCTTGAGGTAGCGAACAAACAATCTTTTCATGAGCCCGAAGATTTTCGACTCGATAAACTCGAGGTAAACGTTGAGGTTAAAGTGCATTCCTACCCTCCAAAGCAAGGGATAAAATACAAAAAATCCCAATTTCTGTCAAATGACATCCTCCCCGGGCGGCGCTAGCGCTCTGCCCGGGGTTTCCTGTACCTG
>CAZXUX010000016.1:0-19372 GCA_964644265.1 uncultured Gammaproteobacteria bacterium
AATCCAGTTCCATTACAAGAAACAGAAAGTGTTACCGATGTGCCCATCTAGTACACCATGTAAGATCCTAATCTAGGGTAGGTCATGATAACATCATACTCCTAGGTTTATACCCAGGGTCAATCGTTTTACTGAAGAGGGCTCGCTGTATCACGGCTTTGTTACATGCATTTTATATGCTACTCTCATGCTGACGTATGGTAGGAGTTTTAGTTTTCCAGACTGTTCATCATAAAAATGAATTGTATATTTTATTTATATGCCAGAATTTGATTTGAGACACCGGGAATTCGCCGAACGTCGTGAGGAGATCATTCAGGTACGAGAGGATTTGCTTCGCAAGCTTGGGCTGTCAGCTGAGCGCATAGAGTATATAAAAAAATCGAGTCCAACCCTGAGCGTTGCCGACACAGCGGAAGAACGAATGAAGCATCTGCTCGATATCGGCTTTGATGATCCCCTGGCGATTGTAAACGCCTTACCCGAAGTCTTGGGTTATACGCCAGAAAATGTAACCAACAAAATTAAGGGTCTTAGTGAACGGGGTTTTACGGAGCCTGTCGAACTTATAAAAAATTGCCCTGAAATTTTAGGTAGAAGTTTCGAAAGTATTGATCAAAAAATTGTTTGGCTTAGAGAGCGTGGGTTTAGTGATCCGATAAAGGTAATTAATGAAAAACCCAATCTGTTTAACTATACCGCTGAAAATATCGGTAACAAACTAAGCGGCCTAAGTGAACGTGGCTTTAAAAATCCTAAAAAACTAACCGAGTCGTTCCCTTCTATTTTTGGGATTGGCTTTGAGAACATCGATAAAAAAATTGAGGGGTTAAAGGAAATGGGTTTTAAAAATCCAATAAAAATACTCGAGAGCGCACCGTCGCTTTTTCATTACGACCTGGAATTACTTGTAGCCAAGATAGCTGGTTTGAAAGAACGTGGCTTTAAAAATCCAATAAAAATAGTGGAGTTACAGCCAAAAAATTTAACCCTCAGCCTTGAATATATCGACTCAAAAATAGAGGCTCTGCGGTCATTGGGCTTTGCTAATCCTATTAAGATAGTAGAAACAGCACCTGGAGTATTAGGGTATACGCCTGAAACATTAGCTAAAAAAATACAAGAATTGCAAGAACTTGGCTTCGGCGACCCAGTGCTTCTAGTTTCTAGACTGCCAAGCATTATTTTGTACAGCTCTGAACGCGTAGGTGGTGTAGTCGATATGTTGAATGAGCTAATAAAGAAGTATGGCTTGCCACATACGGCTAATGAGATGATTGAATACAACCCAGCAATTTTGGCTGCAAAAAGAGACAAGCTCTGGACTCTAGCGCGTATTTTGCGTGATGCCGAGGTGTCGCCGGAAGATATAGATAATGTTTTTATTAATCGTTTGGTGTTTGCTAATCTTGAAAACGTAGTACTAGCCGCGAATGAACTCTTAAATAAGACCGATGAAAGTGACCAGTTTGATGCAAAGTTGCTACTTAAACGTATTCTGCACTGGAAGCAAAAAGGCCTTACTACTGAGGCCAAACGTAAATTAATAAAAGAATTGCCTACTAGTAAGGTAACTCGGCGCTATTTGCGGGGCTATGATGACACGGCAGAAGATGAGTCAGAAGATCTAGGAGAGTAGCGATTAGCTACAATTTTTTCGGCGCGTAATATTCTTGATTATACAGCAAAAAACTCCGCTTTTGGCTAACGCCATTTAGCGGAGTTTAGCCAGGAAAGCTGCCAGGTCTGGCACGATTTCCATGGTCGGATATTTGTCACTGGCAGCCATGATCCGTTCCGGGCCATGGAACCCGCGCGGGCAAACGTAGGGCTTAATACCTACCTCGGCCAGCATGGCCACGTCGCCATCAGTATCGGTCAGGCCCACGGCTCGATTGGGCTTCAGCCCACGCGCCGTCAGCAACTCGCGCAACACCGGAACCTTGTCTCGCGCGGTACCTCTAATCTCACTGAAATAGCAGCGTAGATTTTCGGCCTCTACGATGTCATTGAGCAGCGCCTGTGGACAGCCGCTAACAATCACCTGCTCGATCCCGCGAGATTGAATCTGCGCCAGGGTATCGTGAGCATCGTGAAACAGCTCGGCGTCGTACGGAGTGATGGCTCGACTTTCGTCTACCAGACGATCAAGCTCGTCGGCGCTAAACTCTTGCGGCACACCGTGCGCGCGGTAGAAAGCCAGAAAATTACTATGCACGCCATTGCGGTACTCCTCCAAGCTCGGCGGATCAAGTCCGAAGTGCCGGAAGATGTAGCAAACTCCGACGTCGTAGAACGTCTGCAGGTCGTTGAGCAGGCTGCCATTGAAATCCCAAACAACCAGCTTGGTCACTACCTTCTTCTTCCTTCCCATTATTGCCTCCGCTGGCAGTATAATGTGCTCAAAAATATGCCACAAGACACTGACATAAAAACCATGACCCAGGCTCAGTTACGCGCCGAAATCATGAAGCTGCGCAAGGCACTCCGCAAACACCGCGATGCCAAAGACAATGCTCGCTGCTGGCATAACGATTTAACGCTATACGGCGCCTTACCAGAAGAAAAACCAGCCGGCAAAATGATTGGCGACGAAAAGGTTTTCCTAAAAAACTGTCAGCGCTACATTAGGCGCCAACAATGCTTTATGTCGGCATGTCCTAATTTTGAGAACTGCTCGTCTCGGTAACCACTCCGCCGAAAACCTCTAGCAGATCGGCTTCTGGAGTAGCCTCGGGGTTTTTAGTGTGTTCAAATTGGACGCTAATGCGCTTCATTAGAATTGATTCGATTGCGTCTTCAAGAAGGAGTTTGTTTTTGGTTTCGCTCATTTTTTCGACGTGCATCAAATACGGAAAACCGATTACCACCTTGCCGTTTTCGGTGCGTAAAACTTCTGCGTTATTAAGAACAAGCGGCAAGGTCATGTTTTTCTCGGCCACATAGGCCACGCACCGTCCCCATTTTTCTTTTAGCTCGGCGGCTTCGGCTTCTAGGATGGGGCTTGCGGAAGTAGTGGTGGTTGAGGAGGTTGAAGGGGTTAAGGGGGTTGCGGAGAGCTTCGCCGGGGCTTCGGTTGGGCGAAGGGTGGATCCACCCGAGGGTGAGGTTGGTTGATGGTCGAGGCAAAAGGTAATCAGCGCGAGTTCTAAGGGCAACTGAGGCAAGTGCGAGGGCGTACTGCGGCCGCGGGCAGAGAGCAGTAAGTCGAGCAAGTGCTCAATGTCGGTTGGCGCGACTTGAGATCGACAATTGTCGAGCGTGGCGCGGGTAGCTGCGTCTAGCTGGTCGTCGTGGGCACCGCCAAGACTAATTAGTAAAAGCGAGCGAGCAAGCGCCAAGAGTTCATCTAGTAAGTGGCGCATTGATGCGCCCTCTTCGACGCTCTTAGATAGCAGGCTAACTATTTGACCGCTATCTTTTTTGGCTGCAGCTTCGAGCAGTGAGCGCACGGTGTCGGTGTGGGTGGCTGGCAAAACCAACGAAGCTTCTTTTTTGGTTATTTTGGTTTCTCCAAGGGCTAGGACTTGAGCTAATAGGCTCTCGGCATCGCGTAAGCAGCCTTCAGATAGTCGAGCAATGGAAGCCAGGACTTCGACTTCGACTTCGACACCTTCGGCTAGACTAAGTTTTTGGAGACGGGTCACAATTTCGTCAGCCGGAATGCGGTGAAAATCAAAACGCTGACAACGCGAAATAATAGTGGCCGGAATTTTGTGAAGTTCCGTGGTGGCCAAAATAAACATGGCGTGAGCCGGAGGTTCTTCAAGTGTTTTTAAAATTGCGTTAAAAGACGAGGTCGAGAGCATGTGAACTTCGTCGATAATGAAAACCTTAAACTTGCCCCGCTAAGGAGCAAAGCGTACGTTTTCAATAATGTTCTCCCTGGTCTCTTCGACCCGCGTTTGCGAAGCGGCATCGATTTCGACAATGTCTAGAAACCGTCCCTGCTTGGCGTCTGAGCAAATAGCACATTCATTGCAGGGTTCGCTTTGACCGGTCTGACGAGTTTCGCAGTTAACGGCCCTGGCCAGCAGGCGGGCGATGGTTGTCTTCCCTACCCCCCTTGGCCCGGCAAACAAGTAGGCATGGGCAACTTTGCCGTTAGCTAGTTGATTGGTGATTGTTTTAACTACGTGTTGCTGCTCAGAAACATCAGCAAAATTAGCGGGGCGGTATTTGCGATACAAAACATCGGCCATATGGGGGCATCTTACGCAAACCTATAACTTATAACAAATAACATATCGACATAAGGTTTTCTTGCGGAAAACCGCGTCAACGGGTTCCCGCAATTCGACAAACCTTACGTCTATCTGTTGTAACCTATCTTTTATGGGCTAGTTAAAGCGCGGGTGGCAGAGACGGTGGGCGGGCTGGCACGGCGGAGCGTTTGTTAATGCCAGCACGGTCGAGAATTTCACGCTCTACGCTGCTTTTATCGCGACCGTATTGTAGGCGCCCAATTTCCTTTAAAGCGGCTGATATTTTTTTGTTGCTGTGCTCTGGTGGATAGGCCTTCATGGTGAACGGCTTGGCCTGTGCGTTGTCGATGATCATTTTTACGTTCCAGGTAAACATGTCGGTGTTCATGAGATCTTGCTTGTTGAATGTGGGTTCGAACACCTTACCTAAGACGTCTACGTCTTCTGGACCAATACGCGCTGCAAAAATAGAACCAACGTTGCCCAAAACAGCATCGCGAATTTCGGCCTTGCCGTCGCGAACCAGCTGCCCCATGTATTGGTGGGCCATAACCAGGTTAAGGCGATACTTACGGGCCTCAGACAAAATGGTGGCGATTGACGGGGTAATGAAGTTTTGAAACTCATCAATGTACAAATAAAAGTCTTGGCGCTGGTCTTCTGGCAGGTCAGCTCGGGTGAAGGCGGCCATTTGTAGTTTGGCCACTAAAATCAACCCCAGCAAAGATGCGTTGACCTCTCCCGTTTTCCCTTTTGACAGGTTGACCAACAAAATCTTTTTGTTGTCCATGATTTCACGGAAATTAAACGATGACTTTGATTGCCCAATGATATTGCGCATCATTTCGTTTTCTACAAAGCGACCAACTTTAGACACCAAATAACCCATCATTTCGCTCTTGTGGTAATCGGACGTCTTGGCCATTTCGTCTTCCCAGAACGAACGCACTACCGGATCTTTAACCTTGGCTACCCACGACTTCTGGAAGGCTTCGTCGGCTATCATGCGCGGGATTTCGACTAACGTGCCGGGATTCTCGATATCGGACATCAGGGTTAGCATGTAGTTTCGCATGTTGTGCTCGAACATTGGCCCAATCATTTCTGGTGGGAACAGCATGTAAAAAATGCTGATCATTTCCTGTACCGCAAAATCGCGCATTTGTTCATTGGGCGCCTCTAGCATGTTTAAGCCCATTGGCCGCTCTAAGTCTGACGGGTTGAAGTAAATTACGTCGTCGATTCGTTCTCGAGGAATCAAGCCCAGTAGGTCATCGGCTAGATCGCCGTGAGGATCAATGACACACACACCGTGACCGTTTCTAATGTCTTGAATGGCTAGGGTTTTTAAAAACTCGGTTTTTCCGGAGCCGGTTTTACCAATTAAATACATGTGACGACGACGATCGGCGTCCTTCATGTAAATGTCGGTTTTCTTGCCCCGATAAACGTTGTAACCAAGCAGCAGGCCCTCAGTCGAGACATTGGTAGGCGCGGGCGCAGTGCGGGCCGCCATCCAACGAATGTTTGGCGTTTCAGTGCTGGGAATTGGCAGGTGCCACAGACTGGCCAGCTCTTCGGTGTTCAAAACAAGACGGTGACGGGTATCGAAAGTGCGGAAAATAAAACCATCAACGATCGCTTGGCGGGAACGAGGAATATCTTTTTCAAAAGAATTTCCGTATTCGTAAATGTTGTATTGACTAAAGGCCTGGAGCGCGTTGCTTAGGTAAACTTGAGCCGCTTCGGCGGTAGCTGCAGACGCCACCAGACGAATCGTGACCTCGAGTCCGGCCTTGCTAAGCTTGTTTTCTATGCCCTCGAGCATTTTAGTCTCGGCAGCCGAAAGCCTGCGTTCGCGCTGCTTTTCTTTGGCTTTTTCAATGCTAGCCTGACTGGTAAACCAGCCATGCTTCTTGCTGCCGCGCACGGCTTCGTCGTAGCTCATGCCCTGTTGCATGTTGCGCACGATTTTTAAGCCCAGACTCCGCCAGCTACTGTCGGTTGGTCGCACCACAAATTGCAGGGCTACGCCATCTTGCTCGCCAACTTTAGATAAGGCATTGGCCACCGCGTTTAGCGGGTCGCCGTCCATTTCCTTGTAGGTCTTAATGGGTAGTGCGTTTTGGCGTTTAAACTTTAGATACCCGGCCACGACCGTACCGGTGGGCGAAAACATGTTGTAGTCTTCGATCGGTTCAACCATGGCGTCGCTCCATTGGGCATGCAGTTGCTGTTCAACAAATTCTTGATAGCGCCGAGGAACGGTAATGTAAAAAGTGATGAGCTTTTGATGAGCTACGATTTCGAAGGCAAAAACTTCCGACTGACCAGTCAACCAGGTTTTGAAACCCTTGAGCGGCTTAAGCCCGCCCAAAGCAGCGAATAACGTTTCGGTGACGGCAATTTTTTCTTTAATAGCTGCAGCTGATTCGGTTTGTTGTGTGTCGGATTCGTTCTTGTATCTGGGAATTGTGATACGTAGAGTCGCCATGGCATCTTGCCCACCGCGCCCCTTATGTTTGGCCACAATTGAGCGTCGAACAAAAAACAAAACTAGGGCTACCACCACAAGTAAACCCAAACCAATGGCCACATAAGGAAGCAACGAGAAAATAACCGACTGTAGCCCTGGTGCATTACCAACAGAAGCCGAAATGGGCTGCAGATCGTCATTGAGTTGTGCCAAGCGCACTGCGCTTTGTTCTGATATTAACGAAATCTTCACAGATTGCTTTGTTGAGCTTCGTAAATATCAGCCAGAGCGTCGAGTTTTATTTTACTCATTTGACGTAAATAAAATCCATTGACATTAGGAATCATATTTAGCCATTCGGTTACCATCTTTAACACCTTGTGACCTTGCCATTTTTTGGCGCTTACCATTTGCCTGATGTCCCGGGCGATAGCTTCGCCCTTGTCTTTAAAGGCTAATTGCTTGTCGGCTGGCAAAGACTGGTAGACGGTGTCCAGTTCGTCGGCTAAAGCGTCTTCAAGCTGGCCGATGACGATATCTTTTTCGGTCGTGACCACGGGGGGCTGTTCGATGGCTCGGTTGACCGAAGTGTTAGCACGAGTTGAGCTCGGATCGGCTTCCCTATTGGTTGACTGTTCGAGTGGCCCAGGGCGGCGCGCCTCAAGAGACGGAGCGCCCTGCTCCGCTTGCGGTATGGGTCTTTCCCGGTTACGCAAGAGCTCTGTCATGCGTACATTTTAGCATAAAAAACGCCCGTGCTCTTGGCCTTAACTGGCAAAGAGAACGGGGTTGTAGAGCTGACCCGTGCCGAACTTGTGAAGTAGCGCTAGCAGACGCTCGCGATTGAGCTGCTTGATGTGTCGCAACTCCGAAGCCAGTTCGCGAAACAGCCTAGCCTCCGTCTGCAGAATGACCCTCGCCCAGGACTCGGCGACGCGATGAAACTCTAGCCAGGCGGTAACGTATTTTTGGCTGTCCACGTAAAGCGGGCTCAGCCTGGTGTGGTTGGCCGCGAGTAGAAACAGGAACTCGCTGTCGAACCGGTCAGCTTGAGCCTCGGCAGCGCCCAAGCCAATGAGCTCACCAAGTTTGCCGGCCGTGTAGCAAATGCCAAGTCGCTCGATGTTACTGTCGGAGGTCGAGTACGCAAGGAACCGCATTTGTCCGAGGTAGTTACGCTGGTCGCGTTTGTTTCCGTTCGAGACACATAGCACCCGTTCGTTAATGCTTACGTCTCGAACCAAACCGGGAATCAGCACCAGCCCCACCACCGCGTGGCCAGCTTCGTGATAGGCCGTGACCTGGATTTCGCCAGGCGTTAAGTCACGCATCTTATCCGCAATTCGCGGAGCCATCGGTAACTCCGTGATTGAGGGTTGATGTTATGACTATACCACTTGATTGTGGCTCTGGCGTAGCCGCTGGCCCGTTGCGGTGTCTTCAACGCTAAAGCCCAGGGCGGCAATTGCGTCGCGTAGTTCGTCGGAACGTGTCCAGTTGCCGGTTGCCCTAGCCGCTTCACGCTCTTCAAGCAGAGCCTGAACTTCGGCCGGAATCTTGAGCGGCCGATTTACTACGTCTTCAAGCGCGAGTCCGAGGACTTTGTCGAAGGCGATGATGGTTGCTGCCTTTGCAGCGCCGTCAAGAGCGCTGTCGTTCACCACGCTCCATAGTTGTGCCAAGCCGCCAGCCGTATCTAGGTCATCGCTTACCCGATCTAGAAATTGCTGCACAAGCTTGGGGTCGGCCTCCGTTGGCGCTGGAAGATCGCGACAAACGTCAATGAGTTTATTAAGCGCATTTTGCGCGCCGGCTACGGCTGCCCAAGTAAAGTTAAGCTGCGTACGGTAGTGCGCGCCCAGCACAAAGTAACGAAAAGCTAACGGCGAGATGTTTTTGGCTTCCAGGTCATCAAGCGAGTAAGTGTTGCCGAGCGATTTGCTCATTTTGCCACCGTCGATGAGTAAAAATTCGTTGTGCATCCAGATGTTTGCTTCCGGTACGCCGCGTGCCGCTTGTGTTTGGGCAATCTCGTTTTCGTGGTGCACTGCAATATGATCGATACCGCCCGTGTGAATATCGAACGGCACGCCAAGATATTTTTCGCTCATGGCTGAACATTCAATGTGCCAGCCCGGGAAACCCTTGCCCCAAGGAGAGTCCCATTCCATATGGCGAACGCCGTCGTTAGGCGAGAACTTCCACAGAGCAAAGTCAGCTGGGTTGCGCTTTTCTTTATTAACACCAACACGAGCGCCCTCGGCTTTGTCTTCGGTTTTTTGACCTGATAGCTTTCCGTAGTCGGGTAATTTTGCGGTGTCGAAATAAACACCGTCAGAAGTTAAATAAACAAAGCCTCGCTCTTCCATGGCCTTAATCATTTCGATCTGCTCGGCGATGTGATCAGTGGCCCGTGGCATGACCTGTGGCGACTCTAGGTTCAAGCGCTTCATGTCATTAATAAAAAGCCGGGTGTATTCTTCGGCTACCTCCCAAGCGGTTTTTTGACGCTTACGCGAAGCCACTTCCATTTTATCTTCGCCCTCAGAAGCGTCGTCGGTCAGGTGACCAACATCGGTAATATTCATTACGTGGGTTACTTGTAAACCGTTGGCCTCGAGCATGCGGCGCAAAACATCCGCAAAAATATAGGCTCGAAAATTTCCAATAGAAGCTCGGTCGTAGACGGTTGGTCCGCAGACATAAAGGCCAACCTTACCGGCCTGAAGGGGCTGAAGATTGATCAGGGTGCGACCAAGGGTGTTGTAAAGGCGGATGTCTCGCATAGTGCTGATAGGGTACAACGAACAGGCAAGAAATCAAACTGAAATAAAAATTCCTCGCTAACCGTTAGGCGTAGCGAGGCTAGCGCAACTTGTCGACAAACTGCAGCACGGCCTGCCACAGCGTTTCGTAGTTTCGCCTGGCGCTGACGAGAGGCTGCCTACCGACGTCAGCCAGCGACAGGACATTATCCAGATCCGGCTGCTCCGCGTAGTTGCCGAGCTCTCCGCCCATCCTGAGCATGAACTGCGCCAACTCGAGTCGCTGCCGAAGTTCCCGCCAACGCTCGTTGGCCTTGGCCATCTTGCGCCTGATCTGGGCGGCCGCGACCGGCGACCTCTTGGGCATGTCCGGGTTTTGCTCGGCGACCTTCACCAAAGCATTTAGACCGGGAACGTCCCTGTTCCAAGCCTGAACGTCTGCCCACAAACGGGCGTAGAAACCAGCCCTGGCGTCAGCGATGATCTGCTCGCTTTCGCCAGCGTTTGCGGCGAAGTGGAGCCAACCGAGCCAACCTTCCCAGAACATTCGCTTGCCCTGCCAGGCCGCGATTGCGGCGATTGGCAAAGTCGGCAAAACGGACAACGCGCCAGCCGCGCAGTTAACCGCCAGTAGCGTGGTCAGAAACAGGCAGGCCATGCTGGCGGCCAAGGCAGCCAAAGGCCGCAAACACTCAGTGATCTGTTGCCACGAGCCGTCGTATGCAAGTGCATCGTGGCAAACCCTCAGGTGGTACCCGAGGTCGCCCCAGGCGGAAGCGTCGCGTCGGGCGTCGGTACGGGCAACGTGCCCTTGCCGCTCCAGCAAACGACGATGCTCGTCGAAATGGATATCCACGAAGTACGGGTACTTCATTGAACACCTCGGTTTTTTTGGGGGGGTTGTGGGGATGAAAGAACGACTTGATTATCTATCAAAAATAGGCTCGACGGTCAACCTTATGGGGATAGGCCGTCCAACCTGCGGTCTATGCGGTCTAAAATTTGCTTTTGCTGTTCGTCGTCAGCCGGGTCGGTTGATACTTTTATCTTAAAGTCTTCAATTGCTGCCCGTACCTCCGTGCGTAGCTCGGTGCGTAGTACTGGATCGATCTTTTCGACCTCTAGAGCATCTGCGGTGGCGTCTAGTTCGTTGGCGATCGGCGAATAGTCTCGCTGTTCGGCCGCGGCGCCGTGCTCGTGCCTGTAAACAGCCTCCCTGACGCGTCGACGTAAAATCTTGCTACGGAATTTGACCGCTGCTTGTTCTGAAGTATGAAAATTTGCCTCGATCCGTTCCAAGCTCAGTTTCATGTTGTAAAGAGTCGAGCCTTCGGCGATGGCTGGCGAAGCATAGGCGTAGCTCCCCAAGCCAAAAACCGCAAACAAAACCATTGCCGCAAAGGCCATGGCCGACCGCAAAAACATTCTTGGCGCCCGACTGGCGTTACCCGAAAGCTGCGATCGCAGAGCGTCGCGATAGGCGGGCGCCGGGGCGCTAGCACGCTTTAATTTACGTAGCGGCGAACCAGGGAACATATAGTTAGTACTTAAGTAGGGCTTTTAGTTTTTTTATAGCGCGATGGGTTTCTACTCTGACGGCTCCAACGGTTTTTTGCAGTTCGATGGCAACTTCTGAATAACGGTATCCTAGCAGATATCTTTGCTCTATAAGATTTCTTTCCTGTGGCCTGAGCTTATGTAGGGCATTGGTTAAATGCCTGAGATCGTCGGCCAATTCGACGCTGGCCTGACCACTGTCACCCTCCAGGCTAAAAGCTAGGTCGTCGATATCGACTGCGTCTTTTTTGTCACGCCAGTAATTAATGACCTTGTTGCGGGCGATGGTCATAATCCAGGCCTTGGCGCCCAGGTCCGGGTTAAACCGTTGGAAGGCTTCTAGGGCAGAGATAAAAATGTCTGCCGTTAAGTCTTCGGCCACGGCTCTGTTTTGTGAAACACGAAAATAGACAAAACGATACACGGCATCGAAGTGCTGATCGTAGAATTTGGCAAAGTTCTTAGTTGATTGAGCCATAGCCGTTGTTGTCATAACACCTTAGCGCACAAACCGTTACTGCCTCAAGTAAACCTGGCAGCTGCGGGTAAATCACAAAAAAATGACCTCGCGAACTCCTGGGCCAGAGGTGTTGCGAGGCGAGCCTAGACAAGCCGCCAAGTGCCGTGAACGGCGCCATTAAAGCGACCCTGGGGATTCTCCGTTTCGAGACGAAATGACCTGGTAGCCGCTTGTCGTACGCTAGGCACAATGGCCTTGACGACTTCGCCACGAATGTCGCCCTGTACGACCAGGCGGACGGCGTGGTCGCCACCGCAAGGCGGCCTGACCGTTAGACCGATGATGGTCAGGCTGGTTTTGGCCTTGTCGAGCTCGAGACTGACCTCCACCGACCGCCCAAACAACTCGAAGGGGTTGGTGATGCGCGGCAGTACCTGGTCAAGAGAGGTCAGCAAACCTTGGTTCAAATCCTGGTCGGCTTGAGCGCGGAAGGATTGCCAGGCAGCTGCCGCCTCGGCCCTGTCGAAGGCAGCGAAGTACTGGCAGGACGCATCGAGTTGACTGCCATCGCGGGACCGGACCTGGGGCGTAATGACACCGCCAGTCGCTCGCAGCGAACGCAAATTAAGCGAATCGCAAACCTTGTTGCTGACAGGCGTCAAGTTGTAGCTTTGAAGATCAGCGATCTGCCCCAAGACCATGACGCGGTCGCCGACTCCCAGCAAAGCTACGAAATAGTCGCCCGGCCGAGATTCCTCGATGATATTGGTCATCGCTACTCCTGTGATGTCGGGGTTGTTTTAACCGACAAAATACTTTAGTAAATGACTTGTTGAAAGTAAAGTTAACAAAAAACCCCACGTGACTTGGCGTAACCAAGATCGTGGGGCTGAGGCCGACTAGAGCAGCTGATACGTGCAGTCGGCGCCGTGGTAGCCGGTGCCGTCGCCGTACTGCATCTGGAGCACGGCGTCTTTCTGGTTCTTGAGCATCAGGCCGTCTGCCTGTCCATCGTTGATCCAGCCTTCGATGGCCAAACGAACTTGGCCAACCGTGTCGCCCTGAGACAATCGGCCGACGGTCAGGCCGACGATGCCGAACTGGCTCTGCATCTCGTCGAACCGATCGCGGAGCTCCAGCCCGATCCGCACACGCGCTCGACCGCCGACGATCGCGAACGGGTCGCCGCCCCACCGGCTGGCTGACAACGGCGCCACGATGGCGCTGGTCAGATCCTCGACGTCAGGACTGCGCGACGCGAAGTTGCAGATCCCCCGCCAAGCCGCCCGCGACTGGTTGGCGTCGAACAGGGCGAGGTACTGGCAATCGACGGTTCGATTGCCGACCCCACGCTCGTTGAGCAGCGCGACGATGCATTCGGCCCGTTCGTGCTGTCGCAGGAACACCAGGTCGGTGGGCGGGTTGATGGACGCGCGTTGGGGGCCGAGGTTGCCCATGTGATGGTACCCCACCCTGCCGACCGTGAGCAGGAAGCCTGCGTTGGTCCGCAGCAAGGCCGCGAAACAGTCGTCGCGATTGGCCGCAGGAAGCGACCCCTCACTGAATACGTGCATGGAACCTCCGGATGGTGTCGGAACTACAAAGCGTAGCCGACGGCGCAGAGTAGCTAAAATCCTTTAATTTTGCAAGTTTATACCCGACCTCTGAAAATCAAGAAGAAGCCGAGGGGAGCCAATAACCAACCTAGGGTAGCGGCCCAAGAAAAGAAGTACGTCTGCACTGGCGCACTAACGCCCAGCATTTCGTGCGGCACAAGGGCGCCCAAAATAACAATTATCCAACCAGCCAAACCCAGGGCAAAGAAAATTTTCTCAATCCCAGAAGGCACAATGTAGGGGTCAAAAAATCTGTTTTGCCACAAGATAATCAAAAACACGACTATGCTAACTATAAAAAGCAGTAGGTCGCGTTGATACTCAAACCAAGTAGATAAATACGGCACCTGAGCCAAGCTCGGTAACAATAGTGTCAGCAGACCAGCTGCCCCAACCGCAAAATAGGCCGTTAGCAATCGTTGGTTGCCAATTGTAAATGTATAGAGCATTACGCCGCCAAAAATAGCGGCCACAACTAGCGCATCGACCACGATCAATCCGCTAATTGAAGACCAGAGCTGTTCCAGCTGGGGCATACTGCTCTAGTATACCGCTCCTTAGTCATCTATCTCAGTTTACTTTAGTGGGGCTTCGCCCCAGCCCCCAGGTACTTTTTCTTTACTGCAAAGAAAAAGTACCCAAAAAGAAAGCCCACTACGTTTGCCGTGGTTCCCGAGTCCCTTGGGGGACAACACCTATCAGGTCAATCCGTCGCCCGTGTCTCGGTGGGTGTCTACCCCGCTGTTCGCGAACGGCGGGGTCTACCTGTATGCGGATCACCGAGCCACGTCTCCGGACTTGACCTGAGGTCAGCGGGACCCGACCACGGGCTTACCGCTCGCTAGTCCTCTCGCAAATTAAGTTCCTCGATCGTTTGGCGGGTTTTTTTGTCGAGTTTGCTTGGGGTGACTACTTGAATGCGCACCACCTGATCGCCGCGACCGCGGCCAGAGGGCACGCCCTTGCCGCGCAAGCGCAACTCTTCCCCGCTTTGAGTGCCGGGCGGAACTTTCATGCTTACCGGACCGTCGACGGTTTCTACTGTTACCGAGTCACCAAGAACGGCTTGGGTGAAACCAATTTTTTTTGTTGAAAATAACGTTGTCCCTTGGCGGGTAAATCGGGGGTCTGGCGTTACTTGCAGATGAATAAACAAATCACCGGCTGTGCCGCCAACACCAGGGTCTTCGCCCTCGCCTCGTACGCGTACCGTGGCGCCGTTATCTACCCCCGCCGGAATGTCTACGCGCACTGTGTTAGTGCCGCGAACCACGCCCTGTCCATTACAGGTGCTGCAAACTTTTTCGGGCATCTCACCCCGACCTTGGCAGGTGTCGCTCGTGGCCCGTACTTGCATATTGCCAAGCATGGTGCGCTGCATCTTTGTTACTACGCCGCGGCCGCCACACGGCGAACAAGTTTTGAGCTTAGTACCGGGCTCGGCACCATTACCACCACAACGAGCGCAGCTGGTTGAACGATAGAGCGAAAACTCTTTGGTCACGCCAAAAATTGCTTCTTTGAAGGTCAAACGAACGTTGGTTTCAATATCTGAACCGCGATTTTGTCTTTGGCTGCCACCACCAAAAAACGAACCAAAAATGTCGCCCAGGTCTACGCCTTCGAATCCCCCGCCACCAAAACCCTGGCCACCGCCGAACCCAGCAGGGCCTTCGGCTGAACCGAACTGATCGTAGCGACTGCGCTTGTCGGTATCGGATAACACCTGGTAGGCCTCATTGATTTCTTTAAACTTAGCCTCGTCGCCACCTTTGTCTGGGTGATGTTCGTGCGCTAATTTGCGAAAGGCACGCTTAATCTCGTCCTGATTTGCAGAACGCGAAACATTGAGGATTTTATAGTAGTCCTTTTGCATGACTTATGAGATTAAAGTATTAAAGCAAAAAGATTAAAGTAGCCATTAAACGACTCGCGTTCGACTTTAATCTTTAATACTTTCCTCTTTAATCTTAGTTACTACTTACTTACAGCAGGTGCCGTCGCCGCAATCGCAAGCTTCGCCAGTGGCGCAGCAGTCGCATTGTTCACCGCCTTCTTCCGCACCGTGATCGTGACCTTCGTGACCGTGCTCATCATGACCATGATCGTGGTTACAACACTCGTCCATAGCTTCTGACTTTTTCCCGAACAGGCCCATGAGTTTGCTGAGGAGTGACATATTACTGTGCGCTTTTACGCAGAGGTATTAGGTGTTAGGTATTAGCCGGTTAGGGTTTTATTTAGCTTTATGCGCCCTAACAACCTAAGACCTAAAACCTAATACCTGAGCTTGAGTTATTCGCTTGGTTTATCGGTGAAATCAGCATCCTTGGCTTCGGGCTTAACCTCTTCCGCCTGCTTGGCTTCGGCGTCGTTGCCCTGAGGCTGTTGCTGGTACAAACGGGTACCAATGGTCTGGGCGGATTTGTTAAGGGCTTCGGTGGCGTTCTTGATAGCTTCAAGATCTTCGCCGTCCTTAACCTTCTTTACGGCCTCCATGCCTTCGGTAAGCGTCTTACGCTCATCATCAGACACTTTGTCTTTATAATCCGCAAGCATCTTTTCAACAGTATATACCGTAGAATCAGCAATATTACGCACTTCTATGAGTTCTTGCTTCTTTTTATCTTCTTCGGCATGAGCCTCGGCGTCCTGTTTCATCTTCTCAATTTCGTCCTTAGACAAACCAGAAGACGAGGTAATAGTGATGGTTTGCGACTTGTTAGAAGCCTTGTCGGTAGCTGAAACGTGCAAAATACCGTTAGCGTCGATGTCGAATTTTACTTCGATCTGCGGCACGCCACGAGGGGCGGGAGGAATTCCGGCCAAGTCAAACTGACCGAGCAATTTATTGTCGTTGAACATTGGACGCTCACCCTGAGCCACGCGAATAGTTACGGCTGGCTGATTATCGGCAGCAGTTGAAAAGACCTGTGATTTAGAAGTTGGGATTGTCGTATTACGATCGATGAGCTTGGTGAATACACCGCCCAAAGTCTCAAGACCGAGTGACAACGGGGTCACGTCGAGCAAGAGCACGTCCTTCACGTCACCCTGCAGCACACCGGCTTGAACGGCGGCACCAATGGCAACGACTTCGTCTGGGTTTACAGTAATGTTTGGCTTTTTACCAAGATGCTCTTCGACTTTCTTCAAGACGAGTGGCATGCGGGTCATACCACCAACCATAACCACTTCGGCCACATCACCAATCGACAACTTAGCATCCGCCAAGGCCTGCTTGACTGGACCAAAAGTTTTCTCTAGCAACGGGGTAACCAGCTCCTCAAGCTTGGCCCGAGAAAGCTTAAGCACCAAGTGCTTTGGTCCTTCGGCGCCAGAAGTAATAAACGGCTGGTTGATTTCGGTTTCTTGCGCCGTCGATAACTCAATTTTGGCGCGTTCTGCGGCGTCTTTAATGCGCTGCATAGCCAAAGCGTCACCAGAAATATCAACGCCTTCAAGCTTTTTGAATTCGTCCAAGATCCAGCGCATGATCAGGTGATCGAAGTCGTCGCCACCCAAGTGCGTATCGCCATTAGTTGCCAGCACTTCAACCGTGCCTTCTGAAACATCGAGCACAGAAACGTCGAAGGTACCGCCACCCAAATCGTAAACGACAATTTTTTGACCAACTTTTTTATCGAAACCGTAAGCCAGTGCAGCTGCCGTTGGCTCGTTGATGATACGAAGCACCTTAAGGCCCGCAATTTCACCCGCGTCCTTGGTTGCCTGACGTTGTGCGTCATCAAAATACGCCGGAACGGTAATAACTGCTTCGGTAATCTTCTCGCCCAGTTTTTCTTCGGCATCGGCCTTAAGCTTTTGCAGCACCATGGCTGAAATTTCCTGTGGCGAAGATTCTTTGTCGCCGAGCTTAATAGCCACGCCTTCACCACGCTTAACAATGTCGAATGGCATTAGCTTAATGTCTCGCTGCACTTCCTCGTCTTGAAAACGGCGACCAATAAGACGCTTAATCGAATACAAAGTGTTCTTTGGGTTGGTCACGGCCTGACGCTTGGCTGGCACACCAACCACGCGCTCGCCAGACTTAGTCACCGCCACAATCGACGGCGTAGTGCGCATGCCCTCTTTGTTTTCAATCACCTTCGGCTGACCGCCTTCCATCACGGCCATGCAAGAGTTAGTTGTACCCAAATCGATTCCAAGTATTTTTGCCATATGATTTATTCAAGTTCGGAAAGTAACCCGTTAATTGCAGTAAGTAATTTTTGTTTGGGGTAACCGCCGCCGCGTGAGCCGGTAAGCGCAGCGTCGAGGGCGCCTCCAGCTGTTTTTACATTCCAGGTTTGCTGGTCAATGTCGCGAATAGCGTAACGATCGAAGTCTTTACCGAGAATCTTCTCGGCGGTGTCGAGCAGTTCGTTAAACTTCTCCGCGAGATCGCTATCGACACTGGAGTCGTAGGACGAGTTCAAGGTGCTCTTGAGTGACTTAAGGCTACGAATGATGTCAGATGCAGTGGGCATATTTTGTCCATTTCGAACGAAGGTGAGAAATTAGTTTTATCTGCAAATCCGGATTGCCTTGGGACCTAACCTCTCCCCTTCACTGTCGTTCAGGGTCGAGGTGGGCTCGCGGATGAGGTTACTTAGATCACTCGCTGACGATGACTTTGGCTGGACGAAGAACGACATCTCCTAGCCTCCAGCCTTTAACCTTCTCTTCAAGCACTATTCCTTCCCCCTTTTCCTCCTCACGCCTTGTACCGCTTGCCTCATGCAGGTTGGGATCAAAAGGCTTGTTAAGCGCTTCGATGGCTTCCACGCCAAGCGCTTTAAGGGCTTCTGTAAATTGCCGATCAATGTGACCGATGCCAGCTGACCAAGTAGCAAATTTCTTTTGAAAATCCGCATCACAGCCACTAACGTCTGGCAGGTGTTGCGTAACGTAGCCGAAGTTGTCTATAACAGGCAACAATTCTTCGGCGAGCTGAATGCGCAAACGTCGACGATCTTCTTCACGGAGCTGAGCCTGGTTCTTTAACAAATTCTCATAGTCGGCTCTTGCCCTCTTCCAGCCTTCGAGATACTCGGTGCATTTAGCTTCGCTGTCAGCGGTTGTCGGTTGTCGGTTGTCGGTTGTCGAGTCATTTTGCGAGCCCCCGACTCCCGAATCCCGACTCCCGAATCCCGATTCTTGTTTATCGTCATTCGTCATACCGGAGTTTGTTCAAGCATTCTCTTGGCCTTATTAATGAGTGCCATGTTTTTTAAATAATCCATGCGTAGCGGCCCAACCAGACCCATAACGCCGCGAACATTATTTGGCAGTCGCAAACGAACCACGATTGATGAGATACCTTCGCCAAACGGACTTTCGTCGCCGAGCAGCACCGTGACGTTGTCTGGAGCTCTTTGCAGTAAGTCCTGATAAGCCACGTCGAAGCGCTCTAGCGTGCTGGCCAAGTCACGGATGGCCTCTTGGCTACCAAATTCCGGCTTGCGCAGCAAGTTGGCCACGCCCACGGTTGTGCTCCAAGGGCGACTGGTGGCGAGCATGACTGCCTCGTCTGCCGCTTGGGCCAGGGCTGAGCCCACGTGCGTTAGGCGCTCTTCTGCGGTCATGGCCACTGGCTGCGCCTTGCGAATGGTAATGTGAATATGCACGGGAGCGCGAGCCGCTGGAGCCCGTTGTTCTTGAATGTAAAAGCGATAAGCCTTCTCTGTAGGCACGCGACCGGCAGAAGTATGCGGCTGAGCGATGTACCCGAGCTCTTCAAGCACGGCCATGTCGTTGCGCACAGTCGCCGATGAACAGGCCAGGTTATAACGCTCACACAGCTGCTTAGAGCTGACCGGCTCAGCCGTTTTGACGTATTCGTCAATAATGAGCCGTAAAATTTGGGTTTGTCTAGGGTTCACAGTGTTAAAAAAATCTAGCAGTCTTAATTATAGACTGCTAATTAGAGCTGTCAAGCGATGCTTTTTTTACTAAATATTGCCTTGTTCCACAGCCCGAGAGGCATCCCGCAAATCGTCTGCCGCGATAACGAATGATTGCAACCTGCTTAGGACCCGACGATCATCCTCTGATGACGGCAACACCTCAATTAGTTGGGCGTATTTTGGCTCGCTTTGGTCGGCGGATTGGCGCTCCCACACCTCTTTGCCTTCTATTTCTGGTAGGTATGTTAAATCTGGAAGCTCTTCAAAATCCGGTAGTAATCCCCGAATTTCTGACGGAAAGGCGGCACTAAATTTAGCGTATTCAAGTCTTAGATCAAGCTCTTGCTGATTCAACTCTTGTCGCACCACATCTGGGTCGCG
>CAZXUX010000017.1:0-2440 GCA_964644265.1 uncultured Gammaproteobacteria bacterium
GAATTGGATCGGTATTCCTCGCGACTTTTTCAGCCACGGAACGAACAAATTGACCGTGCGACCCGTCGTCATCCAAGGTAAACACTTTCCTGTCTTCACCCTGCAACACCACGATTTTGTTAATTAGCATCAAGACTCCTATGCGGGTAACTATTATAGCCTAAAATAAACTTTTTGTCAACAAATAGAGGATATTTTATAGTTTTTTTTGAATCACGATCTCTCTCGTTTCGGGTTCCACATGTACAATTTTAACCATATAATCGTCCCTCCAGGTGGCTTCTGAAAAAACATTCGGCCACTCGGCAAGGATTACCGTATCTGGCCGGCGTTCGTCTTCTAGGGACAAGGCCGGAAGCTCCTCAGCCCCCTCAAAGCGATAAAAATCGATATGAACGACGCGCTTGATGGAACCAGCGTTTACTGGGTATTCATTCATTACCGTGAAAGTAGGCGATTTTACGCGGACAGTGCCGCCGAGGGCCTCAACTAGGCCACGAGTAAACGTCGTTTTACCGGCGCCGAGGTCACCAATAAGCGAAATCACTTCCCCGCCTTTTAACGTGGCCGCAAAATCTTTGGCTACCTGCTGGGTTTCTTCGGCTGAATGGGTGACAAGCTGCATAGACGGGATTGAGGAGGTTGAGGTGGTTAAAGCGGTTACGTCTAAACGATATCCATGTTTGGATCGGCGACGAGAGTCAACGGATCAACAGAGACTCCACGCAGAGCTCTAAAGTAACCGGCCACACCAATCATGGCCGCGTTATCCATTGAGAATTGAAACTCTGGTACGTGAAGCGGAATACCTGCCTGCTCGCAAGTCTGTTTGAGGCGATCTCGAAGCGCTAAGTTAGCCGCGACTCCACCAGCTAAAACAATCGAAGTGGGCTTGTACTTCTCCGCTGCCTTCATCGTCTTCTTTACCAAAACATCTACAACTGCCTCTTGAAACGAGGCGGCAATATTCGCCTTAAAAATTTCATCTTTCAGCAACTCTTCGTTCTTGCGCAAAGTATAAAGCACCGAAGTCTTCAAGCCCGCAAAACTGAACTCCCAGCCAGAGGCTGGTCCGCCTTTGGCGGAAAGAGGACGATTCAACAATGCTCGCGGAAAATCAAATGATTGCGCGTTTCCACTCGCCGCCAACTGAGCAACTTTGGGTCCCCCAGGGTAGCCAAGACCTAACATCTTCGCGACTTTATCGAATGCCTCCCCCGCCGCGTCATCGATCGTCTCCCCCAATCTCTCGTACACACCATGGTCTTTCATGAGTACAAGCTCCGTATGCCCTCCGGACACAATTAACGCGAGCACTGGAAACAAGATAGCGCTCTCGTTTTCATCTTTAATTTTTAATTTTTTATTTTTAATTTGATTAAGCCAAGTCGCGTAAATATGTCCTTCAAGGTGACACACTGGAACTAGTGGCTTCTTCCAAGCCCAAGCGAGAGCCTTAGCGGTTTCTACACCCACGCGTAGCGCAGGTGCCAGCCCCGGACCGGCCGTAACAGCAACAGCATCAATGCCTTCGCCATTAAATTTAACCGCCCGATGCAACATCGACAGGATATGCTCAAGATGCTCGCGTGCGGCTACTTCCGGTACTACCCCGCCAAAAGCTTCGTGGATGTCTACCTGCGATCTAACATAAGATTGCTCGAGTTTGATCTCGTTCTCATGCCCAGAGACGACCGCCACGGCAGTCTCGTCACAGCTAGTTTCAATTGCGAGTACGCGCACATTTTGCGAACGGTTAATTGGTCAAAATGGTTATCCAATACTCCTTATGCTAAACTAAAAAACATCATTCTGGCAACCTGCAAACATCACCATAACCAATTTAACCGAGGCGAAGCCGATTAACCTCCTTAACCTCTTCTATGCAATACAGCGAACAGAAATTTAATCTCCCCTCTCTTGACGGCCTATCGGATAAGCAAATCGAAGTCCACCTAAAGCTTTATGCGGGTTACGTTAAAAACGTAAACTCTTTGCAAGAGAAGCTGACTGAGTATATGCAAGACTCAGAAAAAAACTCTCTGGCGCTGTCTGAGCTCAAGCGTCGCTTTGGTTTTGAGTTCAATGGTATGCGTCTGCACGAGCTGTACTTTGAAGCTCTAGGTGGCGATGGGCAACCAAGCGGCTCTCTCGCTGAAGCGCTGGCCGAGCAATACGGCTCGTTCGACAATTGGCTAAACGAATTTAAAGCCATTGGCGCCATGCGCGGCATCGGTTGGGTGCTTTTGACTTACGATCCTAAAGCTCAATGCTTTCACAATGTTTGGGTGAGCGATCACGAAATTGGTCACTTGGGTGGCTTGCCAATAATTCTCGCCATGGATATGTGGGAACACGCCTTCATGGTGGACTACTTGCCAGCCCAAAAAGCTGATTACGTAGGAGCCTTTTTCAAAAACCTGAACTGGGGAACGATTAC
>CAZXUX010000017.1:2540-19049 GCA_964644265.1 uncultured Gammaproteobacteria bacterium
AAAAAGCTGATTACGTAGGAGCCTTTTTCAAAAACCTGAACTGGGGAACGATTACAGGGAGGTTTACATTTTGATTTCCGTATAGCCGGTAGCTCGTAGCGTAAAGCGTTAAGCCTGCGCGAATTGTAACCAGTGACCAGAATAAGCTGCTTCACGCTTTACGCTACAGGCTACTAGCCAATATTGACAAACACCCCAAAAAGCGCATACTATCCGGTTAGTCGTTCTTTCACCGGGGGTGCCATGAACAAGCAGCGTCATCACTACGGATTCGGAAAATACACGCTTCACGAAGCACTGGGCGAAGCGCTGATCCGGGTACTGATCTTCGTCTTCGTCCTGGCCATCGGCATGCCCATCGGCATGTTCAGCGCACTCGGTTGGGACACGGGGGCCATCGTTATTGTGGAGGGGGAAAAATGAAGAAAACCCACGAGCAGCACCTGCCTTCGGCCACCCGACTGTCGATCTTCGTCGTCGGTGCGGCGGCGTTCTACCTGATCGTAGACGCCTACGCCACGGCTGACTCCACGGTCTGCTTCCCGGCCGAGGAGTTCCCGGACGGCTACCAGGTAGCCAACCCGATCGCCCTGACGGTGCCGCGCGCCGGCGACGTCATCGTGAGCTGGAGAAACAGCTGCTTCGTCTTCACCAAAGACCAGATGGGTACTCAATCCCTGATGGTTCAGACGCCGAGCGGGCAATGGCTGGATCTGCACGGCCCGCACTCCGCCGTCTGTCCGAATCCCCTGGTCTGCGACGTCACCATGACCATGGTTGATGGCTGCTGCGCGGTACCTCGTTCCATCGTCAGTCAGCAATGACACCTCACCGCACTCGACTCCGCCGCCTCCTAAGGCACGGCAAACGAGTGCGTATTTTTTTGCACTTGTAAAACAAAAAATCCCAACCGGACGGTCAGGACTCTACAAATTACGCTTGGGAGGCGACGCCGAAGGCGGCGGGAGATCAGTCACCTCCGGACGATGATCGGGTACGATCTTATGCACGACCACCAGAGCAATCAGCACACTGGCGACCACTAGCGAAAGCGCCTCGAACGCAGTCCCGGCCAACGGGTGACAGAACGCAACAGCTCTTTGCACCATTTGGCCACCATCAAGGGGCAAAAACGGCAGTCCGTTGAGCCCGGCGAAGCCAAGATTCACCCACAAGAAGCCGTTCAGGACTCGTGCCCAGGCAGGTGGCGTCTTGAGGCACTTGTCCATGCCGCCACTTTTGTAGCTCAGGCGCACGCGGCTTTGCCGATCGCTGTAAAGGCGTTGCAGATCCTGAACGACCGCTGCCGGACCGTTAATCTGCCTCGCTAAACCCCTCGGCCCTTCGGTGAACAGGCAGCGAAAGAATTGGTACGGGGTCAACACGATCCTCACAAGTACTGCCAGCCCTTCCCGCACCACCGGCCAACTCCAAGGACGGGATTCGAAAAAGACCAACTGCTCCTTGATCCCCGGATCCACGTGTCGCCGCAGCACCGCAAGACTCACCCAGGCCAGGCAAGCATTCACAGCAATGCCGCTCAGCCCCACCAGTTCCCTGCTCCACAGCGGTGCCTGCAGCGCCTGCTGCGGGTCACGTGGTGCAGTAAACCCCCCCAGGGGCAACGGACCGATAGCCCAGGCGGTATTCCCGATCTGCCAGGAGAACAAGCTTGGACCAAGACCCAAGCTGATCTTGCCGACCTCGATACCGCAAGCCACCATGGCCGCCGCATGACCGAGCTCGTGAGCGATGATGGCCACATTGATGGCAACCAAAGCCACAAACAACGACTTGTATTTCTTCAAGCTACCCCCGCCAACAGTAGCAACAAACTATCTTAAAATTAGCCCAAAGTCAAACAAAAACGACTCTCCATTACAGAAAGTCGCTTTTGGTGACCTCAAGACGGGTCGCCTTGAACTCTTCCAGAAAGGCTAACAAATTGATGCCTTTGATCATTTCTTGGAACGGCGAGGTTTCTCGCTTCCTCAAGGAGGAGCATTCAGCTCAAAAATTTGCTGTGACCTACTAAAAAATCGTAGAATACAGCCAAGCAATAGCCATCTACCCTATGAAAAAAGACAACCTGACCGATGTCGCACAGAATTTACCGACGATGGCGAGCAAGCCTAGCAAGAAGCCAGCAAGTACAGTGACTTCCAGCGACGGAACCCAAGTCACCCTCGGCCGCCGAGGCAGTGCAGGCAAACCCATCTCCTCTCCCCAGAGGGGCGTGAACCTGAGGAGAGGCAAATAAGAGATGATTAGCTGGCTTGATACTCAAACCCATTAACGACCTGTGGCAAATTTTTGCGGACGGCCGCGCAAGGCTCGGTAAGCATCTTGGTCCATTGTTCAACGTGCTTAACCATGGCGGGATGCAGGGCTTTTAAACCGATGCAAGGCAACGTAGTTGATGGACTTTGCCCCGCGAGCTGAACCGAGGAAAGTCCTAGCGCAAAGCTGTCCGCACTGCGGCTGGTATCGAATGACGATGAGAGCAGGGCAACCAACGAGTGAAGCTCCATGGCGGCATTATCCTTGGGTCTCGGCACGCCGTATGCTGTGTGGGCTGACACTTTGTTCCGAAATGTGAAGCAGTCATCCATCTCTTTCTTCCTGGCATCAAGAGCCGCCTGATCAACAACGATCGACGCATCTAGACCCTGTAGAGCACGAATAGTTTCGTCGTACAGGCGTCTCAAGATGTCCTCAAGCGCACAGACGTGGTTAACGTAGGAGATCGTTCGAGAGGTATTGCGGGTAATAAAATCCTCTGCCTGCTGGTTTTGTTGGAGGTTAGAAAAAAACTTCGGGGTGTGCGGCCGCGTCCCGTACGAACTCATCATTGATCCACCAGGCCATCTTCATCAACCTCCACGCAGCCAATGACGCAGCGCCCTCCGGAATAGTTGTTATGAAGTTACCTGTTGGATCTTTCTTATAACCGACGATGCCGTGCTGTTGTATCTCGTCCCACATAGATTAACCGTATAAAAAATTAAGAAGAACGGAGCAGCGCAAGAAGCACTGCTCCGTGGCACCAAACACTACCGAACACCACACACTGGGTTTACCCCGACCCGAATAGCTTTCTCAACCTGCAAACGAGCCCACTGCCGAACTTCGCTGTAGAACCAGAGACTCACACCATAATTCCGATTCCAACAGGCTTCACGCTCATGACAAGCGATTCGGGTTTTTAGGTCACCCGTCTCACCTACATCGAGCACATTTCCTCGCGCGTCTGTAATCAGGTATACCCCCGCCACTGGATTGAAACTGGTCGTTGCGAGTGAAAAAGGTCCCTGAAAATTGACACCGTAAAAATTTACGTTTTGCACATGATAAGTAACTCACCACCGGAGCGTCATTAATGCTGTGGTACTATCTGACCACAGATGGCTCTCGACTTTACGCAAAAAGCGTGGAGTTTCGGACGTCTTCGGGAAAAATCGCCGAACCTTGCTGGGAGAGGCGATTTTTCGTTGGGAAGCATAGCACATTTCAAGCTTTTAAAATAGACAAGCTATCCACAATTTACAAACAGGAAAAAACTGGTATACTCAAATTCTATGATTGATCGCCAAACTTTCTACCGGGCTCTCGGCGAAAAAATCAGAGGATTGCGCCAAGGGCAAAATCTCACTCTCGAAGCCCTGATAAGGGCTGCAAATTTAGACATCGCACGCGCAACACTCGCCAATATCGAGCTCGGAAAACAACAAGTAAGCGCCTACCAACTTGCTTCACTCGCAAAGGGTCTCAACGTGAATATTCTTGATTTTTTTACCTTCTCGCTTGAGCAAAACTCACCCTCACCCACAGAAGACATGAAGGATTTGATCGACTCTCTATAAACTATGAGCCACGAAAACTCAAAAAAAGAAGCCGTCAAAATGGCGCAGCTCCTACTCAAAAAGTTAGAAATTACCAAGGGTCCAATCGATATCTTTTCAATTGCCAGCAAACTTGGAATTGAAGTACGTACGGACGTAGAAATCCCCGACAATGAAATATCCGGCCTCATTAAACGACGGGGTAAGGATGGCAACCCGGTGGTGCTATTAAATAGCTCCCACACTCCACAGCGGCAACGCTTTACCCTGGCGCATGAGTTGGGACACTTTTTGCTACACGTACTCGATCCAATGCACATCGATAGAAACTACGTCTATTTTAGGAGCGGATCCTCTGCCCTAGCGATAGATCCAAAAGAAATCCAGGCAAACCAATTTGCAGCCGAAATATTGATGCCACGCGATTTTCTCCTGGAAGACCTAAATAGAGAAAAAATTAACACTGATCTGAGCAACGAGGAAATCCTCATCAAACAACTAGCTAACGACTACAATGTTAGCGAACAGGCCATGACGATAAGAATCGGATCGCTCCTTGTCTCTTAGCACGCGCAAACCAAAAGAGGGCTAACTGCCCTCTTTTCTAATCTGCCAATTCTATTCAGAAATCTCTACTCCGGTGTAGTAGCCTGGATATTTTAACGCCTCTACAGGATCCACTGAGTAGCTAGTGTCACCAGCTAAATTAATTAGCGGCAGCAATGCCTCCCAGTTTCTCGTACCTTTATCGTCCGCTTCATCGGCGGAGATAAACAGTCCAGTGACCTCCCGCGACTTAACATCGAAGTCGAGAACAATCTCGTGACCCTCTATCGTGTACTGGTTAGTCCATTCCTTCGTACCAAGTCGTAGCTGCTCCTCTGTGGGATCCGTCGTATCTCCGTCCTCTGGCGCTCCCAGTTCTTCGCGAACCTCATCAATGGTCAGAGAGAGCAAATGAGGCGCATCGACGATCTGGCGCGCCTGTGGCGTCTCCTGGTCGGTAGTGCTATCGCCTGAAGAGGCGGCTACGATGATAATGAAAACGAAACCTATCAGTAACCATAACCACCACTTTTTGTAGATGGGTTTCTTTTGTGTCACTTCGGGCATATTCGCGTATGCTTAGTGAATTAATTCTGATCTGGAGAACACAAAAGGCTCCCCAGACCGACGACAACCCTCTTTCGAAGATTGCCCGATGTCCTTTCGGAGCATCGACCTACGCGAATAGATGCCAGCTAGAGAGCCGTCAGTATTCGCGTAGGGTTAAACGCCATGCCGCCCAAGAGGACGGTTTAGGCTGATTGTGCGGATAGTTTACACCTTCAATGGATAAATTCAATTTATTTGAGTGTTATTCATTACTGGACGAATTATCACCGTACAGTCCGTACAGTTTTAGGTAGTTTAAGACTGCGTAAAATAGTAATTCATGGCTTACATAAGGCAAAAAGTTGACAAAACTTTAAATCATGTTAAGATCCGACCCTTCTTTTAGTGGGCGAGGGCACTATTTACAGCCAGAATTCGCTGCCTGTAAGTACCTGCTCATGTTTTGCTAAATGAAGAAGGAAGGACGAATGTTGCGTTATTTGGCCGTCTTGGCCCACATGCTCTTCCTCGTGGCCTTCTCCGGAGGCTGCGGGGCGGAGGGCGATCGCCAGGACGGTTCCCACGACATCGTGGCAGAGCCCGCCGATGTCGAGACCGCCGACCCGAACGCGCTCATGCGCACCAACTACTACTACGTCTCCAATCCGCCGGCGACGTCGGGCGGCTGCTCGAGCGCCCTGCGCCTGTCCGCGTCGGGCACCGGCATCACGGAAGTGACCCCGCAGTCGGGGTGCTGGATCAACCAGCTCGGCCCGCATCCCAGCTGGGACTCCAAGACCTCCGCCGGTACGACGTACCTGTCGGACACGTGGTACCTCCAGGGCACGGCCTTCGACAAGGACTACACGTTCGCCACCGCAGAAGCGTGGTGCGACCCCGCCAACACCGTGACCGTGAAGGTGGTCGGCACCACCATCACGAGCCTCACGTACTGGTTCACCGACGACTGGGACTGCTTCTGGTAGACTGACTACTCTCGGGTACGTCAGCCACAAGAACTTGATCTGAACCCGAGCTCAGGCTCGGGTTCCTCTTTTTTCTAGATATGACGACAAAAACAAAAGTGAGTGTATTCGTCATTGCTATATTGGCACTTTTTGCCACAATCCTTGGTGGTATTTTATTTTTTCAAAAACAACAGAGTGGGTCGGTAGACACTACGGACGTATCATCGGCGCCTGAAATAGGCATGCCCGAGGGTGACTCCGAGGGGGATTTTTATACCAGCGACGGAGTGCGCATCCATTACTGGTATTACAATCGCGGTACCTCAATCGTGACAATCTTCCTACATGGCGGGCCTGGCGGCAGTACTTCCGACCTTAGAAATACAGGTCAGGCTACAGCCTACGCTGACACCTTTGGCTCCTTGCTTGCATTCGATCAGCGCGGAGGAGGCCAATCAGAAAAAAATGCTGACTTAGCCCCTACAATTACCTATCCTAGATTTATTCAGGATATAAACGAGCTTAGATCGGCTCTAATACCTGGTCACGAAGTCGTCATCTTCGGCCGCTCTTTCGGCGGTCCGCTGGCAGCAAGATACGCAGATTCTCATCCCGAGGGCGTAAGAGGCTATATCCTGGCCGCTCCAGGTCCATTTGTAGCTAATAAGGAAATTCTAGACGAGCAGCGCGCAGCTCTGTTGTCCACCATTAGTGCAGATGAGATGACCCGCATCGCCGCTCGAGACAGGGAGATCGTTCTACGATTAGCCAAAGAAAGAGGCACCCTTGAACATGAAACGAGTCTTATTCTTCCTGGAGAAGATAGTGATCTCGATGTTGGTAGCGCATTCTCAACGTACGGCGGCTACTTTACGGAGGATGAATATCATCGGTTGTCCGCCCTCACCGACGTGCCGACTCTAATTGAGTACGGCGCATACGATACCCAGGTACCGCCATTATCCATAGAGGCCATGAAGCCTTACCTGCCTCAGGCTACATTTCTTGAATTAGCTGGCGGCCACGGTGCCGCATATACACACGAAGAAGAATTTTTCGCAGGAGTGCAGAAATTGTTTGACAGCATCAAGAATAACTTATAGGCCCTATTCAAGATAACCCTCTGTGACTACAGTACTCCCATTAGAACGATTGGCGACAACGCTGACCGTTCTAATTTTATTAGTACGAGTTGAAATCTGAACCGTACAATCCGGACAGTTCTAAGCAATTTCAGATTAAACAAAACAACACATTTAAGCCACATGATCCGCACAGACAGCGCGCTTTCGTCTCCTTTCAGTCACCACAAAAATACCCAGCTTGCGCTGAGTATTTTTGTGGTGACCTCACCGGGAGTCGAACCCGGCTTACAGGCTTGAAAAGCCCGTGTCCTAACCGATAGACGATGAGGCCTTTTTGTGGAACGGGCAGATAATAGCTAATTTTTAACCAATAGTCAACCCACTAGCCGAACCTATAATTATAGAAACCAGACCTTGTTAACTAAAAATTTAGACCCGTGCTCTTCTGTTGAGCACGGGTCGAGTCGAACTCAGTCCCGGTTGTGGGTTACCGGGACCTGGGTGGTGATCGGCGGCATGCCCGGTCGCCGCACGCGGCAGTAACCGGTGCCCTCCGCTGCCGTGTCCATGATCTCGGTCATCAGGAACCAGGTGCCGGACGCGTTCGGCAGGATGGTGCACTTGACGCCACTCCAGGGCGCTCCGGCCTTGATGGCCGTCGTCGTCTCCTGGATGTAGTCGCCCGCCACCTTCGGCAGTTGGTTCAAGCTACCGACGACGGTGTCGGAGTACACGAGGTTGAACTCCATCCCACCAGACGGGTAGTTGGACACGACTCCGTTGTCGTAATCCCACGTCTCCGTGTTGATGTAGGTAGTGAGGTGGTACGTCACCCCGTTGTAGGTGGTAACGCAGGTGGCCGTACTCGGGAAGCTGCTCGGCCAGTTGTTGGCGTAGAGCGCCACGTCGACCTTCAGCCAACCGTTGTAGACCACGCACGTCAACGGAGCCCAGCTGGACCCGACGTTGCCGTTCGGCGCGTTCTCCAGGATGTTGCTGACGTTGTCCCGCGGCGGCCTGGACCGCAGGTGCACCGAACTGCCGCTGTTGGGCGGCGCATTGCTGGGGAGCGTGACGTCCCAGACGTAGTACTCGTCTGCCGCCAGCGCCGCCGCCGGCAAGCAGCCGAGCGTCAACGCCACGGCCATGACGAAAGCTCGAATCATCCACGTGAACATGTCTTTGTCTCCTGTATCGGGGTTGGTTGTACGGCGACTACTACATGTAGATGTCGTCGTCCTCGAGCGGGGTGCTGGCACCGGCACCCAGGCAGCGGCAGTCCGTGCAGGTCGCCGAGCAGCTGACCTCGCTGCAGCGCCAGACCATGCACGACGCCTTGAGCCCGGCCTGCTCGCACTCGGACTGCTTGGCGTTCTCGCACTTCGTCTGGGCGTCTGCCTTGCAGTCTCCGGCGTCGCACAGCTCCGACGGTTCTCCGCCGGACGGGTTGCAGTCCGAGGCCTGCGCGCTCAGAGCGAACAGGAACAGCAGAATCCTGACCATGTTTTCCTCCTCTCACAGTCAACAACATCGTTGACTTATCCAGTACTTCTGGACGGGCGCAGCTTATCATAAAATAAAAAAATTATAAATTACTTATAATCAACACTTAAATATTGACGAAAACCGGGTTTTCTATTATTTTAGCCAGTCATCACTGACCCCAACGTGACTGGGCAAGTCGCATTCCATCTCGGAGCTCTTGATGAAAAAAGGCGTTAGCGCCAGGATCCCCCTCACCCGCAAGGTGTTACGAGAGATCGAGCGCGAGCTCGGCGTGTACCTGGACAACGGGCCGCTACGCGCGAATCGCGAGCTGAACCAGCAGTTCGCCGTCTACGACGAGGACGAGCGGTTCGTCACCGACATCGTGTCAGAGACGCTCTACTTCACCCAGGAAGAGCTGATCAGCAAGATCCAATCAGCCTTCTATCCCTGAGCAACCGCTCCACACCCGCACCATCACGAACCCTCGAAGTCGTGACTGGTGCGTCTTTTTTTACAACAAAAACCGCCCCCTACCTTGCTCAGCCAGTAAGGCTAAAAGGTTTGGGAGCGGAGACTACATATCGTCGTGAAAGGTCTTGTAGCCCGCAATCCCGGCCAGCAGTTGCTCGTTGCTGAAGGTGGGGCGAACGACCGGCGTCCAGACGTTAGACGACAACGTCAGGTCGGTCGGGCAAACGGAGCGCATCCAGTTGAGGTGATCAGCCATCTGACCCGACTCGGGATCGGTCCGCGTGTAGTGCAGGATCTGGCAATTGTTGATCCGATTCAGCAAATTCGCCGAATCGTCGAGTTCGGTGAATCGCTCCAGGGTCAGTCGCTCCAAGACCACCCTGAAGGCCCACATGATGTCGCCGTGGCAGACCACGACCACCGAACGACCGGTGAACTCGCGCGCCATGGTGTCCACGAAGCGTTGCACCCGCTGGGCAGTCTGCAGAATCGACTCGCCACCAGGCGGTGCCCAGAGCATGCCGTCACGCATTCGTCTTTCCATCTCGGACGCAAACCGATTTTCGCGCTCGCTGGGCGTCATGGAGGACATCTGTCCCCACTCACGCTCCACCAGCCGCAGCTCCAGCCGCCAATTGGCGTTCGGCAGGGCCAGCAGACCAGCCGTCTCACGCGGCCGCACAAAAGGCGATGCATAGTAGGCATCAAAGCCAGCCGGGAACTCACCGCGCAACCAAGCACCGGCCACAGCCGCCTGCTCGCGCCCCCTCGGACTCAAGCGGTACTGCCAGTTGTGCAGGTGCCGCATTAACCTAACCAAGCTACCATCACCCTTCTTGGACATGGCAGTCGCCACGTTTCCCATGCTCTCGCCATGCCGAACGAGAACCAGGTCTTTAGGCATCGTCATCAGCACCTCCGTTGTTGTTCGATGACGGAACAATCTACACTGCTATCTTGAACCGGTCAACAATATACCAATCACACCACAACCCACAGCCACGGCTCGTTCTGCACAGGCATGCATCAAAGAAATTTTATATCTTAGAAAAATTTTATCTAAACACATTTGCAATGCTATGCTTTTAGAGCCATATGGATAAAAAAATAGCCTCCTTAATAAGCAAGCTCTAATACTAACCGGGCTATTCTTGACTCTGCCGCTAACCGTATTTGGCGGCCTTAGGTTATTAGACATCTTAACCACCGGATACGAAACACAACGTCTAGAACAAATACAAAACTCTTTTAACAAGGAGTTAGACACCGCCCTAAATAATACCCGAGCCGCCGTGCATGAAGATGTAATTACCCGTTACATCATTGATAACGACACCACAAATACTCAAAAAATACTTTACGAGCTAGCCGACAAATATAATTTGACTACCATGGTAGCAGTCAACAAAGACGGCGTAGCCACGGCACGCGTACCTTCGCCGCGGGTTGGCGATTACGCACTACAAACCACCCCCTGGGGTCGTGAAGCCGCCATGCATAACGAAGTGGTCACCGTGGGGGTGGGTAGAAATTTCCCCTTGATCATTAATTCCGCAGTTCCAATTTTACAAAATAACTCATTTCAAGGCGCCCTGTTTGGGGGCTACATTCTGAATGACGAACAGGCCATACAATTTAAACAAGATCACCTAACAAGCCAAGAACAAATTGCATATTATTCAAAAAAAATTGGCCTTACCGGCAATAGCTTTAACAATCAAATTAAAGACGAAGATTTAGCTATCTATTTTAATGTAGGCAGCGAATGGATTCAAAACGGAAAATCAAATCTTGGTGGACGCACATTGGTCACTCCTGCGGGGAGCTTTCATGTTGGCAACATAGGTCTTAATGGACTCGAGGGAGATGTGGGAGGTCTGCTGGTATTCTTGCCTGCCTATACAGCACTGCATTACCTGATTGTTGGACTAATATTACTCGCCATCTTTAATCTTGTGCTCCTTAGGTTATTGTTAAGTAAACGACAATCGTCAAAACTTAACATGATCACATTGTTTACTATTACTCTTCTAATCATCACCGGAACCATTTTTGTACATTTCAAACTTTCGACTGCTCGCAATTACTACCTAACAAAACCTCAATACACAATTTACAACTCGATCATTGAATTTCTACCTGAATCAGATTTGATAGATCTTACCAAAGAAACTCGCGTAGGATTGTTAGTGACTACCGGCGGCGAAGCTATCAATACCGCCGAAGCCAAAATTACTTTTGATCCAAGCATTATCGCAGTCGAGGATGTACTGCTTACTAATTCATTCTGCAGTCATGATTTTGTCATTGCAAAAAATATTGACAATCTCAGGGGCGAGGTTACCGTTGCCTGCGGTAAACCTGGAGGTTTTATTGGTGATCGTGCCTTATTGGCAGAATTGCTTGTGCAGCCATTACGCACCGGAAAACTAACTTTACAATTTGCCCCCGGTACCAAAGTCCTGGCTCACGATGGTTTGGGTACAGATGTTTTACGCTCCACAACAGATGGCGTATACGATATTATCGATCCAACTACCACTAAGCAGCACGATCCGCTACTTTTTTCTTATTCACATCCAAACGAAGCTCGCTGGTACAATAAAAAAGATGTTCATATCTCTTGGTTCACGCAAAACAATAACCAGCGCTATCTTTACACTATTAACCAATCCGAAGATCACAGCCACTCCCAGCCAACAACCAATGGACACGCCGATTTCAGCGTTAACCAAGACGGAATCTACGATTTCCATCTATTCGAAAATAACAATGAATCAGTTCACGCTCACAAAACGATTCACATTGACACCACGCCACCACTGCCACCAGCTATTAGAAGCAGCGCCAATGAGGTAGCTAAAGGTCAAATAGTACGCCTTGACTTCAGTAGCACCGACGCTTTAAGCGGTATACAAAAAAACTTCTACATCAGTTTTAATGACGCCACTTGGCTACCAACCCTACCGCAACTCTATATCCCATTCCTGACCGCTGGCCAACAAAAAATTACTGTCCGAGTTTTCGATAACGCCGGCAACTATTCAGATTCCACCACATTTGTTACAGTCCACTAGGCAAAGGAGCCATCAATCCAACAGGAGGCCACCATGGCTAAGAAGGCGAGGAAGGCCAGGCGCCAACCCACGCCCCTGTGCGTGGTCTGTATGGGCGGCGACCCTTATGGCCCACAACATCACTGCGAACACTGTTGGAACGCTCGCGAGGTACGCTCATACTGCTCCCGCTGCAAAGGACGAACGGCGCAAACTCCTGCGGGCGCCAAGAAGCTCTTCAGCCTGCTGCAAGACGAGCTGCTCGACGACGAGACCTTCCGACCTGGAACCGTGATCCACTTTCTGAAGCGTTGCCCTGCCTGCTGGGAACCGCACGAATCGCCGATCTTCTCACTGCGTGTTCATCCTTTCGACGAAGACGACGAATAGAAATTCGACTCCCTGCTTAACGGGGAGTCACTTTTTTCTCTGTTGATAAACAGCTTGCTCATAAAAAGCCCTCTCGACTATCCTGCTCCCGATATGCAAAAGCATACTCCACACATTTTACGTGTGCCCATGCGAACCGCTAACGGTTCCTGGAGATAATTTCCGCCATTGGCGGATATTTTTTTACCCGGCCACTGCCGGGTTTATCTAAACCCTATGGACCACGCCATCTTCGATAGGTCAGACATTAAACCGTTCCATGACACAGTCCAGGCTCTTAGAGCCTTTTTTATTGCTCGTGGATTCATCGAAGTTCACACGCAAGATCGTTTAAGCATCTTAGCTGCCTGTGAAGACCCGACCACCGTAGCCACCTATAACTACGCCGGTAACGTCTGGCCCCTCCCCCAAACCGGCCAAATGTGGCTTGAATACGAATTACTGACTCGCCCGGATGTGCCGGGCGTTTTTTGTGTCAGCACAAGTTACCGTAACGAACCCAACCCCATTCCTGGCCGACATAAAATCATCTTCCCTATGTTCGAATTTGAATCACGTGGTGACATTAGCGATCTGCAACGACTGGAGGCTGATTTACTAGAACATCTTGGTTACGGCCTAGCCTCTTCCCTACCCCGAGTAAGCTACGACGACGTGGCTCAACGTTATGGCATTGCTGAGCTCACCAGCGAGCACGAAATGCGTATGAAGGACGACCTCGGCCGAGCCGTGTTTTTAGAACGCTTCCCAGAAGGCACCTCGCCATTCTGGAACATGAAACGCACCGGCGATGGTCACCACTCCCTTCGCGAAGGGAGTGGACACGCCTGCAAAATCGACGTGATCTTAGACGGCATGGAAACCATCGGCAGTGCTGAGCGCAGTTGCGACGCCGCAGCTATGCGCGAGTCATTCCACACTATTAGCGACGGCGGCTACGCGCAGCTTCTTTACAAACTCTTCGGCCAAGACCGCGTCGAACGCGAACTTGAGAACTTCCTTGCCCTACCTTTTGTGCCTCGTTACGGCGGCGGCATCGGCCTCAGCCGCCTCATTCGCTCGCTAGCCATGTCTAAGGTGCAAAATGTATAATGTCCTAGTCACAAGGAGGCGCCATGTTTACCGTCATTCTTGGAGTCTTCGGCTCCAAGGCTACCGGCGACCGATTCCTCGGCGCCAAGGTGGAGGACTTCAACATCGGCAGTGGTCACAAGACCACCGCCAGCAATTTCGTGGTCATCTGCCACTCCACCAACCGGCAGGACTGCGAAGACATCGCCAAGATGCTGAACGAAGAGCACAGCATCTGGCGCGATGCCTTTGTGAATCCGCGGCGTCCGAACTTTCGCCGCGGACTGCCACCGGAAGCCATCGAACGCATCATGGTTCGCGCCCGCGACCGGTTCGAAACGCTCAAAATCGCTCTCGGCGAAGAATGAGCAGCCCTCCCCCGACGTTCCGACGGACTAACCATAGTCGGAAGTTGGGGGGGATTTTTTATATGTGTGGCTACTGTTGAATAATGACGCTCCCTGGCCTTACGGCCTTGAGGGTATCCGTCATAAGTTTTTATTGACGCTTACGCTTCGCGTTCCCTGAGCTGAGCCCCCGCCCTTACGGGACGGGGTTTCAAGTGGAAGTAAGAAAAAAGATTAAAGAAGCAAGCCATTCTTGCTAACTTTAATCTTTAATACTTTAAACTTTAATCTGCACTAGGCCGTCCCATCTTTCTCCAAAATTCCCGCCTTATAAAGCTCTAACACCACCAAAAACGCCGCCAAAATAGTTGGACCAAGAATAAACCCAATCGGGCCAAAGTATTCCAAGCCGCCCAAAATAGATAACAAAATCAACAAAACATGCATGCGTGTTCGCTTGCCTACAATATACGGGCTTAAAATATTATCAATCGAACCAACCGCCACCAGCGACCAAATGGCCAAACCTATAGCTGCCGCTTCTTGACCCGACAAAGCCAGGTAAAGCACCACCGGCACCATCACCGCGCCAGTACCAAGAATCGGCACCTGCGCGGCAATAACCACCAGAGCCGCCCAAACTAAAGCTCCAGGCACACCAAAAATCGTCATACCTATCGCCGCCACCACACCCTGCACCAAGGACACGATCAAAGCCCCAAAAACCACACCGCGCACCGTCTCGATCATGCGACCAACAATGTTGCGGTCAACGGCATCGCGAAATGGCGATAGAGCCAAAATCTCGCGATAAATCTTTTCCCTATCCAACAAAAAGAAAAACAAACAAATGAAAAAAATGGATGTCTTAAAAATTACCTCAACACTTTTTGAAAATATCGTGCCTAAGTTCGCATAAACCCAGGCGGAAATAGAAGCAAACAATTGCGAGGGGTCGTAACTCGCCACTTGGCGTTGAACTACTTCTGGCAACCAACGATAAATCGCTAGATCGTTAAAATTAAACGATTCACGCCAGGCAGCATTGCCAACCGTAGTGTTAACCAAAGCCAAAGCCTGTTCTGCCATAACCAGCGACAATATCGCCAAGGGCACCACCACCGCAATAATCACAAACAGCATGGTTAACAAAACTGACAACTTTGGCCATTTAACTACTGACAAAATCTTTTTTTCAAGCGGTGTAACCACTACCGCCACAATCGCCGCAGTCACTAAAACAATTACAAAAGGCTGCAAGACATGCCAATATAAATAACCCGTAGCCAGCGCCATAGCCAGAAAAAACCAACGGGCTAACGTATTGTGATACAAAGAATTGATCATAAGCGATAAAGACCTACCCGAGTTTCGCCATCTCCTTCGTTCTTGGAAGCTGACTAAACTTAGTAGGTCTTTAACATGATAACAAAAAAATACCCCCGACATTGAGTCGGAGGTATTTTTCAGCGATTATACGTCGCCATTGGTGCGAGGGCGAGCTGGGCTAACAGAGATCTGACGACCACCGAAATCGGTGCCATCAAACATCTTCACAGCGTTTTCCTGCTCCTCTGGAGTGTTGAACTCCACGAAGCCGAAACCACGCTTGCGGCCAGTCTCACGTTCAAGTGGCAAGAACACCGAAACTACGGTGCCTGCGCCACTGAAGTGCGCCTTGAGCTCGTCTTCGGTAGCGGCATAAGGAATACCACCAACGAAAACGCGTGCGTTGTCTGCCATAAGGGCAATACTTGTTACTTCTCCGCCGGGAACTTTCGCTGTCGTGGATCCCGCACCTTTTGGCCTTTTTAAAGGCTGAAAAAGGTGCGGGATCTTCAGGCGAAGAAGTCACGTCACGGATGCTTAGCGCGCACAGTGTAGCATAACCTGGCATTTTTAGCAAATTAGTAACTCTATAACCAATCTTAAATGCAACCCAGTTGCAACACACAAGATCTTTACTAAAGCTTAAAATTACGCTTAAAGTAGAGTAGAATAGAGCCATTACAGTATGCTTCCCGAAAACACCACGGCAACCGACAAGCTACTCTGGCCTCAAGAAGAAGGCCAGTTGGCTATAGACGTCCTAGAAACGCCTGATTCTTTGATTATTCGCTCAGCCATAGCCGGCGTCCGGGAGCAAGACTTAGAAGTCAACGTCAACGATGACATTGTCACCATACGCGGTGAACGACGAGTCGACACTATCAATTCGTCGGCCACCGTTCACTACGAAGAGTGTTTCTGGGGGTCGTTCTCTCGCTCAGTCATCTTGCCCTGCAAAGTCCGCGCCGAAGAAGCCCAGGCAACTATGAAAAACGGCGTCCTTACCATTACCATACCCAAAGCCAAAGAGATTACTCGCTTGGCCATTCGGCGTGAATCATAAGCAGATATGAGCGAAGCGCAAGTATTTGAACTAGAGGTCCCCACTACCCCAAGCGGAGGTCGTCGTCATCTAGCCATTATTGGCACCATCGTAGTTGTTCTCACCGGACTGCTTGGCGGAGCTACCTATTTGTTGACGGTTACTTATCAAGACAAAATCCTCCCCCACGTTCAAGTGGCTGGTATTGATGTTGGAGGACTAGATCGTCTTGGCGCTAACGAACTGTTACAGCAACATTTTCAATCCATGATTCAAAACGGGTTAGAAGTCGAACTTTTCGGCGAAGTCCACCACAGCGACCTTC
>CAZXUX010000018.1:0-6722 GCA_964644265.1 uncultured Gammaproteobacteria bacterium
ACCTTCGTCACCTGTCTTTTTTTGATTAACCAAACTATTGCCAGCTCGAGGATAAAAACTTCTAACAACGTTGTAGGCAAAGGTCCAATCGAAAATCGAATTAAATAAGTCGACAGCAAAGCAAATAATAAAGTCAGGGCAAACTTAAAATCCCGCCAAATCAAAACCGCAAACAGTGCGGCTAAGATGATCGCGCAAGCAATGATCATAGTTACGGAGTTAGCGGGGCCTCTTCTGCTCTAAAAAGCTTAATCAAATCCCGCGGTCGCGGTCCACCAAGCGCGGCCAGCGCTCCTATATATACAATGACGCCAAAAATCACACTCAGCACTACATGAGGCAACGGCACTATCGCTATCGCCGCACTCATTGCGCCACTGGCTAGCACAATCTTCAGTAGCAACTTTCCGTTTGGCGCCACGCTCGTCGTGCGCATAACAACGTACCCAGTAATCAAAGCAATCAACGCTTCTGACACTAGCGACGTCCCCGCTGCTGCCCAGGCTCCGTGAGTTGGTATGTATAAGGCATAACCTAAGATGGCCACCACCGCCACCGCCACGTAACCCCAAACCAGTGCTTTTTGCTTATTGATGGCAACTACCGCATGACCGTACAGCGAACCAATGAAAGCCACGGCAGCTGTTGGTCCCAAAATCAACAAATACCTACCCGACTCCACCAGATCTGGCTTAAGTGCCGTCATCAATGGCACACCAAGGATCATGGCACCACAGGCAAAGGGAATAGCTATCGCCATTAGAGCGTCAAACGACTCCTGGAATCGTCGGCGATACAGTGCTAGGTCTTTTTCTGCCCACGCCGCCGTCAAAATCGGCAACATCAAACCCATCAAAGTAATCGGAATAATCGTAATTACATCAACCACCTTATAGGCCGATCCGTACTGACCAATTTCGTAAGCGGTTCGGTTGAAAATCCACAAAAAGAACACGTCGCCTCGCAAATACAAAAGGTTAAAAAAAATCGATAGTCCAATCGGCCAACTCTTAAGCAGAATATTTTTCCACACTCGCAAATCCCACTGTGGCTTAAGTTTTACTAAATTATGTGTGGCCACCAGCATCAAGATCATCTGCAGTAAGTTACCAATTAAAAAGGCGAGTGCAGCGCCCTCGAGTCCTAGATGCAGCACACCAGCCACGATCACTCCAACCATCGATCCCAGGCGATTCGACATTTCGGCAAACACCGCGTAACCAATCTTAAGCCGCTTCTGGAACACGCCCACAAAGGTCGCTGCCACCGAGCCAAAGAAATAAGTGAACGAGGCAATGATAATCAAATCCATCACCGGCGCACTCTGCGGAATAAACAGGGCAGAGAGCGGCGCCAGAGCCATGAACGATGCGGCGCTTACCAGGCGAAGCGACAAAAGGTTGCCCAGTATGGCCTTCTCGTCGGCTCCCGGCTCAGAAATCATCTGCGTGGTCGTCAACGTCAAACCGAAATCAACCAAGATGGCAAAAATCGTGACATGAGTAATCGCAATAGTGAAATAACCGTAACCTTCAGTCCCAAAAAAATGTAGTAATAAATAGAAGGTCACCAAGCCAAAGGCCATGCCGAACACCTTACTGGCAATTTGTAGAACTGAATTTTTGGCTAAGGCTTGCGTAGACATGCTGTGGGGGAAAAGATTGTATTCGATTACTGGCGACGAATGCTATAATGCCACAAGAATATGCTTCCCGTATTCCGTCGCCTATTTTCGGCGCTCATGCTTCTGGTCATCGCTGCTAGTACCGTACCGCATCTAGCGCTAGCGGCCAATTCGTCGTACGCCGCTCTGCGCGTGACCACGACTGGCAATGGGTCAATCGCTATGGCGCCCGGGGAGGTAAAAAACATTACAGTAACCTTTCAAAACACCGGATCAGTCAGCTGGAAAAACGACGGTCCTGGCTACGTTTCTCTCTACACCTACGGACCAAAATACCGCAAAAGCAGTTTTGACCCCGGCACCTGGCTTTCACCATCTCAAGTAAAAAGAATAATAGAGCCTTCAGTGCCAGTTGGCGGCACGGGTACCGTTACTTTTGCCTTGCATGCCCCGGCAACTCCCGGCAAGTACACCGAAACTTTCAACCTAGCCTCCGAAGACACTACTTGGATTGCCGGAGGCGAGTTTACATTATCGATTAACGTCGACGCCGCAACCTCATTAACCCCTTCAGCCTCCTCAACCTCCTCGAGCGATGGCTACGCCGCCAAGCTCACGGTGAAAAGCGCTGATCGCCTAAAAGTTCCGGCCGGTAAGACCATCTCTTTTACGGCGGTTTTTCAAAACACCGGCAGTAAAACCTGGTCAGCTGTCGCTTTAGATGCCCCCGACGTCAGCGTAGCTAGTACCACTGGTCAGTCATTTGCTCATAGTAGCTGGGATCACAATCGCTTGGCTGCGCTCAGCGGTCAGTCAGTAGCGCCTGGGCAAAGTGTCCCACTTCAGTTTTTCTTTGCCGCCCCACGCACCAATGGCGTGCACACAGCCAAGTTTCAACTCGTAGCTAACGACATTGACGTACCCGATGCTTTTGTCGAGATTCCGGTAGAGGTCACTGGCGGTGCGCCAGCCGCACTCGATGCTCCGATTCGCGAGGACGCGCCGGCAGAAGACACCGCTAATTACATCGACGAACCCATCATTCGCGTTGGTGTTTTGATTGTTGACGAAGAAACTGATGACGAGGTCTACATCACTTCGTACGACAGCGATTTTGAACTGCGCGACACGAGCGGCAAGTTGTTGGGGGAGTACACCAAGGGCACCAAAGTTCGCGCCGCTTACGAAGGTGGTCACTATGCTTACGGCGCCGGCGGTACTTCGGCCGCGCCTTTGCGCTTTGTGCCTAAAACATACAACGCTGTAATGACCATTACTAATTTCGATCGTCGCATTACTCGCGGTTCCATCTACGCCAATAACACCTTCCGTAACGTTTTAGAGGTGCGTTTCAATTCGGTTAAAAATCGCACTTGGGTGATCAACGAACTGAAGATGGAAGAATATCTAAAAGGCTTGGCTGAAACATCAAATCTTTCGCATCAAGAATTTCAAAAAGCTCTCCTTACTGCCGCTCGAACCTACGCTTTTTATCACTGGGAGCGCGCTACTAAGCACGACGACGAGGGTTACCACGTCGATGCTTACCTCGATCAAGTTTACTGGGGCTACGATCAAGAAGCTCGCACGCCCAACATGACCGCTTCCATTGAAGCAACTCGTGGTCAGATAGTTACCTATCAAGGTAAGACGGCCATTACTCCGTATTTCTCACGTTCAGATGGTCGTACCCGTGACTGGAGTGATGTTTGGGGCGGTGACGTGCCGTGGGTCAAGGGTGTAAGCGTGCCGTGTGACGCTGGCAAGACCTTGTGGGGTCACGGTGTAGGTATGTCGGCCTCAGGCGCGCTCTGTATGGCCAATCAAGGCCAGCTCTGGGATCAGATTCTGCACTACTTCTACACTGATATCGACATTATTAAGCACTGGAAATAAACAAACAGCGGCCACTAGGCCGCTGTTTTGCTTCTTGGCCAGCCGGTCAGCATCAAGTACCATGGTTACATGATTGAAGAGCATGACATGTCCGTGCCACGAGCCGTGGCGCCAGAAGCCGTGGACGAAGAGCGACAAATCGAAGTCGGCCTGCGTCCTTTGCGTTTGGTCGACTTCATTGGCCAGGATGAGCTTAAGGCTAGTCTGCAGATTTTCATGGATGCCGCCAAGGGTCGCAACGAGCCACTTGAGCACACCTTGCTTTACGGCAACCCAGGACTCGGCAAGACAACCCTTGCTCACATCATTGGCGCCGAGATGGGTGCCAAGGTGGTGGTTACTAGCGGACCGGCTCTAGAGCGTGTCGGCGACCTTGCGGCAGTCCTGTCTAACTTGCAGCGCGGCGACGTCTTGTTCATTGATGAGATTCATCGCATGAACAAATCCATCGAAGAAGTGCTTTACCCAGCCATGGAGGACTTTGCTTTAGATTTAATGGTTGGGAAGGGACCATCGGCTAGAACTCTGCGCCTTACCCTGGAGCCATTTACCATTATTGGTGCTACTACCAGGCTTTCTTTGCTATCAGCGCCGCTGCGTGATCGTTTTGGCTCAACTTATCATCTTAATTTCTACTCGCCAGAAAATATTACTCAAATTGTGCAACGCAGCGCTGGCATAATCAATGTACCTATAGATCAGGCTGCCGCCGAAGCAGTAGCCGCTCGTTCACGTCGTACGCCTCGCGTGGCCAACCGTCTGTTAAAGCGCGTCCGTGACTACGCGCAAATCAAAGCCGACGGCAAAGTGACAACCGACATAGCTCAAGCCGCCCTCGACATGTTAGCTATTGATCCGCTTGGCCTCGACAGCGTCGATCGCCATCTGCTCTCAACGATTATTGAAAAGTTCAACGGCGGTCCGGTCGGGCTGGGTACGCTCGCCGCCGCCACTCAAGAAGAAACCGAAACCATCGAAGAAGTTTACGAACCATTTTTGCTACAACTCGGTTTCTTAGAACGCACGCCCCGCGGCCGCACTGCCACCAGTCGAGCCTATCAACACCTCGGTTTATAAGGTTCCAGGTGTACAATGCATACAGCTAAAGGCTAAAAGCTAGAGGCTATGTAACGGCTAATCGGCTAAAGGCTATGGTATTTCCACTGTATTATCTCCTCATCCCTTTCGCACTTGTGCTGTTGTTCTCATTCATCTTCTTTTTCTTTAACATTTTTCACATTCGTCGCTACGGAGTTAAGCACACCAATACAACGTTGCTTTTAGTTATCTATTTTCTGGCTTACGGTATTACGGTTAGCGCCACCGGACTTTATTTATCGACGATCGACTGGACTCGGGAGTTTTCTTGGTCAGAAATTTTGCCCTTCTCGGCACCATCAACCAATATTAAGGGCTTTGATTACGGTTTATGATTGAATTGGAAAAATTGCCGAACAGCGTTCCCGAAGAGCGGGTAGAAATTTTTTTGCGCCGGCACTGGATAGATTTGTTAAAAATATTTTTGTTTACTGCCGGACTTCTGGTCGTTCCCGTCGCTGTCATTGCTGTCGCGGTTTATTCTGAGGCTAGTTTTTTAGTTGATCCGTTCTGGCAGCCGGTAGCCATGCTATTGCTCTCTGCCTATTTGCTCATCGTGCTAATGCTCACCATGACCGAGCTCACTGACTACTGGCTAGACGTTTGGATTGTAACCAGTGAGCGCATCATCAATACCGAACAGCACGGTTTGTTTAACCGCACTGTTTCCGAGGTGCACTTAGAGCAAATTCAAGACATTACCAGTGAGACCCACGGTTTTTTGGAAACCTTTCTTACTTTTGGCGACGTCTTTATTCAAACCGCCGCCGAACGCGAGCGTTTTCAGTTTAAAAATATCGATAATCCCGACGACGTTAAGCTTAAAATCAGCGCCTTAGTCGCCACTTGCAAAACCGGCCACCACCACGACCCCCGCGCCATCGCTCCCGGCCTCGGCATGCCCGGCGGCAAAACCTCTCCTTAAAAAGCTGTCTCGGTACCGTGCTGTAGCAAGCACTAAAGAGCAATAAATCGGCTAAAATAAGCCTGTTTATTGACTTTTCTGCCGTTTTGTGCTATTATATTTCGTTGTTCATTATAAATTACTCCCAGTTGAAAGTGGCGTTTTGTCGCTATGACAGGCGTCAGGACGCCGCTTTCAACCATAGGGCCACTTGTGCGTCCGTAATCTCGGCGCATGAACCCCGGCGGCTTTCACATGAGGTGTCCGATGGTTTCCATCGCTACGCTGGCTTCTCTGTTCGGTACCATCCAGAAGTTCCTCGGGATCGCGGCCAAGGAGGGCCTGCCCGACGAGTTCTACCAGAAGGTCATCGACGACCCCGATTTCCGTTCGGAGTTCGTCGCGTGGGCGCAGGGGCGTCTCAACCCCGGCGTCGCGGCCACCGTCTCCACCGACGCCAACCGCTTCGAGCTGTCGGTCGAGGTGCAGATCGCCGCGCTCCGCCGTGCCAACGACGAGGAGGGCTGGGGCATCCCGGTCGAGGACATCAACCGCCTCACCGAGACTGCTCCCGCGTGGCCGAAGGGCCGCCTCGCGTTCCGCTCGTTCCGCATTCGTTTCGGCGAGGGGGACGAGGGCGTCGCCAAGACCTTCGAGGCGCACGCCAAGCTGGTCAACGCAGTGTTCGGTGGGAAGTTCTGGCGCTGGGACTACCTGCTCTCGGCCAAAGACCGCCTCCGCCTCCTCGTCGGCAACCACACGCACAAGCCGACGGTCGAGTGGGTCGTCATCGACCTCGATGCGCACCGCAAGCGCAACTCGATCACGGCGGTGCGCGGGCCGAAGTCCCTCGCGGACGAGCTGTTCGTCTTCACGTGGCTGTTCCCGGACTACATCCGGAGCATCAACTACGAGGAGAACCCCGGCATCTTCGCTGGGGGCTACGAACTGAACGTCCCCGAGTACGATGGCGAGCCGTGGCAGCGCGTGCCGTGCGTGAGCTGGGACCGCGACCGCGCCAGGGTCGAGCTGGACGCCGGCTGGCGCAGCGACGTGAACTCGGTCTACTCGGTCCCCGTCCTCCGGGAGTAATGAACTAGGTACTGGGACACTTATCGCTTGGGGCCCTTGGATTTTAATCCTTGGGCCCCTGATATTTTTGGTAAACTATTTACGTAGAATAGACAGTGAGCCGACGTT
>CAZXUX010000018.1:6732-9348 GCA_964644265.1 uncultured Gammaproteobacteria bacterium
GTCGAAATCCCCCGCATTGCACACCACCGTCAGAATCCCGTTTCTTCAGAGTCACGGGAGCGTACGGAGCGATTGTCGGGTACTCCGCGTCTTCTTTTGGAATCAGGGATTAGCCCGAAGGATTCCGCATAAAATACAGGGTACGGTCAGTACGAACCGTGGGTGCGGGAAACGGCTGGCCTCGGATGCGTCCGTACCCGGTGTCCCGGAAGGAGAAGACGTAGCTGGATGATCCCCGAGTACGATGACGAGCCGTGGCAGAACGTGCCGTACGTGAACTGGAACCGCGACAACGCCAAGGTCAAGCTGAACGCCAACTGGCGCAGCAACGAGAACTCGGACTACTCGGTCCCCGTCCTCCGGGAGTCCTCGCCAACAGCAGGAGCGCCTTCGGGTGCTCCTGTTTCTACCCAAGGGACTTAATCCACCCACCAAGCATCTTGCCCGTTTCATGTAACCGGGATTCAACGTCGAGGTACTGACCGTTTGAGAGCGCCTTGCCGTCCTTGGACAGTCTGACGAGCAGTTTAAGTACATCGATTTTTGCGCTCGCTTCCCGTAACTTCATGGATTTTTCAGTCCCGTTGGCCATCGCCGAAGCGTAAAGAACGAGTTCGATTGTTTCGAGAAGACGTTTCGAGCACGTCACCCCGAGCGTATATCTCTGGGTCTTCGGGAACTTTAAGAGTATTTGACTCCAAACGACATAAACATCATAGAGCGTATGAGTGATAGGAATGTCTCCCGGGGCGCCCCCGAGCAGCTTACGCTCGGGTTCTCTAAAAGTTCGGGGGGGGTTGTGGAAGGCGGATTTTGCATAGGAACGAAGAATTAGATTTATTTGAGCAGTTGATTACATTTGAAAATATTTTTCGAGCATGGGAACTTTTTAAAACCGGTAAGCGCAAACGTCAAGACGTAATACATTTTGAAAGCTCTCTCGAAGACAATCTTTTTCAACTTCGCGACGACCTTGTCTCCGGACGCTATCGGCATAATCCCTACGCGCCCTTTACTATTCACGATCCAAAGCAACGAACGATTCACAAGGCGGTCGTGAAAGATCGCGTTGTGCATCAGGCGGTTATCAACGTCATCGAGTCGCTTTTCGAGGGGAAATTTATTTTCGACAGCTACTCGTGCCGTATCAACAAAGGCACGCACGCCGCAGTTGCAAGGCTCCGTTCTTTTCTGCGTAGCGCGACCCGTAACGGCACCGCGACCGTCTACGCTGTGAAGTGCGACGTGAAGAAGTTCTTCGCGTCGGTTGATCACGCGGTACTCATACGCCTGCTCTGTGGGCAAATAACCGATCAAAAGATGATTGCCCTGCTCCGTATGATTGTTGAAAGTTTTTCGGTTACTCCGGGTATCGGTCTCCCCCTTGGAAACCTAACCAGTCAACTTTTTGCGAACGTTTATCTGCATGAACTCGACTGGCATATCAAACAGCGTATGCGTGTACGGCATTATCTCCGCTACTGCGACGATTTCGTGATGTTGGCTCCGAGCATGCAAGAGGCCGTACGCCTTGTAGAACAGGCTGATGACTTCTTGCGTAATACCTTGAACATGCAACTTCATCCGAACAAGATTCGCATAAGAACATGGCGGCAGGGCGTTGATTTTCTCGGCTACGTTCTTTTGCCGAATGCAATCATTCTGCGTCCTCAGACGGCTAAACGAGCGGTCCGTTGCATCACACCGGAAAACGCCAGCTCATATTTGGGTCTTTGTACGCATACGAATGCGTATGAGCTGAGTTGTCTGCTCCGCAATAAGGTGGGAAAATACTGACGGAACTATTTATGGCAAACAAAAATCCCCAGACGTGACATCAAGGGATTTTGGTAGGTCGGGAGGGACTCGAACCCTCATTCGCTTTCGCGAGCGACATCTTAAGTGTCGTGCGTATACCATTCCGCCACCGACCCGTATTATTTTGTTCTGCCTCTGTGCCCTGGCTGTAAACTGTGGCAGTTTGGGCAAAGCACCCTGAGGTTTTCTAGCCGATTATCTCGATGATCACCATTGATATGATCAAGCTCGAGCGGTAGATAGCCGTTGTTAGTTCTTTTCGACCATCCACAGAGCTCACAGTGCTCGGGTTTCAATTTAGCAGAAAACAAACGCTTTTTCAACTTAAACGATTGATAGTCGCTTTCCTTTGTCAAAATCACCTCAAGTGGCAGTTTGGATTTTTGGGGTACGCTCAGTCCCTTTTTCCATCCTCTGCCCAGGAAATGCGTGACGTCAAGTGAGAAAATACGCACATATTTGTTGAACTGTTGATAGTTTCCACCTTTTGGTTTAAGACCTAGTTTAATGAGTGCCTGGGCTATGCTTCTAGAAGAAATGATCGCCGAGCGAAGTTCTTTTTCCGTCCAGGTCCGTTTACTCATTTAATTAGTTTATATTTTTAAGAGGTTAAGTAAATATGTTATTCACACTTTTCTGGTTGTATCTATGATTGCGAAGGAAAGGCGTTACCGTCCCAATGCGGCGGTTTTTGTTACCGACGGCCAGGGGCAGATTTTGTTGTGTTCTCGTAATGACGGCACGCCGTATTTGCAAACCGTGCAAGGCGGCATAGACGCCGGCGAGACAGCTCGTCAG
>CAZXUX010000018.1:9358-18717 GCA_964644265.1 uncultured Gammaproteobacteria bacterium
ACTGGGCTTAGCTCCAGAAAGTTTTGAAATTATCGCCGAGGCCACACAGCGTCACCGTTACGAATGGACCAGGTCGTATATTCAATCAATTATTGAAAAATTTGGCAGTCGACCCAATTTCGATGGCCAAGAGCAACAATATTTTTTGGCTCAGATAGATCGCGCAACAGAATTTGTTCTAGACGCACACCATCAAGAGTTCTCGTCTGTGCGCTGGGGAAGCCCGGCAGAGTTAATAGAAAAATCTTGGCCACCAAAGACCATCGGTTTTCGTCAGGCGCTCCAGGAGTTTGGTTTATTGCCGCGGGACTGATAAACCATCGCTCGGTAGACCGAGTTCAGTTAAGATCGCAGCTGTTTCCGTTGCGCTCACGGGAATTGTCTGTCGGCCAACTATACGCACCGGTCTAAGGTCAATATCGATCGTCTCAGCGCTGACTATGACGCGAGCGGTAAGTCCCAGCATGGTGGCGTCTGAAAAGTCTTGATCAAAAAGAAAGTTACCCAGCGAATAAATTACCGGCACGCCATCTATAACATCGACGGTCTGTATTACGTGGGGGTGCGAGCCAACTATTAAGTCTGCTCCAGCTTTAACTAGTGTCTGCGCGGCTTCAATTTGCGCCGTTCCTGGCTGGGTTTGATACTCCGGTCCCCAGTGAGGGAAAACAATCACAAACTGACCGATCTTAGATTCATCCGCGACCGCAGCCGCAACTGCCTCAAGCGAATCTCCAAAAGCATGAAAGCCTATTAGTGACACGCGCAATCCGTTCACCGTTTCGCGAGCAATAAAATCTTCACTTGCGTAGGGGTCGCCAAAAGGCACAAGACTGGATTCTTGCACCAGCCTGCGGGTGTCGTCAGTAGTAGCTTGGCCAAAGTCATCGGTGTGGTTGTTGGCTAACGACACGTGTGTAAACCCAGCGTTACGAACAGCCTCAAGGCTAGAGGGGGTGATATCAAAAGACATCTCGTTTACCACCTCAAAACGAGGTTGGCTGCGAACGGTACTTTCTAAATTGCCAATCGTTAGATCTGCGCCAGCAAACAGCTCGCCTAGCTCTTCAAATGGCCAACTGGTGCCGCGCTCGACCGTAGTTCGCTCTACGGCGCGGGCCAGCATAATATCGCCGGTAAAAACCAGGCTAACCGTTTTCGGTTCGCTACTTGTTATTACACGCTCGCCGGCGATAGGCAGAAAAGCACGTTGCGCTAACGGTAGTTTGAAATTAAATGGCGATGGAGCAAAGAAAAACAAGCCGGTAAAAACCGCAAAACCAAAAATCGTTGAACTTAATAGCAAAAAATTAGCGTGTTTCACATTGCCCTAAAAGCATAGCACGCTACGCCAATTGACGACTTTCCAACCTAATGCTAAACTGCACCCGATTTACATTGGCATTACGCGAGCGATTGCCAACAAAACGTATTAAGTTTCGTCAGTTTCGAGGAGTGAGCGAGCACGGCCGAGGTGTATATAGATATACATTGAGGCCGAGCGGAGCGAACGACGAAGGAAATGGCGAAACTTGGATACGTTTTGTATGCGGCGGTAGTTCAGTGGTAGAACATCTCCTTGCCAAGGAGAGGGTCGCCGGTTCGAATCCGGTCCGCCGCTCCAAAGTAAAATTAAAAAATCCCCGACCCAGTGTCGAGGATTTTTTGTTAATCATTTAGGCATTGACCCCAGATTGCATCATTGGTCCGGCAACTAGCAGTTGCCCAGGCTGTGCTCCGGCGCGCTTACGCAACCAGGCAATGCCGCTCTTGTTTCCTGCCTTGTATTGCTCGCGCGCAACTTCACTCACAAAGTTTCGAAGATCGATTTGAATGTCCTCTGGCATATCGAACTTGCTCATTAGAGCATCAAATTTATCCATGATTCGAGCTGACCAGTTTTTCTTTTCTTCGGTTGTATTCTCTGACATATATAGGGTTAATCAAGATTTACTAAGTAATTATTTAAGCTAGCGATAACTTCCGCGAGCGTACAAACCAGGTGCCAATGGCGCCCAGGCCACCGGTTAACAGGCCGCCTCCAACCCACGGTGCTTTATCGGTTGCTGGCGAGGTGGCTGATAGCGCCAATTGTTCGCTAGTCGCCGCTGCGCCTTCGGTCACTAAATCCGCTGCGCTCCTGGGCATGATCTCTGTGCCATTCTTGGTCTGCCGCACAATGCCCGTAACGGTAATTTCTGCTCCAGCCAATGTGCCTAACGAGATATGCGTCTTGTCATGAGCGAAGATAGTTATACTTTCGCCGTTATCATCAATCAACGTCAGGCGCTTGCCGTTGCGCTCGCTAATTACTCCGTGGGCGCGCACCAGTGTGCCATGGGGCAGGGCATTCAAGGCGCCCGGCGTCAGATCAAGCGGCGTGGCATCCTTGCGTCCTAGCAAGGCGATGTTCTCAGCCGACGCAATCTTTAGGCGATCGTGTCCGTCAACTTGCGAGATGACGCCAGTCACTCGCACGAAGCTGCCAATCGTCAGGTCTGGCCAATCAGCGTGATAGAAGTACAGTTCATGACCATTGATAAACGCAGTTTGTGCGCCAAATGTTTCTGGCACTGCTACCACCACGCCCTCCAAAATAGTTTCGCCTTTTTTGGTGGTCGAACTACTGGCCAAAGCGCTGTTGCTAGACGCTTGTAGTGGGCTGGCGGTAGCTACAACGAGCTGATTACAGCTGGCGGGTTGGGTGGCCGGTTCATTGGCCAGGTTAGGTTCTTCCACTGCTCCTTCAATGGCTTCAGAATCGTCGAGAGCGGTATCAAAGTCGTTTGTTTGCGTGTCGTCATAAGTCACGTTGGGAGAAGTCTCAAGGGTTGTGTCGGGGAAGATATTGGTTGTTCCTGGGGTTGGCGTAACTAAGTACCAGTTATTCAGACTGTCGCGAGCTGCCGCCGCTGCACGCGTTGGCATCGGCACGCTGTCGGTACCGTAAATTACGCTGTCGATTGTGTTGCCGCTCGGATCAATTAAGCTAACAGTGTCGCCACCATTATTTAGTTTGCCGGCGGGGTTGATTACTATGGTCAAGCCATTGGTATTGAGAGTATTTGAGAGAGTCGTAACCTTGCCGGAGGCATCCTGTAACGACCAGCCGGTCAAGGAGATATTGGTTGACTGAGTATTCAAGAGCTCCACCCACTCGTCACCATCACCGGAGTCACTGTAGATTTCGTTAATTACAACGTCGCCATGGTGGAACGAAGCGAGTGCAGGGGTTGGCGCGGGAATTGGCTCTGACGGTACCGTCGGAGTCGGCACAGTCGTCGGTGGAGTAGGGATAGTTGGTTCCGGGGCCGGTTCTTCTGTAGTAGGGGTTGGCTCCTCCGCTGGAGCCATCGGAGGTATCACACACTGCGTCGGCACATCTTCTGGGGCAGCGGGTGTTGGTTCGCTGACCGCCGGCTCTTCGATCGCAGGAGTGGGTGCGACTTGAGTCGGGGTCGAAGAGGCGGTGCTTGAAGTGTTCGAGCCGAAGATGGCGCTGCCCGGCGTGCCTAACTGATTGGCGTCGGTGAGCCCGAGACTTTGGTTGGCGCTATGCCAGCTCAAATCAGCCAGGTCGCGTTCGATCGAGCTCACTGGCGAAGTCCTGAGCGACCCCGAGGAGTCGAAGGAGGAGGTGGTGCCAAAGTCAGGCACACCACTATCGGCGTACTGATCAACAATGGTGCCATCTGGCAGAGTCAGAAAGACCGTAAGATTTGAATTAGCCAGAGCAACTGCGCTAGTGACCAGTCCCGGGTCGATGCTGAGGGTAGTTTTTTCGTTACCACGGGGGTAGTTGGCAATCACCAGAGTCTGCTGTGGGCCCAAAACCGTCCCGGCCGCAATAGCCAGCGCTTCGCCACCCGTTGCCGCTCCGCCAACTATCCAGTTAGACAGATCAACGGGGGAGTCACTCACGTTGGCCAGCTCTAGCCATTCGTCGGCGGTGCTGGCGGACGATCCGGCGAAGTTGATTTCGCTAATAACGACGGTGGGTGGCTCTTGCGCACTGGCGGGTAGAGCAAGCAGAGCGGACAAGATGATGGGTCCGCAGAGTCGTAATCCATATTTCTGCATAGCAATATTTAATTGTTAAGGAACGCGGCGCCGCGACAATACAAAACTCCCCAGCCTGATTTCTCAGATTGGGGAGTAATGTTTGTGCTTCTATATAATCGGCTCGATTGAGGTGCGTCAATATCGATGCGTGGATAAAGGCGATTGCCCCAATAAACGTTGACAAAAAAATTATTCTCGTTATAGTTCTCTGTTCGGATATCGTTCCTTTAACCTCCGGGAGTAACCATGTGGGATCCGTGCGCTGACTTTGAGAAGAGGGTGATGCCAAACGGTCTCACCGTATATGCTGCCCATTGGCCCAACAGGCCGTGGCAATATGCGAACTTCGTAGTCCACGCGGGGGGTGACCAGGATCCTGATGGCCAGGAGGGCTTGGCTCACTTTGTGGAACACCTTGTGAGTGGCAACACCACTCTAGCTGATGCTAACGCCATTACGCGCTACGCCGACAGCCGCGGCGGGTACGCCCTCCTTGGTTCAACGTACATGAACCGAACCCAATACGGGTTCATGAGCCCCTGCGATTCGAGCTTCAATACCCTGCTTGGACACTTCGGACAGATGTTATTCGAGGCTCGTATTGAGCACGGCATCGAGGCCGAGCGCAAGGCGATTCTGAGCGAATACCATCGCGCTCGTCCACAGCCGATCTTCGTCGAATTCGAATACGAGTTGTACCAAACGCTGTACCCGGGATCTCGGTGGGGACACGCGTTAAAGGTGATCGGATCTCCAGAAAACCTGGCAAGGTTTACGGCCGACGATGCCCAGCGTTTCTACGACCAGTGGTACGCTCCGGCCAATGTGAGCGTGGTATCGATCGGTGGTTTGACCCTCGATGAGGTCATCAAAAACCTCGAGACGAGTCCATTCGCCAGGTACAAGTCCGGTATGCGGAAGCCGCGCGCTCAACCGGCACACGATCACCCTAAGCCGACGCAGCGTTTCAGATTGCGTCGCATCAGCGACTACATTGGGGGTGAGAACGGGCAGACCACCTGTGCGGTCAAGGGATGGGTGGTGGTGCCGGGGAGGTTCAATGGTTTCGTGCTCGACCTGCTTCGCGAGCTCTTGCGGAATCGCTTGGAGCAGCTCTTGCGGGAAGAGCGCAACTGGGCATATTCCGTGGGGGTATACCTGGAACAGGGCGATACCACTTACGAAATGCATCTCACGTCCCATGGTTTGCCGCTCGAGGCAGAAAAGCCCTTGCCGAAGTTGATTAACCAGGCTCTGCGCGAGGTCGCACAGGACGCTGATGCGCTCGCGGATCTGCAGCAGAGTCGCGTCCTGCGCATGGCCATGTCGGATTACTCTGCCAGCGGGATCCTGAATGAAGTAACGCAGGAAGTGTCGTATAGCGACCGCGTAATCACCTTCGAGGACAGCAAGGCACAGGTACTTGCGGTGACACTCGCGCAGCTGGCTGAGGTTGTCGAGTACATACTCGATGACCGAGGTTACCTGGAAATCATGGTTCCCTAGACCGAGCACGTCTCTCGTGGCTGCTCGGTTTTTTATTGACCTCCGCTTGTGCAAAACCTCAAAAGTTGCTAACCTCTAACGCGAAATCACCACTTACGATTGGATTACGAGCGGTGACCGAGAAAACGTATTAAGTTTCGTCAGATTCAAGGCGCGAACGAGTAAGGCCGAAACGTATAATGAAATACGGTGAGGCCGACGGAGTGAGCAACGAAGAAGCTGGCGAAACTTGGATACGTTTTCTAAGCGGGCAAGTGGCGGAATTGGTATACGCGCATGCCTTAGGAGCATGTGGAGCAATCCTTGAGGGTTCGAGTCCCTCCTTGCCCACCATATTTTTTCTCCCCTCCTGATTTTCTTTAAGGAAACTAGAAGGGGAGGAAGAATGTTCAAAATCGCAGAAAAGCTGCTCAAGCTCCAGGTCGAGCAGTACCTGGTGTACGTGCTCGCGGTGTTCGCCATCCTTGGGGTCGGCGCGCTCGCCGCTGACCTCTACCTGAAGTGGTGGGATCCGGCCAACCCGCTGGCCTACTACGCCAGGAACATCATGGGCGGGTTGGGCGTGGCCCTGGGCATGTTGATCTTGCTGTATCGTCGCGTCGACAGAGGGGCGCAACGGTGAGCGAAGATCGTTCGTTGACCAAGCGGGGACCGTTCTGGGTTGCCAAGCGTGATCCGGTCGGTCCATACCTCATCAACTGGCAGCGCGCCAAGTTGCTGCGGCAGTCGGTGGGCGTTGGCCTATCCATGGCTAGCTTCGTGGCGGTGACGCTGTGCATCATTGCCTTTGCTGCTCAGCCTGGGTTTTGTGCAGCCGGTGGCGTAGTGCTGTTCGCCGCCAGCGGTCTGCTCGCCAAGGCGCTCATCGAAGGCCGATTGGCCTTCTGGCGCCGGCACTAGCCATGAGTAGCGATCAAGCTTCAAGTGGTGGGTGGTTTGCTCAGTCGCTCGGGGCACTCTGGGCGCTGCTCATTACCATACTGGTCGCCGGCGCGACCGCGGCTGTACTGCTCGTCAGCATCATTGCCGCTCAGTACTTCTACCCCGGCTGGCTCAGCGGTCTTCTCTTTCTGTTGAGCCTAGTGTTCGTCGGAGCGGCGGCGCTCACCATCGCCTGGCGCAAGTTGCCGCGATCGCCACGTCACTGAGCGCCTTACCTCGGCACTGCGTCGAGGTTTTTTATTTTAACCTAGACAAGATTACCAAGTTTTATTACCCTGCGCTCGGCTCAAAGGAGGTTTAGTGGAAAACAATTCGCAGTCGCTTTCGGTCATGGAGTTCTTCGAACAGCCGGCGGTTCGCGCCACCGGGTTGCTGGTCGGGGTGAACGGGTTCCTGCTCAGCGCCGTCAGCTTGACCCTCGGCGGGTTCACGCTGGCGCTCATCCCGCTCCTCATCTGCGGCACGCTCTGGTCGATCTTCATGGTCCTGGAGCTCCTGCTCCTCACGAGGGGCTAGGTCAACTACCCATCACCGGGAGGCCAAATGAAACCTTCAGATCAATTCGATCAAGCTAACGGTGCTACCGATCTGGAACATCGAGGACGCGCCTCACTCGCGATGCGCACCGCGGTTAGCGGGATAGCATCATGCGGACTCTTTGGCGGCATTTGCGGGCTCGTCATGCTCCTCACGCAGCCTTTCGGAGTCGGCACGGCCATCTCCATCGGGATCATGATTTCGTCCGTACTTTCCCTGGCTAGCACGGCGAGATTCGTGTACTGGACCACCTATCGCGGCTACTGGCCGCCTCCGTAGGTCATGGCCTCACCCGACCCAAGTGTCGGGATTTTGTTTATTTTGACATCGTCTGAATCTAGCACTATCCTCGTTGCGATACATTATTGGAGGTCGGTATGTCTTACCTGAAACGGCTGCGCATGATTTCCACGGAGGAATGGTTCTGGCGGTACGCATTGCATCTGTACCTTGTTTTCATCGGCGGATCGTTCGTTCAGGTGGTGGTCTGGTGGCTGAACGGCGACCACTTCCCGTGGCGGTCGACCTTGGTCTGGGTCATCGGTTTTGTCCTTGGCGGGTTCGCCACACTCCGACTGAGGCGCTGGTTGGCCACCCGCATTCACAGCCGCACTCTGGCAGACTGACAGCTCTCACATCCCGACGCATTGTCGGGTTTTTTATTGCGAGCTCTCTCCCTCTTTACTCTTTGCCCCTTCCTCTCTACTCTGTACCCGTATGCGCATCATCCTTGTTCACGGCTATAAATCATCGCCAGAGAAGAACTTTTTTCCTTGGTTGACCCGAGAGCTGGTTGATCGTCGTTTTGAAGTTTTGTGTCCGGTTCTGCCAGAGCCAGAGAATCCAGATCGCGATGCCTGGACCAAGGCCTTACTTGAGGCCGTTGGACCTTTATCTGACGAAGATATTGTCGTTGGTCACAGTCTCGGCGGTGCCGCTGCTCTTCGTTTTCTCGAGGCTGCCGAAGCGCGCACTACGCCACACGCTTGTGTTTTGATTTCAACTCCCTGGATGATTCGTGATGAGAAGTTTCGTGGTTTCTTTTTGACCGAACTAGATCACGACGTGCTGATGTGGCGCGCCTCCAAGTTCGTCGTCATTCATGCCAAAGATGACAAGGTTATCCCTTTTGAGCATGCCGAAAAATACGCCAAAGTTTTTCATGCCAAAATAGTTGCCCCAGAAACCGGCGGGCACTTCGATGGCCCAGAATATCCCGTTATCCTAGAGGCGATTCTCAACGTCGCCGCTGAACCAATCGTCTACGCCCCTGGCCTATCTTTAGCTGACGAATATAGTGAGTTGATTAAATAAATCAGGCAGTTGCCTGAAACGGCCAGGTAAAAAAACGAAGCCTCGTAGGGCTTCGTACGTTGTTGCCTAGCTATCCTTGATCGGCAGGACGCCGTGCAACGGGTGCAGGTCGGCGTCCAGGGCGCTGGCAGCGCGCTTGGCTCGCGCGGCCTCGATCCGTTCGCTGATCTCCGCCATGTGCTCGGTGAACTGCCGAACCTTCTCCGGATCCGGCGGCAGCGTTCCGAGCACCGAGTTGCAGGTCTTGCAGTACACGCCAACCGGCCAATCGCTCGGGTCGCTGAACTCGGGTCGTTCGATTCGTTCCAGTTGCACGCCGAACGGTCCGCGGGAGCTCTCCAACTCGATTGCGGTCGAGGAGCAGCACGGACAGGCTTGCGGCGCGACCTCGATCTTCTCGATCTGCTTGTAGGCCTCCTCGCGCAGCTTCTCGAGCGTCGTGCCGGCCTGCTTGGCCGCATACATGAGCCCACACACGCTGCACGCCAGATGCGACAGCAGCGTGCTGGTACTCTGCGGCTCTCGCTTTCCCCACGGGGCAGGGCCGAGGCGCATGTTCATCACATCTTCGCGCTGCCTGTACGCCGGCAGCGGCACCTGCGGCAGAAGTACCCCGTCCGTGCAGACTACACAATGACCCAGAATTTCCCTCATCGCACACCTCCGGTAGCCAGGCGATAGTAAGTGCGTTCAGTGTCTCTTGCAAGTAACTATTGAGGTATTAGGTCTTAGGCATTAGGCGGTTAGGGTATACAAAGTACGATGTTTACCATTCACGAACGGTAAGCATTTGGCTTTAATGTCCCTAACAACCTAATGCCCAATGCCTAAGACGAAATGCTCAATGCTTGGCGACCGCTAATAATGATAAGTCATCCCCTTAACAATAGTGAACGCCCGGTAAAGCTGTTCCAAAAAGAATATCTGAGCCAAGTCGTGGGTCGTAGTCATGGGGGAGAGGGAAAGGCGGAAATCAGCCGCTTTTTTTGTTTCTGGGC
>CAZXUX010000019.1:0-7223 GCA_964644265.1 uncultured Gammaproteobacteria bacterium
CTACATCGGCAAAACGCCACGAGCTTAGCATAGCAAGGGAATAAAATCAAAACCACCCCGCACTACCCAGCCATGGCGACTTGGGCGGAGCGGGGTGGTATCCGTGTTTTCTTTTTTACTTAGCCATTTTGCACATCTTGCACTTGCAGCAGGTTAGGGCTACCAGCGCCGAAACACCGACGGCGGCGTAGACTACTCGCACGACCATTGGCCAGGCGCCAAGGAGGGAATCGACCAAGTTATATTCAAAGATTCCCACTAGTCCCCAGTTGATAGCGCCTACCCAAATTAGAGCATAGGCTACCTTGTGAACCACACACGAACCGTGTCCGTGCATCATCATATCGTTAGGCATCTCTTATTAAGATGCCGGAAAAGAATTAAGAACCTAATCAGTATAGCAATAAAAAATACCCACGCCATTTTTTTGGCTGTCTATAGCCAACAACGTGGGTACGCCTACCGGAACTGGTGATAGCAGCTGATCGTGTCGAGTCGCTCGGCCATGTCGCGCACCTCTTCGCGCGTTAGTCCGAATTCGCTACACACCAGCTTGCTGCACTTGGCTTCTATTTGTCTGATGCGTTCACGTGATACCGAGTACTGATCAGCGATTGATTGCAGTGGGCGGATGTCCCCGTCGAAGCCCATTCGCACCCGGTAAACATACAGAGCCTGTTTGCCGTACTCAGTCCGGATCAGATTCAGGATTCGCCTGACCCTTGCCGTGATCTGCCGACGTGCTGCAGAAAGCATGGCGTAGTCCTCTGGTGAGGGCAGGTCGATTTTAGGTATCAATTCATGAAGCGTTTTACCTTTTTCGCTATCTTCGGCGTCGATGCTCGTAGTGCTTCGATTGAGCAGATGTAACAACAGGCGCAGCCTGGGTTCGGTGGTTGCGCGTTCTCCGAGTTTGATCTGGTGTTCCATGATGTAGGTCACCAGTTCATGATTCGTCGGTAAGCGCATCAACCGTTGACTGTAGACCTCTCTGACCTCCAAGAGGTGCTGCAGTTCGGTCTGCAGGTCACCTGGCAGGCGACTGGCATGCGGCTGTTCGTTTTGCTCGATGGCACGCGTCATCTTAGCTCGTACCCACCACAGAGCGTAGGTCGAGAAGGCGTGTCCAAATTTGGTCGAGAAGTCCTCAAGGGCTTTAAGCATGCCCTCGCGACCCTCTTGCACCAGATCGGCGAACTCTAGCACGCTCCGATCTTTGATCTTGGCTTCGAGTCGAAGGGCCGTGCGAGTGATCAGTCCATTGTTCACCTTGATTACCAGGCCGCCAATTGCTCGGCGGAACTCGTGGTGGTCACCGCTCGTCATGTAGGCCAGGTAGATATCTTTGCGCATGCCTGCCGGCCGTCCATCTGCCTGTAGTTGACTACGCCGCGCCGCGAACCGTTGCGGCGTCCAGCGGCGCTTGTACTCGCTGATCAGTAATTGATTGATTTCGTGGTAATTGGGTCGGCGGCTTTCTTTGGTCGACACGGTACCTCCTAGTTGGGTGAATGTACGCTAGTTGGAGTGTATGGCTGGTTAGCCAATTAAGTCAATCGTGGCTATACAAGCGAGAGCATGAAAGCCAAGGCGATAACCGCCAGCGTGTGAGCCGCGATCCGAATGTTTTGCTGGCGCAATTTTAACAATAAGGTCAGGCCAAGTAATCCTCCTAGAGCTAACATCGTATAGATATAAAACCTCGTTACTCCATCATCGATCTTGGCTATATCTACTACGCCCAGAAGTTTTGGTAGGCCCAAATCTGTGTCCCCGAAAGCGTAGACGTCTGACGATCCAGCGCTTGGCATAACCCAGGCCAGGTTGCGTACCAGATGCACACCGCTCGAGCTGTTAGCTACCAAAGTCAGTGGCTCGCCCTCCGGATCTAGTAGTGACGGATCGTAGGGGATTGATCCGCCCCAGGCTCCATCGTCCTCTTTTATAAGCGGCACGGTGTACTGACCGAGCGAGATTAGAGCTTCGGTGGCCTCGTTTAGCCACACGGTTACTGTATAGGCGTTTTCTGCTGGCGTGATGAGGGTTTTCTTCTCGTCAATGGTTAAAACCGCGGGGTCGTCTTGCACTAGTTCTGGATACTGATCCACAACTACTTGTTCGTCCTGTACCTCGCTATCTAGCTCGTAGCCAAACATCTGTACCACGAAAGTTGTGGGGTAACCTTCAAATACTCCTTGTGCAACGCCTACCCCAATTTCGTTAAAGCGATTGCTAACGATATTTTCCCGATGCGTCGGGCTGGCCATCCAACCCGCGGTAACGTCTTCGGCGGCCATGAAATTGGCCGCCAGATTTTCGCCAGCCGAGCGATACTTATAACCGTAGCGCTCAAACCAGAACCAGGGCGTTTGACCTGCCGGGCTGACGTGAGAGAAGTAACCCACAGCTAACATGTCGTCGGCTTTGGCCTGAGCCGCTGCGGCCAGCTTGCTGTCTACAGCTAATTCCGTGAGCTGCAGTTCGCGTCGCGTTTGATTGGTTAGGGCGACTATATTGTTGGCTGTGATAGCGGCCGACTGCAGACTAGCCGCGGGTAACGCCACCGATACAGCTAGCGTGAAGACTTTCAGAACCAACAAAAGCACTGAGTAACTAAAAAGCGATCCGTGGTGCAGGGCGCGCGGAGTATGCCCGTTTCTCTTATGGGGGAGCAGGTGGTCGTGTAGCCAAAGATACAGATATCGACCAGGTGAATTGCTAAGCGAACGGCGTGATTGAGACATCTTGCTGTATTATACCGGAGCCATTGTCAGTTTTTTGTCTTTGTGGCTACACTGTCTGTGCTCCAGGAGGTTGGATGTTCAACGTCATGTTCAGATGGTTGCTGTGTCTGATGGTGTTGGCGGTTGCTCTGCCGGCCATGGCCTCGAAGCAGCGGGTGCTCAACATCGACCCGGTCTACTCGTCGGTTCCGGCGTGGACCTGGCTGGCCGTCGGCCAGATGGTGCTCGAGCGCGAGGGCTACCCGCCCGTGACCAGCCGCAACAAGTACCAGTGTGGCATCATGAGCGGGGTCGGGTCGTTCTGCGACCAGGACTGTCAGGTATGCCAGCCCTCGGCCGGCACGCGCTCCGACGTGGTGGCCATGTTGCGCGGCTACCCGGCCCTGATCAACCAGGAGAAGGGCAAGCGCTACATCGAGTTCAGGCCCAGGAGCCTGAGCTACCAGCTGGATTCGATCGAGGTCAAGAACGAGATCCTGGCCGGCCGGCCGGTGATCGCCATGATCGACCCGGACGGCAAGGCCAACGGCAGCGGACCGCATCCGGTGCTGATCGTGGGCTTCCGGCAGTCCGGAAGCAGCAACCGCATGACCCTGGTGGTCAACGATCCCTACCCGTACATCGAGGGGCCGAGCGGGGTCTACAGCAACCCCTACCTGGCCAACCGGGGTCGCCCCGACGGACAGGGACGGTACGAGATCCCGTACTGCTACTTCGCCAGCGACAGCTTCCGCTGGTACGAGTCGATCATCGACCTGCAGCACGAGTGACCAGTGCGCAAGCCACGTCCCCGACTACCTCGGTAGCGGGGATTTTTTATTTATTCATTTGGCCTCCGGCTGTTGGCCTTTGGCGTTTAGCCGCCCTGTATATTTATTAGATTAGTGCTAAACGACACTAAATAAACTGCCAATAGCCAACGGCTAACAGCCACGCGCTGTGTTAAATCTTGCGATACGACACCGCTAAATAGATGAGCACATAAATGGCTAATCCGGTTCCAACGTACAAGTACGCCATCGGCAAAGAATACATATCAGCTACCGAGCCGAAGGCTAGGCCGACTGGCACAAAGACCAAGGAGGCCACTAGGCTAATGTACGACTCGCCGGTAGCTCGGAAGTGCGACGGTAATTTATGGTGTAAATCGGCGTCGAGTAGCGGATGCGATATAAACGCACAGAACAACGGCACCAGGGCTATGAGCATGCCCAGAGCCGACTGGAACACGTACATCATTACGTAGCCCAGCGCGCTAAGCAAAAAAAGTAACAAATACAAATTTCGATGTTCCATGGCCGCTAACTTAGCCGCGAGGCGTCCACCAAAAACTTCCAACAAATAGAAGCTGCCGCCAATTACGCCCAGAGCCAACAATGAAGAGCCGAGATTATAAAAATATAGCTGGACGTATTCATCGATCAGCTTATACGACACGGTAAACATCACTATTAGCATGATGGTGTGGTACAGCGTGGGGTGTTGGGCAACGTATTTTGAGGCTTCAACAATATGCTTCCAGTAACTAATTTCCCCTGTTGTTCGGTGTATTTTTGGTTCAACGATGGTAAAGCAAAGCACTAGCCCAAAGGTTGCTGGTAAAAGCGTTAACCAAAAAGTTGCTTCAATGCCAAAAGCACTGGCCACAACGCCACCCAGCACGCCAGCTGCTACTGCGCCAATTCCGTGATAGTACGAAGTCAGGCCGAAGACTCGAGTGGCCTGATCTGCTTGGCCGGCTTCCTGCAAGGTATCGTAAAGCAGAGAATTATACGTGCCAGACAACAGTGCGGCATGAACTGAGCCAAGCATCACGCCAACGATGAATAGCGACAGGTCATGTGCCAATAGCCACACCAAAATGTTGCCAATAAAGAAAGCTAAGTTTAATGCCAGTACGTATTTGCGACTCCAGCGGTCGGCCAGGGCGCCAGTCGGCACTTCGAGGAGCAAAATAGTAACGGCATAAACTACCTCTACCACTACTATTTCGCTTACCGACAAGCCGCGAAGCTGCATGAATACCTTGTCCATGGTGTAAAACAAGGTTAATCCACTGACTGCGCGAATAACGTGGAGCTTCCACAGTTCGATATTCATCTTGCTCATAATTATTAACATTCTCTCATAGAATACGTAAGTTTGTCGCAGCGCGGTACAATGTGCGCGTATGAAACTATCCTCCCAACAAAAAGTTACTGGCCTAATTGTGACCGCCATCGTGGCTGCGCTGGTCATTTTGGTACTGAGTATTTCTCATTTGCCTTGGCGAGTACCAGACGACTTCTCAATTCAATGGCGTAGTGGCGGTGGGCAGTTGCCAGCCCGTACCGAGGCCGTAATAGCCGTGTCGGGAAGCTACTGGGATTTTTATGACGGCCGGGGTGGCGAACCACAGCGTTTTACTTTTACCACAAGTCCAGACGAACTCAGGGATCTTTATGGCGTGTTGCGGCGTAATTCGGTCGACCGCCTTAAATACCGCAGTGCCATGATTTACGATGGCGACAATGCGGGGTTTAGTTTGCTTTGGGGTGACAAGAATATCAGTGTTTGGGGTCTGGCGGTCATACCAGTTCAGCAGGCCAGGTATCGAGCGGCTTATTTAAGAATTCAGGAATTTTTAGAGGAAAAAGTACCAAATCACCCAGATTATCGTTGACAATTAGCCAAATTTTTGCTAGTATCTCGGCCGGAGGTGCTCATGTCTACCAGCTTCTTGGGCAGCGTTTCGGTTGTCGTGCCGGCCATGGGGCTCGTGACGGCGCTGGTCATCTTGACCGGCTTGCTGTTCGCGGTCGTCAGCGTGCTGGTGTACCGCCCGTTGCGTATCTACTTCGCCGTTCGGCGCGCCGAGGCGCACCTCAAGCAGCTGCAGCTCGAGTTCGAGCGCACCTGGTGGCCGCTCGAGTTGCTGCGGGAGGTGTTGGCGATCCGCCTCGCGGCCGAAGACGACGTTCGCCGCGAGGTGTCGGCGCGCTTCCCCGGGCTCTCGGAGAAGATGCTCCACTTCACCTGGTCGCCGACCCTGTTCGCAGCCATGTTTCGGTGGCGAGCCATGCGCGCCCGGCTCTACGCAACCGGGCTGTATCCGGAGGTCTGGCGGATGCGCCGCGAACAGCTGCGCGACCTGTGCCTGACGTGGGCGCAAGATCGCCTCGCCGAGGGGCAGCGCAATGCCGTTTGGCTGAGCATCGATAGTGAGCTGCGGTTCGTGCACCCCGCGCTGGACGCCTGTCTGAAGGGCGTCCTGGCAGAAATCGCTACGGCAGAAGAGTGTCTGGCCGCCATCGAGAACAGCGACCAGGACTTCGATGGTCGTTTCGGACGGCAGTTGATGCACCAGCGAAGCCTGCTGGCGCAGATCCAGCATCTGGTGAATCCGCCCAGGCGACAGGCATCGGCCTAGGTCTAGTCCTAGGCTCAGTGCCCGCGAACTCAGGTTCGCGGGCAATTTTTTATACGCAGACAATTGACTTTTGCGCTTGTGCAAGCTATTTTCTTGGTCGGAGGTGTTGCTTGCTGGTTCCAAAGTTGAGGTACGAACGGCAGGACTGGGTGTTCATTGGTCTGTTTGCAGTCAGCGCGGTGGCCTTGACCACGGTTGGCTCGCTCGGATCGATGCTGTTCACTGCAAGCTGCGCGACCACCGGTCTCGCCCTTGGCGTCCGCCTGGGTCTGCGCCATATCCAGCTTCAGCGCCTGGAGCGCCAGGTGCTACAAATCGAAGCGGAGGCGAGTCGCGAAGAGCGGCGGTTCATCGAGCGTCGCGTTGAGCCCGAGCTTATGGCGTCCGCTCGGGGCTTTTACCAGAGCGCGTACCTCGAGTTGCTCGAGGCTCGCCATCTCTGCGACAAGTTGCATCCCGGGTGTCTGGCGACCGTAGAGGCAGACGGCGTTTACGATAGTCGTGGTTACTGGGGCAGGGGGTGGAACTGGATTTGGTTGTCGCGGCCGCTGGAGCCACTGCCGCCCAAGCGTTCCACACACCAGGAACGCCAGGCTCGGCCGTTCGAGCTGAAGTACCGACTTCTGGTGGTGCGGCGCGCGTACGCCTCGCTCCTGCGCAGTACCTGGCGCCGCGGCAACGCGCACCTCGACAAGCTCCGGAAGACCGAATAGCAAACGCCCCAGCGAGAACTCTCGCCAGGGCGTTTTTTAATTAGTTGGCCAAGAGTTACTCGTAACGCAGCGATTCGATTGGATTCAATCGCGCTGCTCGGCGAGCTGGATAAATGCCGAATATCAAGCCGACGGCCGTCGAGACTACTACAGCTAACACCACAGCTTGCACGGGTACGGTTGGCGACCAGCCGTCAATAAATTGACTGACGATAAGTCCCTGCAGCAGAGTAACGGCAATACCGCCGACTATTCCCATCACACCGCCAGTCAAAGTTAGAAATATTGATTCAAGCAAAAATTGCTGCAAGATTTCTTTGTAGGTAGCTCCGATGGCCTTGCGTAAACCAATCTCTC
>CAZXUX010000019.1:7233-17277 GCA_964644265.1 uncultured Gammaproteobacteria bacterium
CAGCATGATATTCATGATGCCAATGCCGCCCACGAGTAACGAAATGGCTGCAATGGAAGCTAGGAATGCCGAAAGGGCCATGCCTACGCCTTCAATAATTGCTATGGCGTCAGCCTGCGAAGATACTAGAAAATCATCTTTGGCTAAATCGCCTTCGGGATTATCTATTGCATGGGTCTCGCGCAGTATCAGTCGCGCTTCGTCTTTGGCTTCTTCAACATCGCCAACCGCGCGAAGCGCAATATAGTTCACGTAATTCACCCCCAATACATTTTGTTGCATGGTGGTCACCGGAATATAAAGTCGACGATCTAGGTTAGAAAAGAACATCGAGCCCTGTTCGGCCATCACACCAATGACTCGGTAGCGCTGATCTTTAATGCGTACCCACTGACCGATCGGATCGTCTTCGCCAAAGAATTCGCTGGCCATGTCTTTGCCTAAAACCACCACTCGCGCCGCGCCTTCTACATCGTCGCGGTCAATGGTTCGGCCGATAGCTATTTCGCCACCAAAGACATCATGATCAAATTCGTCTACGCCAGCCACATCAGCAAACAGAGTGGTCTGTTCGCTGGCTGCAGTTGTAAAGGTCAGCAAAGATGTGGCGACCACCGAGTAGCTAGTTGAATCACGCAATGCCTCGGCGTCATCTAAAGTTAGGTTCTGTTCAATAAACGGGCTTGGTGGGCCGCCTTCTTGTGCTCCGCTGCCAGACTCAACAAAAATTTGATCGCTACCCAGGTCGGCTACTTGGCCAAGGATATAATTTTGCGCTCCCTGGCCAACTGACAACATAACGATTACCGCGCCAACGCCAATTACAATGCCGAGCACCGTCAATAACGACCGCGTAGTATTGCGGCGCAGTGATTCGGTCGAGGTTTTTAGCAAGTCATTAAATCGCATAAAGCAAGCTAACAGCTAAAGGCTAACAGCTAAGGGCTGTGCTGGTTCACTAGTAATTCGCCCATCCTTCAGTCGCACAATACGCTTGGCGTAAGCAGCGGCTTCCATTTCATGCGTGACCATGACAATGGTGCGACCCTCGTCATTTAGCGAGCGCAATAGTTTTAGCACTTGTTCGCTCGATACTGAGTCTAGGTTGCCAGTCGGCTCATCGGCAAAAATTGTTGTTGGGTTGTTAACCAGAGCACGCGCTATAGCGACGCGTTGTTTTTGGCCGCCAGACAACTGGCTGGGCAAAAAATCTTCACGGTCAGACAAGCCGACACGAGCCAGTGCTTGCCGGGCTCGCAGTTGACGTTCAGCCGGATCTACACCGTCGTAAATGAGTGGCAGGGCGATATTTTCTGCTGCCGTCAGTCGCGGCAATAGGTGAAAGGCCTGAAAGACAAAGCCTAGTTTTTGCCGCCTAATAATGGCGCGTTCGTTTTCGCTTAGAGCCGAGACGTCACGTCCATCAAAGACGTATTCTCCGGCACTAGCTACGTCAAGAAAGCCAAGAATGTGCATCAAGGTCGACTTACCAGAACCAGATGGCCCCATGAGCGCCACGAATTCGCCCTGCTCAATAGCCAAATCCAGGCCGTGAAGCACCGGCGTGACCACTTCATCGTTCAGGTATTCTTTGGTTAGACCTTTCACTTTAAGCATATGCGTTCGGAGAAATGTAGAAAACGTAGCAGATATAGATTTGCTTATAAAGACGGCGTTTCTAGGTCTCTACGGTTTCTACATTGCAAAAGCAAACTAGTCATTGATCTTGGTAATAATCTCCTCGCCAACGTCAAGTCCATCAACAATGGCCACATTGCCATCTTGGTCGCGCAGGCCGGTTACTACTTCTCGTTGTTCGTAGCCGTCATCGTTGTCTACTACCACCTTTACGTATTCAATGCCATTAACTTTCACTACTGCACGTCGCGGAACGATGATTGTGTTCTTAGCTTCGGCGGTGGTAATTACCGCGTCGGCCGTCATGCCGGGCAATAATTTAGACAGCGTGCCTTTACTGTCACCAATAGCGTAGTCCAAGCTAACTTTTACGGCGTAAACCACCAGGCCTTCGGCGTGGCTGGCGGTTGGCGCAATGCTCAACACGCGTCCAGCGAACAGCCCGTTTTTGCCCAGGGCTTCCACTGATACCTCGGCTCGGTCGCCAGTCTGAATTTGCGCAATATCATTTTCCGAAACGCTTAATACTGCTTCGAATTGTTCGCCAGGTCCTTCGATTACTACGATTGGCATACCTGCACCAACTACTTCTCCAGGGAAGACGTGTATCGCGGTAACCACTCCAGCCATTGGCGCATTCAGTTGCCAGCTAGCGGTGTCAGTAATCAACGTCTGATCATTGGCGGCGCGAGCCGTGGCTAAGAGCTGACCTTTGGTGACGCTTTGTCCTAGTTCTACGTTCATTGTGGCCAGGTAGCCACTGACCATAAAGGCAGCTTCTCGAGCTTGCGGATAGGCCACACCTCCGCTTGCCTCAACGCTTTCATAAAGCGTGCCCTTTTTAGCTACGATAGTTTCGAATTCTGACTGGGGTTCACGCGACTGGGCAATGAACGCTCCCACGCCGACGGCGATTGCAATTAGACCTAGAAAAAGGATTACCGACCCGATTGTTTTGGTTCTAGACATAGATTATTGGTTGACGCGGCACCTTAGCAGATGCTGGCGCGCCCGCCAAGGGCTATGAAATTTACCGGCACAGGATTGACTTTTGCTGTAAAATTAGGCAATATATTCGGTCGTGTTCATTGAATCAGGTCTGGGAGGGGTCATGGTCAGTCTCGAGCTGGTACTCGGTGGAGTGGCAGGGCTGCTCAACGTGATCGCCTATCTACTGTACAACTGGCAGATGGATCAAGGTCGATCGCACCCCAAAGTGGCCACTTGGTTCTTGTGGGGCTTTGTCTACTCGCTCAACAGCGGTTCGTACCTGTCGCTGAGTGGACACTGGAGCAAGACCGCCTTACCCTTGGCTAGTGCCGCAGCTTGCTTGGGTACTCTGCTCTGCGCCATCATCCGCGGCAAATTCAGGCACCAGGTGCTCGACCGTTGGGAGACGATCGTGCTGGTTATCTCCGTGCTGGCCAGTCTTATCTGGTGGCAGGGGCAAGAGGCCGCTTACGCCAACTTGTTCCTGCAGTTCGCCTTCGTGGTTTCGTTCGTGCCCACCGTGCGCGGTGTTTGGCACAACCCCCAAAGCGAGCGCTGGGTGCCCTGGCTGTTGTGGAGCCTGGCCTATGCCGCCATGACCACCTCGGTGGTGCTGCACTGGCGCAACTGGAGCGAGCTGGCCTATCCGCTGAATGGCCTGCTCCTTAATGCCATGGTCGGCCTGTTGTGTAGGCGTTAATCTCATATCTCCGCTAAGGTATGAGATTTTTTGTTATACTGATTAAATTGAATAATTACTTTTCATTTCGTTATTATGAAAGTGAAAAAAAAGACATGAGGCTTGTTCTGGGTTTATTGACTGTTATCCTTGCGGCTCTCCTAATTTATATAGTTTGGCAGAGCAAGCCAGAGGAGGCTCTAGAGCCAATAGTTGAAACCCCGGCCGAAGAGGTGGAGCCGGAGACTACTACCGGTTCCGGATCAAATACTGGTTCTGGCGCACCCGCCCCCCTGACCTTCGAAGAGGCATACCAAATATATGCTGCTAGTGGTTACCGTTTTGAATTCGCCGGCTGTCACGGCAGGCCAGGCACCCTTTCTATGAAGAAGGGCACCAAGTTTATGTTAGACAACCGAGACAACGAGCCGCACACCATTGTTGTGGGCAGTACAAGATATCGACTTGGCGCGTACGGATTTGCAATCGCTACCGCTAAAGACATTGGTACCTACAACATCACCTGTGATGGTGGCGGAGCTGCTCAGGTTATAGTCCAGCAGTAAATAATTCGTAAAATAAAATACTTCCGTCTTAGCGGAAGTATTTTATTTATTTATCATCTGGCTCAGCCAGAGGGCGATTGCCGCCACGCCACTCCACCAGCCGCCAATAGATACAAAGAAGCTCAAGGTGATTTTTTGTTGCAAACGCCGGGGCAAGAGGTCTTTGGCTCGTCCTTGAGCCTCCTGGCGCAACAGACCGGGGCTAACCACAAAAGACAAAAAGCAACCGTTTACGATCATCACTCCAGCATCCAGAATTAAATACAGCGGTATGCCATTCAGGGGCTGCCCTTTGAAAAGCAGTCCGCCACCAACCAGGGCTAAACTCAGGCCTAGCCAAATTAATGGTTTGGTTATTTTGTGGGTCCGAATAGTAGTTTCGGTCCAGTAGGACGAGCGTCTGGCTAAGAAGCCATGTACTTCAATAACGCTGACCGCGCCAAGGCCAATGATTAGTCCTGCCAATAAAATGAATAGTGGTAGAAAAATAAGTTATTTAGCTCGCTTGCGCAGAGCGGGTTTGCGGATTTTAGCTTTGGGAATGCCTTTCAGGTGTTTAAAGAATTCGACCTGTTGCAACCGGTGCCGCGCTTCTTTTTTGGTTTTGTAAGAACCAAAGCTACGCCCGGTTTTTTCTGAAATGACAGTCCACTTGCCTCCACTTTTGACTATCATACCGTCAGTAAATCTAGCGACGCAGAGCTTTGACTATGGCTAAGAGAATGATTGAACCAAGTAGCGCTACTAAGAAGCTGTAAATATTGAAGCCAGTAACGCCGTAGTGACCAATTAGGTTCATCGCCCAACCACCAATAACCGCGCCCACTATGCCAACTAAGATATTTAACATGATGCCTTGGTTAGCGTCCGTCTTCATGACCATAGAGGCCACCCAACCGGCTATGCCGCCCAAAATTATCCAAAGAACAATTCCCATATAATACAGAAAACCTAGTTGTTTTCTTAACAAAAAATAATGTCACACTTCATCTTAGCATGATATACGACTACTTTTATAAAAAAGACCCCACGCTTTAGGTAGGATCGGATGGTCAGAAATTCATCTCCAACCAATAGAGCAGTCGGCGCCACCACGGTTCTTGCGCTCGGCGCTCTCGTTCGACTCGCCTGCGCTCCTCCGCCACCTCCTCGAAAAGGGCCATCTCGCACGCCGTCATGCCTTCGTTGCCAGGGTTCGTTGCGCTGACCTCTACGGTGACCGTATCGGCCCCGCACAGGTGGCCAGGTTCATGGCGGCAGCTTTCAGCGAACTGCAGGGCGGTCTCGCAGTTGACGAAGGTCCGTCGACCGGGGACACACGGACCGTTTCCGCCATCGGCGTGGAAGCGCACCACGTAGTAGAGCTGTTGCCCTCCGGTGGGCTGTCGGCTCCTGACCAGCCGCACAACTTCCTGCCAGGCTTGAGACTTCTCATCTTTTTCCGGCATCGCAACCTCCGGCGTTAGACTACCCAAGTTTAGGTTTTCAGTCCAATGCCCCGCTTTAGCAGCCCTAGGGTAAATAATCCCAGACCCAGAGCTACGGCGGCTAAGATAAGCGCACTAACCAGCACGGGTGTGGTTGAGACGCCCGAAAAACCAAAACGGAAGCCGTCAATCATGTACACAATTGGGTTGCCATAAGACACCGAACGCCAAAATGGCGGCAAGTATTCCAAGCTATAAAACACGCCGCCAAGATAGGTAAGTGGCGTCAGGACAAAGGTTGGAATAATGCCCACGTAATCGAATTTTAGAGCGAATAGACCATTAAGAAAACCAAGCAAAGAGAAGATGAAGCAAGTGGCAAACAGAAAGAAGATTAGAGTGAAAATATGAGTTACATGAAGTGGGGCAAAGGCTAGGGATACGGCAAAGACTAATCCGCCAACCACCACGCCGCGAATCACGCCACCGCTCACATAGCCAGCCATCATCACCCAGGGCTTAAGTGGCGATACTAAAATCTCTTCTATGCTCTTCATGAACTTGGCACCGAAGAACGAGCCTGCAGTGTTACTGAACGAATTTGTAATCGCTGCCATCATCACCAAGCCAGGCACTAAAAAAGATACATAGCTCGTGCCGGCGACATCGCCTAGCCTAGAGCCAATAAGTCCGCCAAAGATAATGAAATAAAGACCTTGCGTAATTACCGACGGCAGGAGTGTCTGCGTCCAGATACGAAAAATTCGTACCGTCTCTTTTCGGACGATAGTCAGGTAGCCGATGAAAAGCGGGGAAGCTGTCATAAATTATTTGCTAGTTACTCCCAGATACAGTTCTTCAAGATTCTTTACGCCATTCTTACTTATCAATTCTTTGATTGAGCCGTGTTCGGCCACTACTCCCTCGCGCATAATTACTACGTTGTTACACAGACGCTCAGCTTCTTCTAGATAATGAGTAGTCAAAATAATCGTTACGCCCTCGGCATTAAGCTTTTGAATGAATTCCCACATGCCACGACGCAGCTCGACATCAACGCCAGCCGAAGGTTCGTCGAGTAATAGTAATTTTGGTTGATGCACCAAAGCCCTAGCAATCAGCAAGCGACGTTTCATGCCGCCAGACAAAGTTCTTGAGGGTTGATCTCGTTTGTCCCACAGACCCAGTGCCTTAAGTAGTACTTCGGCTCGCTGCAAAGCGATCTTTCGGGGCACGCCGTAATAACCCGCAGCGTCGACCACTATATTTAAAGTTTTTTCAAAAATATTAAAATTAAATTCCTGAGGCACTACGCCAATCATGGCTCTGGCCTGCTCTGGGTGTTGATCGATATCTATACCAAAGACCTCGGCTGTGCCAGCTGTTTTTTTGACTAAACCAACCAAGATACTGATCAGCGTGGTTTTTCCTGCGCCATTGGCACCGAGCAGGGCGAACATATCGCCAGCAGTCACCTCAAGCGATACGCCCTTGAGGGCCCTGGTGCCAGAGGCGTAGGTTTTTTCTAGTTGGTGAATGTTAAGTGCTGGAGTCATAGTTTTTTACAAAGAAGTGCCCCGCACACCAGGCTGAGTCATGGTGTGCGGGGTCGAGGCGACGGTGGGTCACGAGGTCACTGACCCTGGCCGAAGTGGATGCGCTCGACGGTCGGCGCGTCGTGCTTCGCGTCCTGCACTTGGGCCGGCTGTAGCACCGGCCAGAGCACCAGGTAGAAGACCAGCGCGGGGAGGCCGAAGATCGCCAGCGCGAAGAACACGCGCGCCTTCGTGACATCGCCGCTCGAGTCGAGGCTATCGTGTGAGCTGTACATGATTCCTCAGGACAAAATTAGACCACAAAGATTGCTCGGGAGCAAGACATTTGTGGTTAAAATACTTTTATCAAAAAGATCACAAAGAAGAGCACGGCTAAACAAATATTGAATAGCGTTCCGGCCACAACTGCAGCTAACGACGAAGCGGCCGCCTTCAAGGCTTTTAGATGATCTTGGAATTGGATCAATTCGCCTAGGAAAACTCCGCTAAATAAACCCAAAAAAGCACCAAAGGGCGGCATCATAACCAAGCCAACAAATAACCCCACAATTCCTAGCGCCAAAGAGATTTTGTTGGCTCCGCCTAGTTTGGCCCCAATGATTCCAGATGAATAGTCAACCGCAATAGACAGCAAGGTAATAGCTCCAAAGATCAGCAGATACTCTGGTGGAAAGGCCGTGAAGCGATCGGCTAACCCAAAAACGAGGGTAGCTATAAACATGAGCGGCAGACCGGGGAGGGTTGGTATGCATGTCATTAACAAACACAGAAAAACCAATATCGCAAACAGTACTTCGATTACCATAGGATTCGAGCATAGCAAATACCGCCTCACGGCGGTATTTGTGGTTAGTTAGTTGCTAGTTGCAAGGGGTGCCAAACATGAAGTTCGTGCGGAGTTTCAATTAAGCCAGCGGTCGAACCAGCGGCCAGGACTGCGCGCAAACAATCGTATTCTTTGGCGAAGTCATGTGTACCGGCAAACCACAGGTGTGGTTCTTGGCGAGAGCGCTCCATGATTTCTTCAAACGACATCCAGGCAAAGCGTTCTACTTCTCCCACCTGAGGCGTAAGTTCAGAAACATCGCCGTCGTAGTGGGTTACAAAGTCGCGCACCCAAACACGAGCTTTATTCAAGCGGCTAGTTCGCCAAGGAATAACGGCTTGGGCCGGTACGTAAATTCCGGCCTCTTCGGCCAACTCTTTGCGGGCATTGTCGTCAAAGTCTTCGCCTTCGCCGACGTGACCACCCAGGTGAGTAGACCAGCCGCCAGGCAAACGCTCTTTGCTGAGCGAGCGCTGGTGGCACAGAACCTCACCTTTACTGTTCAGCACAAAAACATTGGTGGTTTTACACCAGGCCCCTTGCGCTATAACTTCTGCTCGTGGCAGAGAGTAGCCCATTGATTGTCCGGTATGCTCGTTGACGATTGGTAAACATTCCATAATAAATAAAACACGAAACTAATAAATAAGTTCCGTGCACTAAACTCTCGGTATCATCCCAAGAATTCCTCGCATCACAGGCGCCCGGTTTTACGACCGGGCCGTATACGACGTCACTTGGGACCATTCCGTAGTTTGCGCACGACAACGAATGATAGCATAATTATAGTAATTAGTCGAGTGCTTGTGGCTTAAGGTGTTATTATTCGGTTATATTATATGAATTTCCCCACTAAGGCAGTTAGAATAAATGGGTGTGGTATTTGGTTCTTGGGTGTAAAAAACACCGAAGAGAGGGGGGTGGTTTTTGCCACTTTTTGGCTAACTTTTCTATTCTTACCCATTATTCCACTTGGTCGGGCAAAGATTCACTTCCAAGACACCAGACATTACAACGTTATAGAAAAGCTACCGCTCCAAGCAGTCGAAGTCTTAGCCACTTATGCCTACGGTTGGTTGCTCTTTCCGTTACTCATTTTGGGGCCTACCGCCATTGGTTTGGCGCTGGCAATCAACGAAATTTTAACAAGTCTGGGAGCGGGGCTAGTCATTGTAGGTGTCGTCTGGGCCATTTTCGTGACCTGGCAATTGGCTTCGTGGGACGAATATCGTCATTTAGTTAAGCAAACGAGCTTACTTTTTCCTAGATTGCCGCGATAACTTGTTTGTTGCGCAGGGGTGTCGTAAGCTGGGTTTATGTGAATAATCTCTTCGCTAAGCTAGTAGCTAATCTCCGCGCGACTATCGCTTTGGCCATCGGTCACACCCCAGACAAGCGGGCGCTGATTGTTTTCGATCGCCGTTCGCCGCTAGCTTCTTTGTTGGCTGACGGTTACCAGGCGGTTTTACTCCACGCTCAAGCGCTGGACTTTGATCAGACCACGCCAGAGCAAATCAGGGCCGCCGTCGATACTTTGACCCCGGGTGATTTAGTTATCTTGGTTCAATCTTCAAGTTTTCGCTTAAACGATTTTCGTTTTCGCCTGGAGCTATTTAACCGCCAGCTGGCAGTTGTTGAGCATCCGCATCTTGGCCGCATGCCAGAGCCAGAGCACGCTACCTATATAGACTCCCTGGCCTACGACAAAGATTACTATCACTCTGTGGGCGGTAAACTTAAAGTAGCTATCGATCAGGCCAAGACGGCCGTGGTTTCTTGCGCTGGCACCGAACTTGTCTACACCGGACCTTTTGAACCAGCCAAGCTAAATATTGGCGACTACACTGGGTTAAAAAATATTGGCGGACAGTTTCCGATCGGTGAAGTCTTTACCGAGCTACATGACTTAACTCAAGTAAATGGTCAGGTAAAGTTATTCGCCTTTGCCAATGCCGATTTTAAAGTCATCGTGCCTGCTGAGCCCATCTTGGTAAATATAAAACAGGGCATGATAGTAAGTACGCCAAATGCAACTCCAGAATTTTTGTCTGTTCTAGACCAAATTAAAACCAAAGAAGCGTTATGTATTCGTGAGCTGGGCTTTGGCTTGAATCGAGCCATGACCCGCCAGCGACTGCTTACCGATATTGGTAGTTACGAACGCATGTGCGGCATCCATCTGTCGCTTGGCGAGAAGCACACCGTTTACGCCAAAGCTGGGTTGCCAAAACGCTCAACCCGTTTTCACGTTGATGTTTTTGTTGACGTTACAAGTGTAAAAATTGACGATCAAGTCGTATTCAAGGACGGAGTTTATATTATTTAGCCCCTTAAATTATCTCAGCCACGGATAGTGCTTTAC
>CAZXUX010000020.1:0-15773 GCA_964644265.1 uncultured Gammaproteobacteria bacterium
TCAAGCACACCGACTTTGTCGCGGAGGTGCTTAAGAATGACGTCGGCCTTAATTGGATAAAAGAACATGCCAATATCGACTGCGCCTTTGTAATTGATAATTGGCGCCCCCCAACCGATGCCAACATAACGCGGGTAGGTGGTAACAAATAGAGTGCGGCACAAAACATCGCCTAGCACCAAATGGGTAGGCAAAACCTCAAAGGCCGCCGGAGCGATTAAATCGCGAATAGATACCGTGCCGCGGCGATAAATACGCTCCTCTTCGAGCGTGGTTTTTTCTTCTATAGCCTTTAGCTCCTTATCAGAAAGCTTGCGCACCGGTTTTAGCGATTGCGCCATCTGTTGCCGCTTGAGCTGTGAGATATCAAAAGCCATAGCTGCTAAAATCGTGCTTCAACTTGAAGCTTAGTAACATCTGCTAATTTTTGCGTGTCTAGAACTTGAGGATTATAAACGGTGTAGTACAGCTCAATTAATCCCTGGGTGTCGAGTAGTGCTGTTTGCAAACCCATGCTTTGCAAACCGCCTGATATCGTAGCTACCCGCTGCATTAAGTCTTGTCGGCGCTCAGCGAATTGCTTTTTGCCTAGCTTAACAATCTTGGCGGGCGACAGGGCCGCCGAAAAACGGGTCATGAAACTGCGTCGCTTTTCGTTGCTTTCTAGCGGGTCGAACGGCACGACGACAAAAAATTGCTTCTGCATGATTTCACCCAATTCTACAAGCTCTTTTATAAACGACATGTAGTCGCGAATCTGCGTTTTTAGCAACTCGTTAACTATCGTGTCTTCTTGTTGCTTTAAACGCAGCAAGTAAGCGTCAATGTTCATGCGTCGTGACTGCGCAACGACTTGGATTGGGTGCTCAAGACCGTTCAAAAACTGCATGTATCCTTGAATAGTGGCCTGCTGCTCGTCTTCACTCTTTAAGGCAAAGTTGATACTAGAAACCAACATGACGGCGCGCAGGGTGCCGTCTTTCATTACCACTACGTCTTCGCGAATCTCGGCAATGTCTAAAAAGCGCTGGGTTGGCGATCCAGCTTTGGGCTTAGCTAATTTATTCTTGTGGTCAGCCATACTTACGACTTTGGCTCTTCTTCTGAGCGATAAACGCCGCCGGTATTAACCACGAGCGTCAATTCTGATAAACGGGATTGTTCGAGTGGCGCCTTGTACGGCACAACTACCGGAGCTGGCGCAACTTCTTTTTGCAAGTAAACCCTGAGATCAGCATCGCTTAGCTGCTTATCCCAAACTCGGCGAGCTGGTTTGCGCAAGGTCTGGATGATGTTGATTGCCAAGTAATGAAAGGGCTGTCCGTTAACCTTAGCAAAAGCAAAGGCTATGCCAGCCACCAGCACCGGAATGCCCAGTACTAGAATTACGAGTAGGTTGAGAAATAGCCGATAAATCACGAACTCAGTCAGTAGTGTGGCTAGCATGATTACAAACTGTCGCGCCGTAATTGGCCCGATGATCTTTGCTTCCACGTCCAAGAATTGTGGGACAACGAATTGTGTGCGAGCCATGGGTGCAGTATACCATTCGCAGATACAGTGAACCGGGCATTAGGCATTAGGCATTAGGCTGTTAGGGACATTAGAGCGAGATGCTTTCCGTTCGCGAATGGTAAGCATTGCACTTTGTATACCCTAACCGCCCAAGGCCTAATGCCTAATGAATCATGCACTTAAAATCGCACTCGAGCGTTGAGCGAGGTAATCGCTTTAATTTCAGCGGGACTGAGAGATTCTTGACCGGCAGCGCGGCGGCGGCTGCTGATTTCTGGGATTGATAAGCCTTGAGCCAAGGCTTCCTCGGCCATAGTTAAATAAAGCTGATTGATGGGGCTGCGACGCCAAGCTTCAATGCCCTTTACTCGCTCCTCGTACGAAGTAGCGGCCAGCGAACCAATCAAATCCTCAAGACGCTGGCTAGCTTCTGCTGGATTGGTTGAGAGACGGCGGAAATCAGCGGCCGACATAGAGCCAAGCTGCTCCACCGGCCCCATTAGGCGCCTAGCCGAGACCACGTCTACAACTTTGCGTTGCCCTTCAGCCTGCGCCAACGGCACGCTACCAACAGTCAACTCGGCTTTTGCTGGTGCCGGACGCGGCGAGGTCGCTCGGGTTAGACTAGCATGGCGACTGTTTAAATCGACAGCATCAGCTTGTGGATCCGCACTTGCTGAATCATCTGCATCCAGGTCTTCTGTGGCGGCAGCGGGCTGACTTTTGTGATAGGCATCGATACCCTGCTTAATGGCCGATAGCAAACCGGTCAAAACAGTGCCCGATAACTTATTGCCCTCCTCTAGAACATCGCGGGTTTGGTAAATATCACGCAGTCCGCGAATAGCCTTGTCGGCAACATCGCTAAACAGCTTTTCAGAAATAGACTTTTCGCCCAAGACTGGTTTGGCGGCGGCGACGGCTACCTGAATAGCTTCAGACAAGGCCTCCCTTGGGTCTTTGCTGACTTTTTTGACAATTTTTTCTGCCTTTTTCTTGGCCATGGCGAGTTCTTCTGTCTCGCTTGGTTCAGATGGGGTTAAGGGGGTTAGCTGAGCATTGGCGCTTGCTGGGGTTAAAGGGGTTAAATTATTCGCATTGCCACCTGCGTTTTTCACCGGCCTTCTGGGAACAATTGCGTGACCAGCCAAGGCGTCTTCGTCGACCAAATCGACGGTGTCTTTTTCGGCCATGGCTTGAACAAATAGCTTGTTAGCCATTTCGGTCGCCAAACCAAGTCCTCCAGCATTGCTGCGGCGGCTCAAAAATTCATGAAACTGCTCAGGTGTACGGCGACCGCGAATCATCTCCCACAGCAAAAAGCCAAGGCGTTTGGCAGCGCCCTCGGGCAAAGTTACTTGCGCGTGTTCCCTAACCTGTTCGGCAAAATGACTGGCCGAAATTTTTTGTTTTGAGACGCGAACGACCGGGTACTGCGCCAGATCGCCGCCCCAATCTTTAATGACTTGTTCGACTCCTGGCAGAAAATTAGCCAGCGGTAAAACGCGGTAACCAATAACCTCGGTTGCGATTTTTTGCGCCTGTTGTTCGGGCACACCAAAAGCTTCGGCAATAACGGCCGGCACGTCGGCAAGCGACAACTGACGATCCATTACGGCTTCGGTGATATCTAAAAACTCTTCGGCTCGCTCGACCGGTAATCCGTGGGCCTGCGCGATTTTCTCTAGGGTGTCGTAAATCGCGGGATCAAGAAGAAAATCGCTGACTTGTTTATTTGCTGTGGCTAGTTCAGCGAGCATAAAACTGCCTTAAATGCCTGCCGGCGGTGGCGGTGGAAGCCTGTTGCCACGCTCTCGCTCGCGCAATCTTTCAGCGGCGAGCAACGTATCCATGTACTCTTTTTCTTCTGCCGGACTCATGTCGCGCTCAATTCGCTGATCGCGTGGACCGACTGCCGGTCGCCTGGTGCGCGCTGGCGCTGGACGAGCTGTATCGACGTCTGATGGCAATGGTTCAATGTTTTCGTCACCTAGTTCGGTCACCTCATCAGAGGCTCGTGGCGCACTAGTGCGAACCGGAGCCGGTGGGACAGTTGGCGCTTCAGAAGCTCGCGCAGCGGCCGCGGCTGCGGGGCGACGTGGCGTAGCTGCCGCTTTAGGCAAAGGCGAAGATGCAGCTGGAGCCGAGATCTCGGTTGGGCCAGAGGGACCAGTGGGAATAGCTGAGCTAGCAATAATAGGCACTGGTTCGGAACTTGCGCCAGCCGAACCAAATGAACCGGCATCGATTACCGAAGGACCAGAACGAACTGCAGTAACGGTAGGTGAGATTTGACTAACCACTGGTCCGGCGCCAGCGGACGCGCCACGGCGAGAAGCCGAAGAACGCGGTGCTGCCGACCTGGCAGAAGCTGACGAACCGCCAGCCGGAGCGGCGCCTGCCCCACCACCAGCCGGAGCTGGGCCGGGACCTGGGCCACCTGATGGACCACCTCCGCTTGTTGGCGGAGGGCTACCTGCTGGAGGCGTTCCTCCTCCACCACCGCCACCTCCACCGCCGCCACCTCGTGGTTTGCGCGGAGGGCGCGTACCAGCTACCGCACCTGCGCCAAGCACTGCACCGGCGCCCAAGGCCGTGCCAACACGGGCTTCAGCCCTAAGCTCATCATCCGCCTGAGCGGTGGCACGTTCGGTGTCCGGGGCATTCTCTATAACATCGGGTCCTGGAACAAACGACCTCGAAGTAGCCGCATCAGTAGCCTCCGCTTCCTCAAGCCACTTTTTCAGCTGCTGACCACGGCTACCAGATTTAATATCGTCATATGCAGTGGTGATCACAATCTCACCTGCCTTGTTTTTAGAAGTCTTCGTCACCCTCCTCTTCAAGGCATCGCGCACCCAGCCCTGCTTTATAGCTTTTTCGCCAAGCGCGCCTTCTATAAAGGTATCCTTATCAGAATCGGTAATATATCTAGCGGCCACTTCCTGACCTTTAATTCTGTTCGTTTTTTGCTCATCTTCTGTTGCCCCCTTCTTAAGCTTCGCCTCGGCATTTGTTGCCATGATATCTATAAATTCGCTCTTGAAGCGGTTGATAGCTGGCTTGCTAGAATCTTCGATATCATTTTTATTGGCCTCCACCCAGTTCATCGACTTGCCAATAATAGCGTCAAAATCCTCTGCCGACAGATCCTCCTTGGCTTTTTTACGGTCTTTTCCATTCTTCGCAATACCCTCAAGCAAAGCCTTCTGCTCAGCCACGCCTTGCGAAGTAGCAGGGAATGAACCGTGAAGAATTCGTCGCAAGTTTGCGGCACGTTGATCATCGGTGTAGCTGGCGATATTTGTGCGCGCTTTCTTTCGCATGGCCTCAACAGCCTCCTGACCAGGACGCTGCACGGCACCACCGGCAGCAATAAGACCAACGCCAAGAGGTCCGCCAAGACTTTCTCCTGCTTGGATTAATCCCCGACCAATAGGTTGAGTTGCGGCAAGAAGATCTGGTTTGTAGGCTTCGTAAGCTTTTCCAGCGCCAGTTCTAGCTAAACCAACCCCAGCCCGGCCAGCTCGGAGTGGCGCGCCCACAAAACCGCCCACAATACTGCGGCCGCGCTTTTCACTGATAAGTGATCCGGCCAAGCCGCCAACACTAGCAGCCGATGACGATGCTTGCTGCATGCCGACTACTAACAGCACAAGGGCAAGCAACAAGCCGGTGATGTTGTCGGATTCAAAAACTTCGAGCGGCAAACCGTATGAGTGTGGCTGATCTGGCTGTGGGAAGTTTTCTGCGACTAAAATTGACCCGTTAGAAGCTGCGGCCAAGGCCAACCACAGGAAAAAGGTTAACAAAGGACCCATGGTCAGGGCAGCGAAAAACTTACCAACCCAGTTGCCCCAAATACCGGCGCCAATACCAAGTGGACGCAAACCGTAAAGGAAGAAAGCTAGCGGCGATATGATGACCAAAATCCACAACACGATAATGCGATAGATGAAGGCCAGGGCCAGCAGCAACATGATGGAGAATATCGCCGCGTAAAGCGCAAACTCCAAGTAGGCAGCGCTCAAGTGAATACCTGCGGTCAAAATACGATCGCTGTTAGCGACGGTGTCGATGTAGTCGAGGGAGTAATTACCGAAATCGTTAATCCCCCACAGCTGAGCAAAGTTACCAGCAGCAATGTCGAGCAGAGCATTGACGAAGGTAAACATTACAACCTGACTGATGTCGATGAAAAAGCCGCAAATTGTTCGGCTAAAGTTTAGAAAAACGACGGCTAAAAATAGTTGAGGCAAGCTTTGCTGCCAGTTCTGCTTAGCCACGCCGAGCATGGTGGTGATGGCTATATATAGCAGCACGATGACCACGAACATGTTTACAATATCGCGCACCAATGACCAGCCAAGACCAATTGTAGGACTAGCCGAGAAACCGTTGTAGCCCAAGATTGGCACCAAAAGCGATTCTATTATCACTAACGTCAGCTGCCCCACTCCGGCCGTTAGATAATGAATCGCCTGCGCCAGGCCGCTCAATAAGAATTCCAAAATCAATGAGCTGCTATCTAGCGGACCAATAATTGATCCGATGGAACCAATCGACTGCGCGTAAGAATAAGAAACCGAAAAACCAAGTCCTATAAAAGCAAAAACAAACGACAAAATTGCCGTTCTCGGCACTCTCGCGATTAACGCGCGCCAACGCGAGCGGAAGAACATATTGCTGGAGCATTATAGCATGCACCGTCGCGCCTACTGTGGCCTACCGAGGCGTTAGGCATTAGGCTGTTAGAGTTTATTTTAGCGAAATGCTTAAAGAGAGCGCTCGAGGCTGGTAGTTAAGAAGAAATGCGCCGCGAATTGTCGCGGCGCTCGCAAGATGCGTTACTTGTGCTGAAGCTGATGAACAAAGTCCAGTAGCTTTTTGGTCGCAAGCTCTAGGGCGGTATCGTTCACTATGACACAGGCTTTCTGACATTGTGCCGAAACAGTATCCCAGCGTGAATCATTGTCTGCTAGGTCTGACCGGCAACAGAGCTCGTCGCATTGACGAACCCGCGAATTACTAGCCAGATCCCTCTCTCGTCGCTCGCTAACTATCGCTGGCGATGACGTCATGTAGACGAAGCCGTCAAAGATATCCTTTAGAGCCTCATCCCACATGTCCTCCAAATGCCTGCCCTCTGCTCCCCAGATAGTTACAACCAAATGGGTGTCGACGATCACCGTGCCACTGGTCACAGATCTGAGCGCGGATTTGAGCCCTTGGATATAGGCCAGTTTTTTATCTCTGGCACTTTTTGATTCCAGCTCTTTATATGAGGCAACTCCCAGGAATTCCTTAAGAATTGAGCTGCCATGGAGCACTACGGTATCGGGGTGAAGCATTCGGAATGAACTAAGGACACTGCTCTTGCCCACCCCATTCACACCAAACAAACAGATTGCCGTTTTCATCTTCGACTCCTTGAGGCCAGTGAGGACGCGCGTTTAACGTGTGTCCAATTCTAGCCTCAAGAATTACGAATCTAGCACCTCTACAATTGCTCTATAAACTCAATAAACCTTGGCAGCTCAGTGAATCGCACACGATCCTCGACCGGCATTTCTTTGTAGGTTTTTCCGTCTGGATTGTTGGCATGGATCGGGATAAGAATCCGATCAAGTGGATAAGCAGCAAACGAACTGTCCCGTAGCTCGGTAGCAATGGTGAGCGGCATCTCAGAGACACAAACTCGATAATCTGTGCCGTCGAAATACACCAGACAGTTCCTTCGGACAGCGGTTCGGCGTTCCTCACCCTCCAGGAGCTTAAGAATGCCCTCTGGCCCTAAACACAGGGCGGCCTGTTTTGAATTTGGCCCCGGAAATCCGCGTAAAGCATCGATAAAGATACCCCCATCGGTAACGATTACTGGGTGACTAATGTGATCGAAACTTTTTTTAGCTTTATCTTTAGCGATCTCAACAATGTCATCTGATTTAATTTCTGGGATATCGATATTACACAAATGAATTGCGCGTGATTTAGCGGCAGCAGATAATTCAATAACTTTTTGCGCACTACTGGTGGCAAAGTAGACGGAGTTACTTAGCGGACGATGGAATGTCGCAATACTCACTCGACCAAAGGGCAGAGTGTTGGCTGCAATGTGAACCAGACCTAACTCCCGCATAACGGCAACGATTAAATCGAGGGTGAAAACATTCTTTTCTAATCTTCCCGTATCATCGCCGTTCTCAAGATTGCTGATGAAATCGAATATTGCATATCCACCCACATCAACCAGTGAGGCTAGCTTTTCTAAAAATGGGAATGCTTCAGCCCTATGTACATGTGACACCACTACACCGCGACTAACCACCAACTGAGCAGGCGATTCGAGGTCGTGGATTTGTCCGACGCTGAAGTTTAGATGGGCAAAATCTTTGGATAAAGTCCGTGCCTCTTGAACCATCCGTTCACTAATATCTATGGCGTCTACTGAAAGACCGCCATTATTAGAAATGATATGTCTAGAGACTTCCCCGTTGCCGCAGCCTACTTCTATCACTGATCCGGAAACTAGAGGCAATACTCTGTCTATTTCTTTTAAGAATCTATCGTAGCCGTTCTCGTGATTGACATATGATTCGGGCGAGTTAATTGTGTCGGCCCAGGATTGCGCCCGAGCGTCCCAACGCGCTGTGACTACCTCCTGCCACTGTTTTTTGCTCTCGGCTTCAGCCTTTAGGTATTCGGTCAGTTGAGACAGAGCGTCTTTACGGACGCCTGTAAAATGATGTTCCTCGAAGCCATCGAAGTAACCGAGACGGAAAATATCATCAACAACAAATGGTAATGAGGTTGTTTTTCTGATTTTTTCCATCCGGGTTTCTGTGTGGTCTATGTTCCGCGGGACAACATCGATACCCGTCTCCTCGAGTGAGGACAAAATTTCTGCTAATTTTAAATTGTGCCAGGTATAGAGCGGTAAGGTCATACTAGTGCTTCGTTTAAATACGTTGAATGAGTAGCGAAGGCATCGTTATAAGTATTTTTGTATATGTGAGCATCCGTAATGTAGCCGTCCATCTGACCGAGTTTAATTTTGCACTGCAAACTTGCGGCTAATCTTTTAGCAACTTCCTTGGTGATGTCGGAAAAGATAACTAGGTCGCTGATATTCTTTTGATAAGCGTCCTGAGATCTCATGTAAAAATGGGTGTTGATTTGATAGGTTTGCTGGTCGAGCTTATGTAAGCGGAATTGTAAAAGCACGATGCAGGGCAGATAGTCGTTATAAGGCGAAGTTTTTACTACCTCGTAATCCTCGTAGGTCGGGAAAATCATTACTGCCTTTTTGCTTTCAGGAATTTTGGTCAGCCGCTTAACCACGAAGTCATACATATCACCTTCCTCGATTCTCTTTTTATAACTTTTGCTACCGTTCCTAAATGATGGCGTAATATCAAAATCTTCCATGGTGTCTTTCTGGAATACCAACTCTCTCATTTTTTCAATTGACTGCTGATTGGCGAATCGACTAATCACCGGATCGTGGTCACCGTGCCGCTCGATCGTCATCCTCACACCGTGCAGAGCGAACCGCGCTCGATTTTCATCCCACTCGGGCAGACCGTTCTTCAAACAGCACTCAACTAATGACATCCAGGCTTCGCCTAAACTTTTTGCTTCTAACGTATAGCCGAATTGGTGTTGCGTAACTTTCATATTACTTAGGCATTAGGCTTTAGGTGGTTAGGGTTTACTACCGCGTAATGCTTAAAAGTTTATTCAGCATTCGCATGACCTCTTCTAAAACAGTCTTCAAACTTTCGCATTGCTGAATCTGTACGTAACCAATCCTGATAGAGATCTCTATCTGAGTTTCTAGCTCGGCACCAGAAGAAAAAGCCATTCGAAGAAAACGGTTGTTATCTTTTTGGCTTCCCCGGTATCTCCCCTCTGCGATGTTTGAAGCTATGGAAACGGAACTTCTTTGCATTTGCCGTGCAAGACCAAATGCTTCGTGCTTTGGATAATCAGTAGTCAAGCGATAAGTCTCCTCGACTACTTCCATAGCGCGCTGCCAAACCACTAATGAACGGTACGAGGTACTCATAGCTCATGGCTGACAAATCGTGCCGTCAGGAATTCATTAAGACATGTATGCGCTAACGGCCTAATGCCTAAAGCCTCCAGTTAGTTTGAGCGGGAAACGCACAGCTCGGTTCGGAGCGAATGGTTACTCCCCAACCCGCTCCGAACCGCTTAGAAAGGTCGCCATGGCCCCGCAGGGCGTTAGCTCTCATGCGTCAGCACCTGGATGAGCGGGACGCGTACGAAGGCCGCAGGTCGCTTTCCGTCATCGATGATCAGTCGATTGGCGGTATGTAAGCGCACGAAAAATGCGATCGCAAGACTGTGAGCTTGCTAATTGCTAGTTAGCCTGTCGAAGGCGGCCGACGGGTTGATGTTTTGGGCGGCAATTGGCTTAAAAACTCGTTATTTATTTAAAAAATGGCTGGTCAAAAATTATCGACAGCAGGCTGTGTATAAGTACCTCGGTTGAAAGATTCTTTTGACAATAGTCAATTTATTTGCTATCCTTTGCCTTAGAATCCATCGGGAATTGTCCCGATGGTTCACCCTTTTGCAGACTGGAGGTTCGATGCGGTACATGTTCCTGGTTCCCCTGTGCCTGGCCGCCGCTTGCAACAGCGACGTGCCCGGCGAGAACGGCAACGGCGGGGGCAGCCCCGACAAGCCGAACGACCCCGGCGGCGGGTCGACCTACCCGTACGACGGAGACGATCCGGCGTTCGTGGTGGTCAATGCCACCCTCGACGGGCTGGCCGTCGACTGCGACCCGGTGCTGTACGACCTCGCGACCTACCCGGTCGCCGAGTCGTGCGGCGAGCCGATCGCCGTCGCGCCGAACGTGGCCATCTTGGTCACGGTCGGCAGCGTCGACGACCGGTGCGGCACCCGGTGCTACGCCCAGAACCAGTACGGCGGGTCGTGGAACGACCTGCCCCTGCAGGTGCTGGACGACGGTGGCAAGGCCATCGGCGTCCCGCAGATCATCACCCCGCGCGGCGGCGAGACGGTCGAGGTGACCGTCGAGCTGAACCAGTTCGTGCAGGGTCAGTGGACCTGCCACCTGATGCCGATCGACTACATCGATTCGGGTCAGGCGCAGTTCGAGGGCGTCGAGACGGTCAGCATGCCGGCGCTCGGAGACTTCACGACCAACGGTCGCGAAGCCACCCCGCTCAGCGGCTACGGACTGGACGGCGAGGGCGTCTACACCGACTCCTTCACCTTCCACTTCGAAGGGTTCCACTCGGGACTCGGCGAGGACATCGTCGCGGACTGTTCCAGCGACGAGTGACATCGGGCAAGAGAGAGCCCGATACCCCGGATCGAAAGATCTGGGGTAATTTTTTTATTAGCAAAAGACCCCTCAACGGTGGGGTCTTTTTACTTTGTTTAATCTTTAGTTAGCCTCAGTGGGATCTACCGTAATGAATCCGTCATAGGTCACCCATGGATCGTTAGCGCCTGAGCCCGTATATAAATTGTAATCGCATTCATCAGCAGGCTCTGACTCGGACAGGCTACCATCACCATCGTAGCATCCAGTCGTGCCGTCTACACCGCTCGCGGTACACGTACCCGCACACCAGCCCCAGTTGTCGCGGAGGTGGACCTTGGGGACGAAAGAGCAGGTCGCAGTGACTGAGCCGGGGTTGTTAACGCAAGGGCTAGAGTCTGGAATGCCATCGTTGTTGTCGTCGACACATGCATCACCAGACAAGATTAGCGATGACGTACAGGTATAAACGTGGCTGTAGCTAAAGTAGTTAGGGTCGCAGCTTTCAGGGGTCATACCCCATTCGTTATTGGTATCGCAGAAGGAGCGCGAGGTGTCGTTAAGCAACCCGCGATGATTCTTGAAGAAGTTATCCTGCGAATCCGACCCGGTCTGCGTGCCGTCGCCCCAATCGATAATAATGCGGCGAAGCGGCAACTGGTTCTTGTCGGCAGCGGCGTAGAACTTGAGGTAAGCGCGGAAGAAACCAAAGGCCGATTGATTGCCAGAATCCTGCTCGTTCAGAGTGAAGGCATTTGATCGCCCTTCTTCGCATTCGGTTCCGGTACAGGTTGAGGTGTTTAAAGCCCAAACCTTGGGTGGGTTGCCCTCTTCTGGACGTACATCGTACAGCGCGTTGTCATAGGTCAAATCAGCAGCCGTAGTTGGCGTGTACGACAGGTCAACATTTGGCCAAACGCCATTGTTCTTGTTCCAGACAAAGACGTTTTCGTCTGTGCCCAGGTTTGGTGTAGCGAAAAGTTGATTGAGCAAGGCGAAAGCCGAAGCCTGTGTTCCGGTAACGCCAGAATCCCAGCTGCTTCTTTGCGGTCGGTTCCAGTCAAAGCCAATTAGAGTTCGCGCCTCTGCCAGATCCGGATTAGTCTTGTCTTTTAGGTCTTGCGATAGGTCTTGAGCAACGGGATACAGGCCTGTATCGCCACTTGCGTAAACCTCTTGCCCAGAAGTACACACGTTGTACGGCGTGGTGCCAGATGGCTGTTCTAAATTCTCTGAAGTGCTGTTCATGCAGGTAGCCACCACATATGGCCAACTGTCACCCTTGTTAGCTGGCGAGGTAGTAATAAGTCCGTAGGGCGTAGGAATGGTTTGATCGGTGTAGGCGAGCCCGGCCTCGGCCGACGACAGCGAATCAAAGGCGTTGCCTGAAGGATCGTAAATACGGTCGGTCCAAGCGTAGCTGATTAGATTGCTGGCGTCAGATACTTGAACCACGCCTTCACAAGCAGGGTACAACTGTGCCTCCATTTCTAGACGGTAGTACTTCTCTACTGCAGCGTCATTGGCCGGGAATTCGAAAACTTCTGACTCTAAAGTACTTGTAACCTCAACGCCCTTTAGCGCGCAGCCGGCCAGGGCATTAACCATGTTGTCGAATTCCTGGTAGCGCGGAGTGTTGGCATCGATGTCATCAGCGTTAGCGCTGCCTCCGGTGTCCTGCAAAGCCGTGCCGACAAACTTAACATCTGCAGGCAAGTCGCCCACTAAACTCCAGTCGTTGGCCGTGGTGTAGGTATCCAGTAGACCATCTATAAAGCCATCATCGCTGCTGTAATCACAACTCCACTCTTCGCTCTCTGTATCGAAAGCGGTGGCACCAATCGGAATACAAACGTACGGACAATCATTGCCGGTATTAAGCGTCGTGCAAGAAGTCGACATAGTACCCAAACCATCAGCTCGATAGTCTGGCATGCCCATCATGGCCCAGTAGCCGTCTGGACACTGTAAGTTATTAGCGCAGACACTAATGATGTCCGGATCGTTAGCATCTTTTTTGGTAACGTCGTCCTGCTCAGCCTCGGCACAAGCTATGGCGCCGGCCGTCATTGGTCCACCAAGAGACGGGTGGTGCGACATGGTCAAATCGGCGTAAGGCGAGGTGAACGAGCAGGCGTAGGTGTCTTGGAAGTAACCAGCCGTGGTGTATTTAGCGTAGAGATCGGTGCTGCCGGCAAGCTGATCGACCGGTAGCCAGGTTAAACAGGCGTTCTTGGCGCGATCGCCGAGGATATTGATGGACGAATCTTTTTCTAAGCAGTAACCATCAAGGCCGAGGATGAGGTCTTCCTTCGATGGGAAGCTACAAACGCCGTCGGTAACGCCGTCTGAACAATCGTTGTCGTCGCTACACTGCGAGCCAATTTGCGGACCGCTGCTACAGACGCCCTTGCTGGCACGAACCGAGAAATCCTGACCAAAATATTTAATGGTGCTGCCCTCGCCAAAGGTGACTTTCTTATAACTACAATCGCAAGCTTCACCAGGGGCGCAGAGCTGTACGTTTTCAAAGCCACTACGCACGTCGTAAGCCTCATCGCTCCAGTCAAAGTCGACATCGTTGGCGCCGGCGAGAATATTCTTGTCCTCGCTATCAATCCAACGCTCGGCTAATTCATTGGGGAACGGGCTGTTAGTTTCTGGATAGGCACGACAAAGCTTGCCTTCGCTTTCGCCAGGACTGAATTGATCGCCCTGAGGCGTAAGCAAACATTGACCGCGAACGCAGCTACCGGTTTTAAGGTTGACCGAGGCAGCAAAGGTGTCACCACCGCAAGGATCAGCCGGATTGGCGTTGTATTCGTTGATGTTTACGGTGGTGGTTGGAGTGGCGCAGGTGGCACCAAGACAAACTTGACCTTCGCTACAGTCAGCCTCAGTGGTACAGGTGGTGCTGGCGATTTCGTAACAGCTACCGGTAATACAGTTGCCAGCTCCAGCGCCACAATCGACGTTAGACGAGCAGGCCGAGCCAGTGTTTTTACAGTAACCAACAGAGCACGACTCGCCGTAGTTCTCGGTACATGAGCCGGCATCTAAAACCAAACGGAAATCTGACACTTCCTCGTCTACACAATAGTCAGTGCCGCCTGGACCACTCGTGCCGCCACAATCTTCTTCGACCGAGCAACTAGTGCCATGCTGATTGCCGTACTGGAATTGCGTTATTTCACCTGCTTGTAAGGCAGGAAGCATATTGCAAGAACCAGAGGGCGGCGAAACGTTCGCCTGAGTAAGCGTTTGAACTGGGAATAGATCAGGAATTGCGTAACCAGAGAACTCATTGCCGTACCAAGAAACATCGCGAGCGACGTATTCATCGGCAGTTAACACAACTTCTGGCTCGTCGAACTTCCACTTAGAGCAGAATGACGAGTTACCGAGTGACGAATATTCGGCACACATTTCAACGTCACCGCAAATGGTGCGGTAGCTATTAGTGCGCTCGTCCCAGACAGTTTGTGCGTCGGCACAAGCCAACCACTCCGAGCACTGGCGATCGCGGTTGACCTTGAGCACGGTGTTAGTGTCGTTTTCTAAGCGTGGCACTGGATCGCGAGGATCTGGGTCGGAAACAGGATTTACGCGCACCGTTGCGTTACATGTACCGGCTACGTCTTCGCCAGATTGACTGCGCGCTGGCGCACAATCACTGGCCACGTAGCAAGAGCCGCCAAAGGTATACAGCGTATCCGCGTTCCACACGCTGGTATTGCCGGTTAGCTCGTCGTTGGCAATCTTGGTCGGAACTAATACGCCATCGGTAATGTCGTTAACGGCACCCAGGTCGTAAGCGCAACGCTTAGAGCAAAGATCGACAGTTTCGCCGCTTGGCGTGGTAATAACCGAGCTACCGCTTTCGCAATTTAGTGGCTCAACCAAGGCAAAGGAAGACGAACCGAACAGCGCGTCGGCGTGACGACTAGCCATTTCGGTAGCGCTAGCGTTAAAGCCCTGCGATGGCTCGGTAGTGTCGTTAAACAATACACAACCTTCCTTAAGCGATACTTTACCGTTGCACTGCTGGCTGTCTGGCAAGGTGTTTTCGTCTAGGTTGTCGTTGTTTAGATAGAAATACTGTGCGCCGTCACCCTGGCCGTACAACTCGTCGCCGACGTTGTCTAGCGGATCCTGGAATTCTGAACAGGTACTGGCGTTAGCTGGACAGGTGCCCACCCAATCGCCATAAGCAGCGTCGCCATTGCGCCAAATACCAGAGAAATCGCCGCCCACAAGGTACGATGGATCTTGTAAATTACAGGTCGTGACACCTGGACAATCGGCATCGGTCGAACAAGCGGTTGTGCCGTTGCTGCACGTGCCATAACAGAAGTTATCGGTGCCAGTGCGGAACCAGCCATCATAAGGCGAGCCGCCAATAGTTACGTCAGTGCGATATTCGCAGGTTTGCGACAAGGGATCCTTAAAGTAGAAAGTACCGTCGTTATCGGTGCCCCAAGCGGCGCAGAATAACGCATCGTGAGCGCAAAGTGTTTCGCTGTATGTATCTGGATCGTTAACTAAGAAGGTTGATTCGGCGCCGGTGGTGCTATTGCGATCTTGGCTCCAGGTTGGCTTACCCAGTTCCTGACATCCAGCTTCAGAAGCCGAACAGGTTACGTTGTCGTTAATTACCAAGAAAGCATCTTGGTCGGCTGGCACGATCTCTGTTTCTGGTCCGTAACTTAGATGCACTGGCAAGTCAGCTTCAGCCACGTACCAATCAATAGAGAAACGGCAAGAATCAAAGCCAACGGCAATGGTACACAAGTATGGCGAGGTCGTATCGAAGTTACCAGAACCGTCGGTTTCAAAATAACAGGACGTTGGAGTACTTACCGCACCACCCGATGGATTGCCACAAGTGCCGTTGAACACCTGGGCGTATGGCGAAGCGCTCTCTTGGGTCAGGAAG
>CAZXUX010000021.1:0-15055 GCA_964644265.1 uncultured Gammaproteobacteria bacterium
ATCCCACCTTCCTCCTTGGTTCGTTTTCGGCCAAGCGACAGGTCAAAGTCGAAGGCTCGCGTTTCGATGCCGAAGTGGCGTCGCACCCAGCTCGGGTCAACCAGCCCGCCCTTCGGGTCACGCGGTTGCATGATTCGGGTGAACTCTTCAGAGCTGACGCGCGTGCTCGGCACGTGAGAGCCGACTCCCAGAATACCGAGGTTGAATTCTTTCAAGATGCCTCCTGGCCACAATTTGCGGCGCCTGGAAGGCTAATTCACTCAAGCTAAAAAGGCAAGCCAAGGCCCGATTTTTATTCCAGAATCCAATCCGTTCGTCGTTACCAACCAATCTTATGATGTTATTCAGCTCCATCGGACGCAGTGATCGAAATACCAACTAAGTAATCGGCAAAAAAAGCGTCAGCAATATCGTCAACATATTTGCTCCACTCCGCGCCGTAAAGTTTTTCCGCCACGGCTTCGTCTTCCACCCAGCGTAGCGTGCGACCACTGACCGCATATACCTTTGGATCAGATTGTATTTTCAGCAAACGTAAACCGGGTCGGTAGGTCATGTTTCTACCAAGGGGGATTAGCGACAGCTGCGCATCCTGGATCTGTCGAACGGAAGTAAAATTTTCGCCATACCACGACGAATAAACTTTCTCTTGGGTGAAGGTGTGCCGGTATCCATCCTGACCGCAGTAATAAATAGTACTGCGCGAACCCTTCAATAAATCACCAACCGGACACTCTGTTCTGGCCGAGCCGATAAAACCCAAGGCTTGATCAATCGATGTACTCGCAAAAAGTATCTCTCGGCGGTTATAGATGGCGCTTGGCGGTGTTCCTGTTACGAGCGGTGTGGTTACCGGACTCTTGGGATTGTTTTTGTAAATTTTGTAGAACGCATCAGAACCTATGGTCATTGAAGTGCTGCACGGTCCAACTTCTGGGCTAATGGTGATGGTGATTGGGCCGCTGATGGTGAGCAGAGGCGCGCTGGTCGGCCAGCAGTCCTCTAGTCCGGCTGTGTTAACCAGGCGTTGCTGGTCATTGGCACGAATAGAAAACATATCTCCAGAAGCTACCGTCACAGTCATCGAAGCTGTCTCGATAACGATGCTATCCGCTCTTGAGTCAGTAAGAATTGTAAAGGTACCGGCTATGTCGTCTAGAACGACTGTGGTATCGACGGTGAATTCTATTTCCGCCGCCAGTGAATTACTAGGAAAAAAACACAGGCCGCAAGCGCTTGCGACCGCCAACAAGGTGTAGCGCCAATGATTAATGCTTCCAGACATCGATTCTCCAGCTTTGAGTGTCGTCTGTATTTACCCCCAAGACGCCCAAGATATTGCAGGCGCGGATAGTTACCGTGTCGTCCGCACTAATGTAGGCAAACCAGGGCAGAACTACGTCTTCGATGCCGTTAGTTGCTGGAGCGGGAGTAGCGATAACTGTATCGCCCACGGCTGCGCCGCTGACGATCAAGGTGGCGTAGGTGGCGCAAGAGGTGACACCGATATTGTTAGTGCTAACGTTTGTTAAGTTGCTTGAGATGTATTTGGTAATGGCGGTGCCGCCAGAACCGATAGTTAGATTTCCGTCCATCGTTAACGACCCGATATTAGTTAGGTCACCGGTGGTTGAAATGTCCCAGTCAGAAGAATTGACAGCTACCGTTGACGAACCATCGCCCAGCGAGGTTATTCCACTTGATGATAGGGCGGTAAAGACACCGCTAGAGGCGCTGGTCGCGCCAATTGTAGTGCCATCAATGGCGCCTCCGTTAACGTCGACCGTGGTAGCTGTAAGGGTACCGGAGTTGGTAAGCTCAGCGTAAGTAATGCCAGAGTCTAGGAGTGCAATTTCGGCTGCAGACAGAGTCGCGCCGCCGACGGTTACATCGTTAGAGCCAAGGGCAAGAGCCGTAGCAATGTCGGCATCTGAGAGGTCTACTGCAGTCGCAACGGTAGCACCTGTGCCAGAAGTGGTGACCTGGAAGACAGAAGCGACGTCGCCGGTCGAGCTGTTATCGAGGACGAATTTAAAATCGCTCGTTGAACTGTTGGTGATAAGACTAAAATCAGCATCAAGTATTAAGCTGTTGGCTATATCGGCTAGGGTTAATGTGTCGGTATCTACTTCAGAAGCATCTATAGAAGTACCAAGAGTCGCCTGAAGCTCTACAGAGCTACCTAGGGCAACTGCGCCACCGCCAGTAAGACCGATGCCGGCCGAAACGGTAAGCGATGCGTTAGTCAGGTCCGCGTTGTCTATGTTCGAGATGCTGTTTCCCGCACCGTTTGCATCAAACGATACGCCAGTGAGAGCTCCGGCCGCATCTATATCCCAATCACTGGAGTTAATGGCAGTAGTGGCGCTGCCATTGCCAATTGTAGTAACGCCGGTAGATGAGAGGGTAGTAAACGCGCCAGTTGAGGCCGAGGTAGCACCAATCGCTGTTCCGTCAATGGACCCACCATTAAGGTCTACGGTGGTCACTGATCCTAGGTCGGTCCAGGTTGCCCCAGCGGCGCTTGGCGACGAGCTAATAGCTGGCGAAGTTAAAGCTGGAGCGGTAAGCGTTTTATTGGTTAACGTTTCCGTTCCCGCCACGGTGCACATCGTACCGGATGTCGGCAGAGTAATTGTTGTGCTGCCGGTGGTGGTAAAAAATAGCATCTGACCAAGAGTGCTAAGGGGGAGTGTTCCGCTATTGTTTTGCAAGGTAATTACATTATCTGCAGTTGGGTCGATTAGTGAGACTCTGGTTTCAAAGTCGTCACTGGTGGCGCCCTCATAGTAAATGTCGTTGCTTTTAAATAACACGCTATCGGCAGCTGCGTCGCCAAGGGTCGTGTTACCGTTAACGGAAAGTGATCCACCTGTCGTTAAATCTGTGCCCAGGGTGGTGGCTGCAAGGGCGGGGATTGGTGCGGCTAGTATGATCACGACAATGATCGCGACCCGTAGTCTAGTCTTAAAATACATAACTTTAGATAGCTCAAAACAGCATAGCAAGACACAAAGTCACACATAAAAATTATCTAAAATTAGCCAAAATTATCCACATGATACTCGGTTTGGCATGCCCCACGCTTTTCTGACTGAGCTGGCTAGGCTGCCTAGCGGTTAATTTAGCCCATGGGCGCTGGCTCGGCAGTGAAATTACTTAGCATTTGCAGTATCATTCTTATATATGGACAAAATAAAGGCCAAGGTCTCTGGCATGCACTGCGCCTCTTGCGCCGTTCGCGTGGAAAAGAGATTGAGTTCGCAGGCTGGGGTTAGTCAGGCTGTGGTTAATCCCGTCACCGAAGAAGCTCACCTGACGATTGATCCGCAGCAAACCAATCTGCAACAACTATCTAAGAGCCTGGAGTCTCTCGGCTATTCTCTTGACTCGTCCACTCCAATGACTGGTGCGCACGTTATGCCGTCGGGCGAAGTTATGTCTGGCCATCAGCATGGCGCTGTAATGCCCGGCGAAGCCATGCGGCTGCGCAAAAAGCTAGCGGTAGCCTTGCCGCTTGTGGCGGTGGCTGCGGCGCTCATGCTGTGGGATATTTTTGCCACCCTCAATTTGCTGCCGATGGTGCCAGATGCATTGGCTGTTGTCGTCGACTATGCTTTGCCCGTAATGGCCGCGTATATGCTGTTTGCGGTCGGTACGCCATATCTAAAAGGTTTGTGGCGATTTTTCCGTTACGGCGTGGCCGACATGGATACCCTGGTCGGGTTGGGCACGGCCGCGGCTTTCTTTTATAGCTTAACCCTGTCTATTTTTGCTCAGTTTTTAGACCCTTTTCTAGACACGTCCTCTAAGTATTACGATGTCACTGTAGTGGTGATTGGGCTCATTACCTTGGGTAAATATCTTGAGGCTAAAGCCAAGGAACGAACCGGCGACGCCATTAAGAAGCTGCTTGGTTTGCAAGTTAAGACAGCCACCGTGTTGCGCGACGGTGTCGAATTAGAGCTAGCCATTGATCAGGTGCAAAAAGGTGACGAGGTCGTCATCAAGCCAGGCATGAAAATTCCAGTCGATGGCGTGGTGACTGACGGGGCGTCGTCGATCGATGAATCCTTGCTAACGGGAGAGTCGTTGCCGGTAGAAAAGCGAGCGGGCGATAAGGTCTCGGCCGGCACTATTAACACGACCGGTTCATTTGTGATGCGGGCCACCGGTATTGGTTCAGATACGCTATTGGCCCACATTGTAACCATGGTGGCCGAGGCCCAGGGGTCAAAGGCTCCTATTCAGCGTCTAGCTGACAAGATTTCTAGCATCTTTGTGCCAGCGGTTCTGGTGGTGGCCTTCGCGGCGCTTGTAGTTTGGTTAATCGTTGGCAATATTCCGCTGGCCATAACATCGTTCGTGACGGTTTTGGTTATTGCTTGTCCCTGTGCGCTCGGCTTAGCTACGCCCACGGCGATTATGGTTGGCGTGGGTCGTGGTGCTACTCAGGGCATTCTAATAAAAAATGCCGAAGTATTAGAAAAACTACACCGGGTTACAACTCTGGTGGTCGACAAAACCGGCACGCTGACAAGCGGCAAGCCAGAGGTGTCGCTGTTCGAAGTGGTTGCCGAGATGTCCGCTGACCAGGTCTTAAGCGTCATGTCTAGTCTTGAAGCCAAGTCGGAACATCCTTTGGCCGCAGCTGTGGTGGCCTACGCCAAGGCTAAGGGCGCAAGGCTCATGCCGGTTAGCGACTTTGCTAATCTTGCCGGTAGCGGGGTACGCGGCTCAGTCGGGGGAGTCGATTATTTCATTGGCGGGCCGACCATGTTGCAATCGCTTGGTTTGTCATTGCCAAAAACCAGCCGGTCGTTTGCCGGGGCTTCGCTGATTGTTTTAGCGACAAACAAGGAAGTCCTGGCGGTCGCCGGCTTGGCTGACAAGATTAAACCCGAGGCCGCCGAGGCGGTACGACAGCTACGTCGCCTTGGGGTGACGGTCATTATGGCTACCGGCGATCACGAAAGCGTAGCCAAGTCAGTCGCTGGCCAGCTAGCCATCGAGCGTTATTTGTCTCAGGTGTTGCCACAAGACAAGCTCACGCTGATCAAAGACTTGCAAGCCAAAGGGGAAGTGGTGGCTATGGCCGGCGATGGCGTTAATGACGCGCCAGCGCTAGCTCAAGCAGATGTTGGCATTGCCATGGCGACCGGTTCGGATGTGTCTATTGAAACCGGCGACGTGACGCTGTTGAGTGGCGATATAAGTAAAATATCGCAAGCTATCGAACTGTCTAAGGCCACCATGTCTACGGTGCGGCAAAACTTATTCTCGGCCTTTATCTATAACATTATCGGTATTCCCCTGGCGGCTGGCGTGTTCTATCCGCTTCTAGGTTGGGTGTTGTCTCCGGTGTTTGCCGGTTTTGCCATGGCTATGTCGAGTGTTTCGGTAGTGCTAAATTCATTGCGTCTAAAATTTAGACGTCTCTAGATATATGTCTACAGAAAAATCACAAACATTTTTCGTCGACGGCATGCACTGCGCTTCTTGTACTTTGTACCTAGAAGAAACATTGCAAGGTCAATCCGGGGTGATCGGTGTAAAGGCAAATCTAAATACCTGCGCCGTAACTGTGACCGGAGATTTTACCGACGAGCCGCAAGTATTAGCCGAAGCCTTGACCGCACTCGTGGCCGACAACGGTTACCGCTTGTCGGTCGAGAGACTCGTCGTCAAGGCTAACTATCGTGATTTTATTATTGCGGTGCCTGCAGCGTTGGCTTTTGTGGTGGCTTTTTTATTGTTGCAGGAATTCGGTCTAGTAAATTTATTAAACACCAGCACCATGTCTTATGGTACGGCGGTGCTGATTGGTCTCGTGGCCTCGGTTTCTACTTGTTTGGCCGTGGTCGGCGGACTGGTGCTGTCGATTTCGGCTAACGCCGCCAAAAACAACACCCATCGGCGAGCTCAGGTTATGTTTCATCTTGGTCGATTCGGCGGTTTCTTTGTGCTTGGCGGAGTCATTGGTAGTCTGGGCAAGTTATTTGAGCTAGGGCTGGTGGGTAGTGCAGTGCTCGGTATGGTGGTTGCCGTGGTGATGTTGATTCTCGGTCTTAATCTACTAGATGTTTTTGCTGCCACCAAAAAAATGCAGCTTAAGATGCCAAGTATTTTTGCTCATCAGGCCGGTCGTCTAAACCGCTCTTCGCACTGGCTGGCTCCGCTGGCCGTTGGTGTGGCCACATTCTTTTTGCCCTGCGGCTTCACTCAGTCGATGCAGGTATACACGCTGACTACCGGTAGTTTCGTAACCGGTGGGCTAACCATGTTGTTTTTTGCTCTAGGCACTTTTCCGGTTTTAGCGCTATTATCGTTTGGCGTGCTGGAGATCGCTAACAAACCTTGGAAGGGAATATTTTTCAAAGCTTCTGGTTTGGTAGTTATTACCCTGGCGTTATTTAACTTGCTTAATGCCCTGCGTTCGCTTAACCTATTTTAGCTATGCAAAAAGATACCAAAACCGCCATAGCTTTTAGCGGCATTCTAATCGGACTTTTAGTTGCCTTTGCTGCTTTGCGTGGCGTGAATGCGCCAAGTACAAGCTCGACCGTCGCGGTAAGCATTGAAAACGGCACGCAGATAATCGACCTCTCGGCCAAGGGTGGTTTCTCACCAGCCTACATCGAAGCCGCCGCCGGATTACCCACCGAATTACGAGTTTCGACTAATGGCACCTACGACTGTTCTTCAACCATCGTTATCCCGTCTCTCAGTTACGCCAAAACCTTACCGCCAACTGGTGTCGAGAAGATCCAGCTCGACGCCAGCCAAGCCCAGGGCGTGCTAGACGGCACCTGCGGCATGGGCATGTACAGCTTCAAAATCGCTTTCAAATAGCCAACAAAAAAACCGGCCATTGGGTCGGTTTTTTGTTTACATCCTTACAGTCGAATATCCACGCCTGCTGGTAGGGCGGCGCGAATCACGTCTAAGTCCTGTGGCGAAACGTCATTGCCAGATAAATCTAACACCTTTAGCTTAGAAAGATTTCCCAATTCGTGCGGCAGTCCAGTAAGTTGATTGTTAGATAAATCCAGCACTTCAAGATTAGTTAGTTGGCCAATTTCTGCCGGAATGCCAGTGAACTTGTTGTCGCTGGCATCTAGTTCGCGTAATGATTTTAGTTGGCGAATTTCTGCTGGCATGGCGCCGGTCAGCTGATTATGAGATATATCTAAAGTTTCCAGACCAGTTTCGCTAAGTACGTTCACGGGGAATTTGGTCAGACCTTGGTTAGTCAAATTGGCGTTTTGGGTTTGATGCGGCAATGTGTTTGCACCCAGGTTGCCACCAAGCGACGCGTCTGTGCAGCCGGCCCCTAACAATGAAACCATCATGCCTGCCACTAAGAGTCGTCGCATATTAGTTGTAATTTATTTTTAGCTTAGCTGTCTTTTTTAACTGTGGCTTCTACCACCGTAGCATCTTTGCGCTGCGGAATTATTAAGGCAGCTATAACGTAAGCTACAACGCCAGGAAAGAAGCCGGTAAAAATAACCAACAAAGCCCAAACCAAACGGATAATCGTGGCGTCGATTTCAAAGTATTCAGCCAATCCGCCGCACACGCCAGCGATGATTTTATCTGTTGCGCTGCGATAAAGTTTTTTGTGGGTCATACAAATTTTATATTTTCTTGTAGGTATTATCGTTGCGACGTTCGAGAACAATGATTAGCGTGGTGGTAGGGGTTTTACGAAATATAATGCGAAATTTTCCTTTACGCACCCGATATACATCATCGAGGCCCTTCAATTTCTTCAAATCAAGATCACGAAGATTGTTTTGTGTAACCAGCTCTATCAAGTTGGTGAGTTGCGCGGATTCTTTAGGGGTCAGTTGTTTCAGGAGCTTCCGGATGCGGTCAACCATACCTACAAAGATCTAAGAATTCTTAAAAGATCTTTAGCTTCAATTCCATCTTTTCTGAATTTTGTAAAATCTATAACAGTCTCCCAGCCCGCGTCATCGACAGGGCTAAGTCGAAATAGCGGCTTTGACCGTTTGGTAACAATTAGCTCTTCGCCGCGATCAACTCGTTTGGCGTATTTGGCCACATCCTGGCGAAATTCTTTCAGGCTCACCGTGTGCTGCATAAAAAAGATAATCTTAAGTTAATCTTAGGGTTATCTGTTGGTTCAAGTCAAGGTAGATATTAAGTGCCAACTACAAGCTTAAGAAAGCCCCTGTAAACAATGTAGGTTCAACCATTAGTATAAAAATAATAACCTCAAGTAAAATAATCATCGCTAACGCAAATTGAAACGAAACCTTGGACGTTTTGTGCCTAAAAATTTGCATAGCCGCCAAGGCCCCAACGGCGCCTCCCGTAAAGGCCGCCAAGTACAAAACGTATTCCGGAATTCTCGGCGCCTGCCGCACGGCCAACAGCTTATCTAGGCCATACAAACAAAAGGCGGCAAAATTAAGCGCTCCCAAGAGTAACAGCAGCCACGGCGCCGTGATTTGCCACAGCAGCACCCCAAACGACGCGCCAACCAGCGCGAGCCAAATCGCCAGGCCTTGTTTGTAGGGGGAATGCATGTGTAGTCAGTTACGGAACATATTGCTCTTTGACATGATCAACGAGCCCATTGGCATCGAAAGTGAGCCAGAAAACTCTTTGAATAAAATATTCCGGATTCTTTAAAAATTCAGATTGAAATTCATCAAGCGAGACATTTCTGAGCGCATCATCGTCAATATTCAAATCCACGATTTCAATTTGCACCTTAGGTGCGAGGGTTAGCACTACGTAATCTGCGCTCTCGTTTTTAATTCCAAATCCGTTAGGGGTATCGGCGGCTTCATTGCCAGCCAGCCAGCGAGCTTCATCGAAGACAAAGGTTGTAACTTTATGCTGGGTATCAAAACCCTTAATATAACCAAATTTCTGCGCCGCATTTGCGTATTCCGGCACCACAACCGTCGCTTTAGGCGCATTTAACAAAAAATATGCTCCTAGCAAAATAGTTAGTACGCCAATCAACAGAGCAATTTTTTTCATACATCAATGCTGTCCCTATCGTATCTTTATACAAACCAAAACACCAGCATGAAGCTGGTGTTTTTTGTATTCACTTGCATTGACCAGTAGTTCGGTCATACAGCTCCCCAGAAGGACAGATGCAGGCAGCACCGGAAAGCTCACCGCCGCTCTTTTGACAGAGGTCGATAATTATTCCCTGATAGTAACCATATTCTCCGTATGGCAGACCTATAGAAGCCGAAAACGCATCGCCAGCCGGACCACCTATATCACTTTGGCAGAAACCAGTTTGTTCATCATAGACATTGGCTTGAATCTCTTCGCCGTCTGGTCGACAGGAGCAGGTATTGTTTTTAAACTTTCCACCACTAAGCTCGCAATTATATTTGATGGGTCCGGTTACCAGTTGTGTCTCAGCGGGTGCTGTGGGCGCAAAGCCAAAGTTCACTATGGCGGCACCGAGAACCACGCCCATAAGTAGAGTCAAAAGATATTTCATATGGTTAATCATCCAGTTTAGTGCACTAGCTACTGTTCTATTGAGAACAGATATGGCGCATCGCCACGACCACCGTCGTAAGCATCAAAGCGTTTTTTTGTTTTTGTTGTAAGTAAAGTGTGTCGCGGCTATAGCGCCACAACCCTTATCTTTTTTCAGGATATTAGAGCGTAAATCATCTAGCTGATCCGTATTGACGCGCCAGCGCATAACCTTGAACGTGTCTGCTCCAAGGTCGCACTCACCAGAGAAGAAGACGATGCTCGAAAGGTCGTCACTAGATGGTAAATATTTGCGCATACGATATTAAAAAGCCAAACCAGCAAACGCAAGCAGAGTAATAATGATTAGAAAGCCCGCTGTGGTCATTAGGAGCGAGACGGCCTCTTTTTTCTTGCCGTCGAGGTACCACATGATAGGTCTGCCTAAAACAAGAGATCCAGTTATAAGGGCAGAAACCACAAAGAGCATGAGCATAGCAATGGGAATCAGCACCGTTTCTTTTGGACTAGACGCAAAAATATTTGGTGAATAAAAAAGCAGGCTGGCAACGAGCCCAACATAAATTGCCGTGCCAAGCGCATGTAGTCCCGCCAGCCCAAGAATTTTATTTTTCATATTAGTGAGTAAAACAAAAATCTACCAGTTTTACAACCGGTAGATCTTTGGAAGGCCTTAGTGCGCGAGGTTAGAACTCTTGCTATACCCTCATAGGGTAGTCGTACCCAGTTACAACGCCCGGTTCGCTTTTAAATACCCACACACCAAAAAGGTCGATAAATAGGCTGAAATAAGCCTCGTTTATTGACTTTTTAGTAATTTTATGCTATGATATATCGTTGTTCATTTCGATAGATTCATCTTGAAATCCACCCATAACAGGAGTGTGAGATGAACCTGTACGCCTGCGTGATCGAAGTGGAATACGGCGAGGGCCTGGCCGTGGTGGCTGCGTCGAGTGTGGAGGAGGTGCGCGAGGAGTTCAAGCGGCGACAGGAGCTCGACTTTGAACACGACCCCGAGGCGAACACCTTCACCGACGCCGAGGGGAAGGAGGGATACATCTCCGGCACCTTCCTCAATTCGAACAGCGTCAGCATCATGCTGGTCGGCTCGGCCAAGCCCGACCAGAAGCCGGGGCTCGTCGCCTTTGGAGGCAGTACGGAGTAGTCGTCACCACTCGTGACATGGCAGAACATCACCTCGTGATGATCCTGTCATGCGCGGGTGGTGTTCTGTTTTTAAATGGTTATTTTATCGAAAAGTTCCAACCTTCATCTACCCTATTTTAACAAAGTTGATTGGTTCTTTCATAAATGAATTTCTTTCAGTGTCTCTGCAAGCTGTAGCTTAAAGTTGCGTCTCGCCCTTCCACCACCTTTAAGATATTTTTCCCTAAGCCTCGCATCCTTTTCATTTTTGTAAACCTCATAATAAACCAGCTCAAGAGGCAGGCGTGATTTTGTTGAAAAAACTTTACCCGCAGCATGCTCGGATAATCGACGCTCAAGATTGTTCGTAGAGCCGGTATAGAGCTTGCCGTCTTTTAAACTCAAGCAAACGTAAACGTAAAACGGACGCGGGAACATACAGGATCTCTTTATGGGATAACTTAACTTGATGCGTGTTACAGCTCACGGAGCTGATGGCACGCCAGGCAGTTGCCGGGTATTAAGCTTTAAAAGCAGAATACCCGGCAGTTGCCTGGCAGGGCTTGGCAAACGAGGTTAGAACTCTCGCGATGAATCGTAGATTACCAATTTTGGAGAAATAATTGATTTCTTCGTGCTTGAGAATAAGCATCAAATCTTTTTCGTCGTTAGGCCGGTCTCCATCTTTGAAAAAATTGCGTAGTTACCGTCTTTACCTGATCTCCCCATAAAAGATAAACTGCATCTGCAGAGTTCACAAATACTATGGCTAACATTAGCCATAAATTCTGCTCCTTACCTTGACAAAAGGCCTATTTTTTGCTAAACTTACACAGCGTTTCTACTATCAAACAACTTACCTGCGGGTGACCCATGGAAGAATCCTGTGCTAAATCGGTCCGGCTTCGCTGGTTGCTTCGCAACCTGAAAGCAGCGCTGAGCAGCTGCGAAGGTGAGAACGCCTCTCTGGCGGGAGCGGTCATCGTCGCTTCCTACCTCGCGCGGATCACGGCATACCCTGCCGAACTGATCCGTGAGGTGGATGATGCCGGGATCGTCACCCAGGCCACGCGAATGTGCGAAGCTGCGGGGAGCGTCATCGCGGAACACGCGGGGGACACGATCAGTCTCTCCGAGTGTCGCGAGCTCGGCGAGAAGCTCGCGTGGGGCACCACCGATCAGGACGCTCACTCGTGGGCTGAGTATGTGCTGTTCCTCGCCCAGCTCGTGGGCTTCCTGGAACGCTTCGAGGCCTCCCTCATCCTGCGGGATGAGATCAACGAATTCGTGAGCGGGGTGAGCCTGCTCGTGGAGACGTTCCCGGAAAAGTTCGTGACTCTTCACCGGGTCTTCGCGGACCGCGAAGACCACGAGTATGTGGAGGGGCTCCCACGGTCCGCTCGAGGCTTCCTCGAGTCGTGCAGGCGGACCGTGCCCCTCGCGCTCATCGATCAGACGGCGTAGTCCACTAGACCGCATCGCATGAAGAGCCACACTGGCCTTCAGCGGTGCGGTTCTTCATTTTAGTAAGAATTTTAAAATATAAGTTCGATTCCCTGGTGGCATAAACAAAAATCCCCGCTCTAATTAGCGGAGACTTTTGTGGCAGGCCACTCCGGTACTGAACTCTCTTTTACAAGGGCTTTCGGAGGATTCATGCGATAGTCCCGCAGGGACTCCGGTCATGTAACGAAGAGTTATAACTACAAAAATTAAATTCACTCAGCGCGTTACAAATATCTGCCCAATCCATGGATAATGCGTTCTATTCGGTCAACACACTCTTTAATAGCGTTCTGAGCTTCAGGTTCAAGCTTACTAGAATGATAGATTTTATCCAAAAACATGAGTAAGTCCCGACCATAGCTGCGAAGCTTATGAGTGGACAGGTCGTCGATTTCTCCATGTCTGAATCTAATCTGAAGTTCATCCATCCCCCGATAGATATGTTCGAAATCATCTTTATGATCGTTTGGAATTGCCACCTTTCTAACGGTTCTCATTAGATCGTGTAAGGCTTCGTACGTATGGGAATATTCCACCATTCTCCCATACATTGCTCTTGGGTCTAACTCAATATCACCACGCCTTGTCAGCATGTGCATATGTCTCTTCATTCTGGCCTCCTCGATTTCTCTGATTTTTCTAACCTCTTTGATCGTTCTTTGATCGATAGTTTTTCCTTGAGCATGAAATTCTAGGAAATTGTCCGCAGTATATATATGAAAATCTACACCAGCCTTATCCAACATCTCCTTTTTTAATTGAGGTAGCGGCATGAGCCTTTTACCATCTTTTTCAAGCCACCAATCTTCTTTTACATCTCCTGAAATAAGAATAATTGGTTTTTTGCAATCCTTTGCTTTTTCCAAGATTTGGTACCACAAAATAAGATCACCATACTTTTTCTCCTCAGGTTTTTGGACATCTTTGAATCCGGGCGGAATTTTTTTATCGTACCTTTCCTTACCCTCCTCTTTTATCTTAATCATCCTAGCCAAATCAAAATTATTCCCAGTGTTTCCTTCAAATATTTTATTCAGCTTTTCGAGAACTTCGTCTTTTTCTATCCATTTCGGATGATCGTCTTTTTTCTGTTTTATAGTCGTAATAACACCCGCCAATCCCTTTGACATTTCTTCCCCAATACTTCCTAGATCCAAAAAGGGATGGTTTTTATATTTTTGTTGGATGTCTTCTTTTGTACGATTTATAATTGAGAGGATTTCGTCATAAGATTTCTCATACTCGAAAATGACATTAATTCTATTTTCATGGAATTCCAACCCTACTTGATAGGGTAGCCATAATTGGTTTTTTGATTTTATTTCTTCTAAAACTTTGATATAGGCATCAACAGTTTCTCTGCTGTATCGATACATGTTCAAAAGTGTATTTGTATCAAAAACAAATAAACAATTATTCCATAGCTGTTCAAATTCTTCTTTTGTAAACTTATGATATTCCCTAAATGTTTTGTCCATAATAGCGGTAGCTAGCTATTGAAATCCCGTCACTCTAAAGTGACGGGATTTCAGCAACTGGTTTGGCTAGGACTCCGGTCATAGGAACCCGTCGAAGGTCCTATGGGAATCCGGTCCGTAACACCAAACCGGCTCTTGGCAGGGGCAGATGGGATCGAACCATCGATAACGGTTTTGGAGACCGTTGTGATACCGCTTCACTATGCCCCTAGGTAAAATTATTGCGTTTGTATGGTATAGGAAAAATAGGGGAATGTAAAGGTAATTGCTTGTACAATATTCCGGTATGACCCTTTGGACGCCAGAAGAGAAGAAGATTTTTAAGTCGCTTACCACTCCGGCTAAGATTCAAGATTTTGTTAATGGTCTACGCTACCGAGTTCTCGGTGACAACGAAACTAGCTATTCGCCAAGAATGGTTTTGAAGCACCGCCAGGCACAGTGCATTGAAGGAGCGATTTTTGCAGCCGCAGCTTTGAGAACACAAGGCTTCAAGCCACTGATCTTAGACCTTGAAGCTGCTGACCCTGATTACGATCACGTGGTGGCCGTGTTTCAAATTCACGGTCACTGGGGAGCTATTTCAAAAACTAATCACGGAGTTTTACGCTATCGCGAGCCGGTTTATAAAACCATTCGCGAACTGGCCATGAGTTATTTTCACGAATATTTTTTGCAGAGCACACGAACGAAAACTATGCGCGCCTTTTCTAAGCCCATTGATCTATCACGGTTCGATCATCGCGGCTGGGAAACGGCCGAAGATGACATCTGGTACATCGCCGAATATCTGACCGAAATTCCGCACACCTCGATTCTTACTCGAAGTCAGCTCCGTCGCTTACGTAAAGCCGATCACATAGAGGCTAAGATGGGGGAGCATGTAGAATATAAAGAGTCTTAACTAATTTTATGGACATCCTTTACTCACTTCATCAATACAGTGACCTTGGTCTGTTAATGCTCCGCTTGGCCGTTGCCACCATCTTCTTGGTTCACGGCTTAATGAAGCGACGCATGTGGCAACCCAATCCGCCAATGGCCGGTGGCATGCTGCAGATCATGAAGTTTTTAGCCATCGTGGAGCCTTTGGCCGCAGTAGCTATAGCCGTTGGCTTATTGACTCAGATCGCCGCTCTCGGTTGTGCCATGATCATGGTCGGCGCCATCTACTTAAAAATGCAAGTTTGGAAAATCCCTTTCCGCGCCGACAATAACACCGGTTGGGAGTTCGATCTCGTCCTCCTAGCTGCCTGCGCTGTCCTGTTCTTCTCCGGTGCCGGTGTCTGGGCACTCGATTACCTCATTTGGAGCATCTAGTGCATCGTTGCAGAGGGATTTGCAGTCACGCTAAGTTTCGTAGTTGACGCGTTTGTTCGGCACGTTTACGATATTTATCTTTTATGAACAGACACTGG
>CAZXUX010000022.1:0-14776 GCA_964644265.1 uncultured Gammaproteobacteria bacterium
TTCGAGCCTCAACGCCGAGGTCATCGCCGAGCTTTTAGCTTTTGAAATTTCGACCTACGTCATTTACGTAGTTGCTGGTATCTCCCTGGCTCTAGCCCAGGGCCTAGGTGCAGGCAACCAACTTTTGTGGCCGCTGGTTTTCGTTTTATTTTTGCTGGCCGTGCTTCTAGCCTTCTTCTTCTTTACTATCAGAGGATCGGGTTTTTTCCACCGTTTTATTAGCGGCACAAAACTCAACCGTTTTAAGCCAATGGCCAAGTTTGAAAGCTGGTTAAGCGAAACCGAAAAGCTCATGTCGCAATTTTTCGTTGGTCGTTGGCAGTTAATTTTGCTAATTGTCTTTTTGTCTTTCGTAATGGCCGCGTTCCGCGCCGTAGAAGTTGTGTTTATTACTCACTTTTTGGGTGCTGAACTGGCCCTACGGGACGCCTTTTTAATGAGTACCTTGCCAGGTGTGTCTTTGCTCTTACCAATTCCGGCTGGCTTAGGCATATTTGAAGGCAGCAATGCGGCCATGTTCGCCTTGCTGGGTATTTCAGTGAATGCTTTGGCTTACACGATTATCATCCGCGTGCGCGACTTTGTCTTTATTGCCCTAGGTATTATCCACGCCGTTAGACGCGGAGAAAAGCTCATTCCCGGCTAAAATATGTCTACGCTTGAGCAATCAATCTTACGCACGGTGGCTTATTTTTCATACTTCGAATATCCGCTGACGGCGTTTGAAATTTGGAAATGGCTTTTTGTAGTTCCTGGCGAACGCCCGGTACTTTTTGGCGAGGTGGATGCCTGTTTGCAGACGTCGGCTGTATTGCGCCGCCACCTTGCTCAGGAGGGAGGCTTTTTTGGCCTTGGCGATGTGGCCGCTCAGGTAGTCGAGCGCAAGCGGCGTTTGCATGACGCGATTCGCAAGTACCAAAAGCTCAACAAGGTACTAAAAATTCTTGGTCGATTGCCCTGGATAGACGGTATCGCTGTCTGCAATAGTCTGTCTTGGTTTAACACTCGCGAGGATAGCGATATCGACTTGTTTGTTGTAACCAGCCCGGGGCGCACTTGGTGTGCGCGTTTGTTGGCCACCCTGCCGCTTATGCTATTGCGCGCCCGCCCTGGCGAGGCAGCCGAAGATCCGATTTGCGTCAGTTTTTTTGCCGCTCCATCACAATTTGATTTTTCTAAAATAAAAATCGGCGCCGATGATCCGTACTTAGCCTTGTGGTGTCGTTCCCTGGTACCGTTAATTGATCGTTCAGGTTGGTCTGCGGCATTTTTTGCTGCCAACGCCTGGGTGGGCGAGGTGTTGCCGCATTCCTGGGCGGTTCATCGCCCCAGTCGTTTTAAAATTTCTGCGCCACATCGTTTGGCCTGGCTGCCGATGTCAGAAAAACTCGCCAAGGCCATGCAACTAGAGCGCTTCCCGGCAGCCATTAAGTCGCGGATGAATCGCGATACCTGCGTAATTGTTAACGACGACATGCTGAAGTTTCATCACAATGACGCGCGAGCCAAGATCGCGGCCTTTCTAGAGGCCAAGATGGCCAGTTTTAGCTTATGACTTTGAAAAACATTTTACAGCCCACGAATGTTCTAGCTCTGTTTTTCTTTTTAGTACCTTGGCAAACGCGCTACATTTTTGGCTTGTCGTATCTGTCCGGCACGCCAACTGAATTCGCCACCTTGAGTTTATACGCAACTCAAGTTTTTCTCTTGCTCGGACTGGTCTGTGCCTATGTTGTGTGGGGATTGCCTAAAATCGACAAGCAGTATCGAATACCATTGTTGCTCGGGGGCGCAATCGTGCTCCTCATGACCGTCTCGGCCTTTCTGGCTCACTGGTCGATTCCAGCTCTCGCTGGGCTCTTAGACTTAGCCTTCGCCGCCTTAGCCTTCGCCGCACTCCTCGACTCCCGCGTCGAAGCTAAGACCGTCATGCGCGGGTTCATTGTCGGTTTGTTGCTCCCGCTTATCGTGGCCGTCATTCAAGTTTTTGGCGGTGGTCACGGCGCTTCGACGCTCCTAGGTCTAGCTCCCCGCAGTGCCGAGCAACTAGGTGACGCAGTTACCGTAATCGACGGCACGCGAGTACTCCGTGCTTACGGCTCATTCCCGCACCCCAATATCTTTGGAGGTTATTTAGCGGTCGCTCTAGCGGCCGTGCTCACTTTGCCTAGTTTGTTTGCCCATGTCCGACAGCGCAGTGCCGTAAATGCGCTCCTCGCTTTGCTCCTCGCCGGTTTGGTCTTGACCATGTCCCGTTCAGCCGCCTTGGGTCTATTGCTCGGTCTCGGCCTAGCGTACCTAGTTCTTAAGGCTAAAAATGTTTCTCGCGCTCGAATAGCGGTCATTCCCATTGCTACCATAGTCATCACTCTCGCTCTTGGCGCAACATTATTCGCCCCAGATTTGGTAGCTAATATGCGGGGCGGGGGAGCGTTAGAAGAGCGCTCACTGAGTGAACGCAAGCAGCAGTACAGCGAATGGTTTTCTACTCTGCACGGCACCGACTGGATAATTGGCAACGGGCCACGCAATTATGTTTTTGCTTTAGCCGATGAGTACCCGTGGAGATCTGTTTGGGATTACCAACCAATTCATAACTTGCCACTTTTGCTAATCAGCGAGCTTGGCCTAGTTGGTCTGTTAGTTGTGGTGAGTTGGTCGAGTTCAATCGACAAAATAAATTTTGCTCGTTTCCCTAACCGCGAGGCCCTGGCGGCCTTTGCTATGGGAAACGTAATTCTAGTGATCTTGTTCTTCGATCACTACCTGTGGTCATCTTGGTCTGGATTGGCTTTAGTGGCGATAGTAATGGCTCAAACATTGCGTTTTGGCGAAAATTCTGCTAACCTTCCGCACCGGAGGTAGCCTTGAACATTTTTCTGATGCTGGGTGGCAGGCCTGGACCCACGCAGATCCTGCCCGGTGACGTGCTGGTGGTGGGCAGGGGGCGCTGTTGGTTGTGTCGGCCGCGCAAGGGCACGTTGGTGGCCCCCAACCTGTGGTTCAAGATCGACAGCGAGCTCGTGCGGGTGATCCCCGTCCACCCCCCGGAAGCCTGCGGCGACATCGCTGATCTGCTGGTCAACATTGACCAAGCCTACAACATCGACCTGAGCGCCAATGGCAGCATCAACTGGACGCGGCATGTCAACGCTCCGTTCGACCTGCGACTGAGCTTGCTGGGTCGCCGCAAGTTCATCGCCGCCGCCAACATCTGCTAGACCGGCCCCCTCGTCTCGAGGGCCGGTTCTTTTTTTTGCGTTGACAGGCTTGGGCGAACTTGAGAAGCTGCCGGCGCAATCCGGAGGAACCGATGCTTTTGCTGACTCGAACCGAGCTCTGGGCTGGTGAGCTGCACGACCCCACGAGTTATCGGTCTGGCGATGTTTTGACCTGGACCATCTTCGGCGGAGTCTGGTTGTGTCGGCCGGAGCGTCAGAACGCGCTGCACAGCCCACAGCTGTACTTTCGCGGAGTGCCGGGCTACGACCCTTTCGAAACCATCTCCACGGTTACCGCGTCGACCAGCTGGCGTCGCGGCACGTCTGACGACTTGCTCAAGGAGCTGGAACGACGCTACAAGATGCACCTCGGCTGCAGCGGCACCCTGCAATGGCGAGAGGTCACAACCCGTCGTCATCGCCTGTTCGGTCGCCGCATCATGGTGGCCGAACCGCGGCCCGACTACTCTTAACATCGGGTCAGCCCTGAAGTGATACGAGCACCAGCGAGTATCTACTTCAGGGGTTTTTTGTTAATTAGCACTCTCAATTATAGAGTGCTTGACAGGCGGGTATAGAGTTGGCAAAATCACCCCACAGAAGTTTTCTAATTAACCAAATATATGAAGCTAAAACCATTGGGAAACCACGTTATTGTAGAAGCCGCTGCCAAGGAAACCACAACGGCTCTTGGCATCATTATTCCTGATACCGCCGACAAGGAGCGACCAGAGCGCGGCACGGTTGTCGCTGTCGGCGCTGGAAAGCTTTTAGAGAATGGCAATCGTCAGGCTATCGAAGTCGCGGTAGGGGACGAAATCGTTTTTAAAAAATACGCTCCAGACGAAGTTGAGTTGAAAGAAGCCGACGGACAGGTGAAGAAGTTTTTAGTCGTCAACGCCGACGAAATCATGGCGATTATTCAGAGCTAACAACTACAGGCATTAGGCTTTAGGCCGTTAGGTCGCATAAAGCTCAAGCAAACTCTAGCCACCTAATGCCTAACGCCTAATTCCTAGCACAATGTATACGCAATATGTCTAAAGTAATCACTTTCCACGAAGACGCGCGCAAAAAAATCAAAGAGGGCGTCGACAAGCTGGCCGATGCCGTAAAAGTCACCCTGGGACCAATGGGCCGCAACGTAATTATCGATCGTGGCTTTGGTTCGCCAATGGTCACCAAAGACGGTGTCTCAGTGGCTAAAGAGATCGATCTAGCCGACAAGCTAGAGAATCTTGGTGCAACGCTGGTTAAAGAAGTTGCTTCTAAGACCAACGACGTAGCTGGTGACGGCACAACCACCGCCACCGTACTCGCTCAGGCCATCGTAACTGACGGTTTGCGCGTGGTTACCGCTGGTGCCGGTCCGCAGGCTCTACGCCGTGGCTTAGAGAAAGCTGCCGAAGCTGTAGTGGCTGCTATTAAATCTATTTCCAAGCCAGTTGAGGGCGACGCCATCAAACAGGTAGCTAGCATTTCAGCTAATGATCCTGAGCTCGGCGCGATGATTGCCGAGGTCATGAACAAAGTTGGCAAAGACGGCGTTATTACCGTTGAGGAAGGCAACGCCTTTGGTATCGAGACCGCAGTTGTCGAGGGTATGCAATTCGACAAGGGCTACTTGTCTCACTACATGGTTACCAATACCGAACGCATGGAGGCTGAGTACCAGGATGTTCCTGTACTGATTACCGATCAAAAGATCAGTTCGATTCAAGACATTTTGCCGTTGCTCGAAAGCTTGGCTAAGAGCGGCAAGAAAGAGTTGGTTATCATCGCCGAAGATGTCGACGGTGACGCCTTGGCGACTATCGTGGTTAACAAACTCCGCGGCGCTTTTAACATTCTAGCCGTTAAAGCTCCAGCTTACGGTGACCGCCGCAAGGCCATGTTAGATGACATCGCGGTTGTTACCGGTGGTGTTGTTGTCAGCCCAGAAAAAGGCATGAAGCTAGAGACTGTCGGCACCGATGTCCTTGGTCGTGCGCGTCGCGTAATTTCTACTAAGGACACCACGACAATCGTCGAAGGTGCTGGTAGCAAAGAGGTGATTGCTGAGCGTGTAGCTCAACTCAAGCGCCAGGTAGATGACACCGATTCCGATTTTGATAAAGAGAAGCTCCGCGAGCGCATGGCCAAACTATCTGGCGGCGTGGGCGTGGTTCGTGTTGGTGCCGCTAGTGAAGTTGAGATGAAAGAAAAGAAGCACCGCATTGAAGACGCTGTGGCTGCCACCAAGGCGGCTATTGAAGAAGGCATTGTGGCTGGTGGTGGAGTAGCTTTGCTCCGCGCCAAAGAGCAGGCCTTGAAAGCTTTGACTTTGAGTGGTGATGAGCATCTCGGTGTAGAGATTTTGTACCGCGCTCTAGAAGCTCCACTGCGTCAGATTGCCGAGAACGCTGGTAAGGAAGGCGGCATCATTGTTGAGCACGTCAGGCAAGCTAGTGGCAACATGGGCTGGAACGCTCTGACCAACGAATACGTCGACATGGTCGCCGCCGGCATCATCGATCCGGCCAAGGTGACTCGTTCGGCTCTGCAAAACGCCGTCTCTGTGGCTGTTATGATCCTCACCACCGAAGCCGCTATTACAGAATTACCAAAGGAAGAAAAATCAGGTCCTGCTATGCCACCAGGCGGTATGGGTGACATGTACTAAACACAGATTCTACACAGATCCTTTCACGGATTTACACAGACGCAAAACTCGAGTCAGCGATGGCTCGAGTTTTTGTCAGGCAGGAGATCTCATGGATAATAAGTGTTAATTCTGTTGCGACCGTTCATGCAGTCTTTGTAAATTAACCATGCGTTATTGGATAAGGTTGAAAAAAACGACATTAATTAGTAAGATTAGGCCATTGTGTCCCACCTTTCTTCGCGAATATCTGAGCTAAAAGACCGCCTGGCTAAGGCCCAGACGGCTTTGCGATTTCCGGAGATGGAAGCGCGGTCGGCGGAACTTGAGGCCAAGATGAGTGAGCCTGATTTTTGGAAGGATCAAGAAGCTGCCAGAGCTGTCTCGCAAGAAGCTTCGGCTCTAAAGAAAGAGATTGCAGAAATTGTTGCTATCGACGGTGAACTGAAGAACCTCGACGAAGTGATTGAGCTCGCTGATAACCAGGACGACACCGCCACTAAGGATGAGGCTGGCCGCGCCCTAGATGCACTCGAAAAGAAATTTGCGGCTCTTGAGTTTACAATGCTCCTGTCTGGCGAATTTGATACTCGCAACGCCATTTTGTCGTTCCACGCAGGCGCCGGTGGAACCGATGCCAACGACTGGGTCGAAATGTTGGTGCGGATGTATACTCGATTTGCCGAAACGCACGGCTGGCAAGTTGAGATTCTCGACGAGTCACGCGGTGAAACCACTGGCTTTAAGAGTCTGACGATGGCTATTCGCGGGCGCTATGCCTATGGTTGGTTACGCTCTGAGCACGGCGTGCATCGTTTAGTGCGGATTTCGCCCTTCGACGCCGAGAAGATGCGTCACACTACCTTTGCTTTAGTCGAAGTGCTGCCAGAGTTCGAAGCCGTTGACGAATCAGCTTTAGATATTCCGGCCGATGACTTGCGCATCGACACGTTCATGGCCTCTGGCAAAGGCGGACAGTCTGTTAACACCACGTACTCGGCTGTTCGCATTACGCATTTGCCAACTGGTATTTCAGTGTCTTGCCAGAACGAGCGCTCGCAGAGCCAAAACAAGGCTACGGCCATGAGTGTTCTTAAGTCTAAGCTGTATCGTTTAATGGTCGACGCTCGGGCTGAAAAGCTAGCTGACGTCAAAGGCGAGCACAAAACCGCTGCCTGGGGCAATCAAATTCGCAGTTACGTTTTGCATCCGTACAAGATGGTCAAAGATCATCGCACAGACGTTGAAACCACCGATCCCGACGCTGTCTTAAACGGCGAACTCACGCCGTTTATGGAAGCGTATCTGCGCTATGACGTAGAGCGTAGGAAGCAGGGTAGTTAATCGCTTTTCTTGCCCACCTCGAACGAATGTGAGAGGTTAGGTCCCAGGTCAACCTGACTGCAGACAAACCTAATTTCTCACTTTCGTTCGAAATGGGTTCGAGAATTATGCACACTTATCGCACAGCATTAGTCACCGGCGGCGCGGGCTTCATTGGCTCGCATTTGGTTGACGCGCTCGTTGAGCGTGGACTGCGCGTAGTTGTGGTAGATATCGCTACGCCTAAAGACGAGATTAAAAACAGCAAGGCTGAATACGTAAAATTCGACATTCGCGAAAAAGGCCTCCTCGGCATTTTCATGGAACATTTGCCAGACGTCGTTTTCCACTTGGCGGCGCACATTGATGATCGCGTATCAGTAACCGACCCAGCACTCGATGCTAAGCAAAATATTCTAGGCTCGATTAATGTTTTCGAATGCGCCAAAGAGAGCAAGGTAAAAAAGCTTTTATTCGCCTCAACCAGTGTGGTTTACGGCAATGCTGCCAAGCCGCCGTTTACCGAGAAAACCGTGCCCAAGCCCATGACGCCATACGCCATTTCTAAACTCACCGGCGAGCGCTATCTAAACTTTTACTTTCATCAGTACGGAATCCCTTACGTCGCCCTACGCATCGGCAACGTTTACGGTCCGCGCCAAGACGGCAGCAAAGAAAGCGGGGCAGTGGCTATTTTCACCAACAAGCTTTTAGCTAATGAGCCACCGTTCATGAACGACGACGGGCTCACGGTACGTGATTATGTTTTTGTCGATGACGTAGTCAGTGCTTTTCTAGCAGCTCTCGAAACACCGGTCGTTGGCGTGTTCAACGTGGCTACCGGCGTTGGTCATAACACTCACCAGGTTTACGATCTGGTGGCGCGCGCCGTGGGCACGCAAATTGTGCCTTTGCCGCGCCCTCAAGTTCGCGACGCCCTCAAGTCGGTGATCTTAAAAAGCAAAAAAGCCAAGCGCGAACTTGGTTGGAAGGCACGCACCAAGTTTGCTAAAGGCGTTCGACTTACGGTTGACTGGTACAAACATCGCTTATGACCATCCTTATCACTGGCGGTCTTGGCTTTGTAGGTTCGCACTTGACCGACGCGCTGGTGCAGGAGGGGCACCGAGTGATCATTATTGATCACGCACAAAAACAGAAGTTACGTTTTCTGAATTCACAGGCGATAGTTCATCGCTTGCCATTTGCTGATCCAAAAGTGCGCCAGATTTTGCTCGACGAACGGCCGGACGTCGTTGTTCACCTGGCTGCACAGATCAGTGTCACGGCTTCGATTGCTGATCCGCTCGGCGACGCTGAGCGGAATCTCATCGAATCAATACAGTTTTTATCTTGGGTGGCTGAAGCTGGAGCTAAGAAAATAGTTTTTGCGTCTTCTGGCGGTGCTATTTATGGCGACCATCCGCTGCATCCCACGCCAGAAATCTTCGACGCTCTGCCTCTTAGCCCCTATGGCATCACCAAGCAAAGCTTTGAATGGTATTTGTCGCACGTCGCCAACGAGCACGGTTTAACGGCAGTGGTTTTACGTTTTTCTAATCTCTATGGCCCGCGTCAGCAAGTAACCAAGCCACTTGGCGAAGGGGGAGTCATTCCGTTATTCCTTGATCGACTCCTAGTGACGGGTGAACCACTAGTTATTTACGGTGATGGCAGTGCAACTAGAGATTTTTTGTACATCGACGACGCTGTGGCGGCTCTGCTTAAGGCTATCGACTCTCCGGTGAGCGGTATTGTTAATGTAGCCAGCGGCGAAGCAATTAGCGTGCGCGGTTTGGTGGATTTGTTGCTAAAAATTCACGGTCAAGATCATCCGGTTGTAAGCGCGCCGTATCGCCCTGGCGAAGTTGAGCACAGTCAGCTCGATCCTAGCGCAGCTAAAGACTTCTTACACTGGCAACCGCAAACCACACTAGCTGAAGGCTTGCAAAAAACTTACACTTGGTACGAACAAACATTTGCTCGGTCACACTCGTTTGTTCGTTTGGCTGAAGAAGACATCGACCAAGCTGTAGCCATTCTTAAGAGCGGGGGAGTTATCGTTTTTCCCACCGAAACTAGCTACGGCATTGGTTGCGACGCCACTAACGAAGCGGCCATCCGTCGATTATTAGCCATCAAACACCGGCCAGACGACAAGGGTCTACCAGTAATTCTGCCGCCGGAGTCAGATGCTAATGATTTCGTGATCCTTTCAGAGCCCGCGCAAGCGCTCGTTAACAAGCATTGGCCTGGTCCGCTCAACATCGTGGCACCGCGCCAGCCAAACTCGCCAATCAGCGCTTTATGCGGGCGTAATGGCGAGCAATCCGTGCGCAAGTCATCGCACGCTGTGGCCAGCGAACTAGCTCGCCGCCTGGGTAAACCGCTAGTTGCTTCAAGCGCCAATGTTGCCGGTAACGATCCAGCGTACAATCCACAAGTTATCCCTGAGCTTTTCGTAGTCGACAACGCCCCGGACGCTTATCTCGACGCCGGAGTTTTGCCCCTAGCTCCCGCTTCGACTACGGTACGCTGTGTGGGTAGCGACATTCAGGTATTACGGCAGGGAGGTGTTAAATTGTCCTAGGTCTTAGGCTATTAGGCGTTAGGCGATTAGGGATCATTAAGCTTTATGTGCCCTAACGGCCTAACGCCTAAAGCCTGTGTTTGAGTAAACGTAATATGCAAGCCAAAAAATCCTTCGGCCAACACTTTCTGCGTGATCACTCGGCTATCGATAAGATCGTAAACGCCCTGGAATCAACCAAACAAGACGTCATTGTTGAAATTGGTCCAGGTACCGGGGCTTTAACTGACCGTCTGGTTAACCTTGATTACAAAGAACTCGTTTTGGTAGAAGCCGACACCGATTTAATTGCCGATCTTCAAGAGCGCTTTCCAAAGGCTAGAATTATTTCTGGCGACGCGGCTATGGTTGATTTTGATGCCCTTACGGGTGGCAAGCCTTGGATTGCAGTCGGTAATTTACCGTACAACGCTGGTAACGCTATTGTCATGAAGATTTTGACTTCTGCTAAACCGCCAAAGCGTCTGGTGGTCATGCTCCAGAAAGAAGTCGGCGACCGCATGATGGCCAAACCCGGCGACATGGGAATTTTGTCCGTGGCTACTCAGCTCTACGCCGACGTTAAGCGAATTTGTTTAGTCAAACCAGGCGCCTTTGTGCCCCCGCCTAAGGTTGATTCGGTAGTTCTAAGCCTAGTGCCCAAGCCCTTTGATGGAGACCGCGAGGCAATTATCGCCTTGGCCAAAATCGGTTTTGGTAATCGTCGTAAACAACTTCAGCATAATTTTATAGCGACCAAGACATTTCAGCCCGAAGAGCTCAAGACCGTATTTTCAGAGCTCAAAATTTCGCCATCAGCTCGCGCTCAAGAACTCTCACTCGAGCAGTGGGTCGGTTTGCAAACGCGGATGCTTCGATGAGCCGCCAACAGCCACTAGCCAACAGCCTGCACCGACTTTACGTCGGAGCCAACAGCGTTAGTGGCATGCTATAATTACCAGGTCTATGCAAGACGACCGCCTGGTGGTTGCGGAGAGGGCGGAAGCGCCGCTATCTCGGGAGCAAAAAGCCGGTTTATTTTTTGTCATTGTCTGCGGACTTGGTGCGCTGGTTTTTGGTGTGCAATATGTTTGGGCGCACATGGCCAAACCATTCACTATCGAATACAACGGCGCGCGTTTGGTGACCGGAGCCGAAAAAGAGTCGGCCGAGATCGCTCAGCAAAAAGCCTCCGATACCGACGGTGACCAGGTGTCTGATTACGACGAGCTAAATATTTTCAAAACCAGCCCCTATTTAGCCGATTCCGATTCCGACGGTCGCCAAGACGGCGAAGAGATATCTGCTGGCGCTGACCCTAACTGTGCCGAAGGCAAGACTTGCGATAATACTTCGCTTAGCAATTCCGATGCCGCTGCTCAAGCAGACGCCGCCGATTTTCTCAAAGACGATGCCGCCGCCGCACAAGCCGAAGCACAGCGTCTCCAGGCTAGTCTAGATGCCCTTAAAAACATTCCTGTCGAGCAAATCAGGTCTTTGTTGATCAACGCTGGGGCTTCTGAAGCCGAGCTCAGCGCCATGTCAGACGAAGAAGTACGCACGCTGTACGAACAGCTCCTCGGCGAGCTGCAAACCAGCGGTGCTCTACAAAGTTTGGCCGACCAAGTACTTGGTTCACAGCCGTAACCTATGCCATCAGCAAGACGACAACGCTTAATTTCTGCCTTTGCTGCCTTTTTGTTGTTCGTCCCTTTTGCCATTAGTTTATTTGCGCCGCAAGTAGCCCGAGCGCAGCCGGTCATTGTTGCCAATGACCTAACTGATCCAATAGACCAAGCGATTGAGAAGATTAATACCGTACAACGACAGGTTTACGCAGGTATTGCCGCTACATACTTGATCAACTTGATGAGCTTTGCTGCGAATCGTTTGGCTTACGATGCGGCCGTAGCTATTGCTTCTGGTGGTCCAGGTGAGAGCTCGCTTTACGATCCGACTCCGCCGGGTGAGTATTTTCGTCAGTACGGTGCCGCTGTGGCTGGTGAAGCTATTGGTTTGCTGCAAGAAGACATGGAAGCCTTGTCCGGTGCCGGGGCAGGCTTTCAGTTATTGGCTAACTTTAATCTCTGTGCGCCGCGAGCCGATGTTATTTTGACGCTCAATTTGGGTATCAAGGGTGCTTTTGAGCGTCCAGAACCAAAATGTGACTTTAAGGAAGTCAGTGCCAATTGGACAGGATTCTTAGCTGATGTTCAGAGTGTTGGCACGAGCAATGTTTTAAAAAATGAGATCATTTTGACTCAGTTAGCCGACATGTACGACGAGCGCAATAACGAGTTTGCCGTTGGTTTGACTATCTACTCTAAGGTTTTCTCTGATGTTCTTGAGCAGTCATCGATTAACCTCACTAAACACATCCAGGCAGATGGCTTTAAGGGGGTAGCGAATTTTATTACTGGCAATGTCGAGACGCCGGCTTCACTGGTTAGCTACGAATACCTAGACGCTAATCGTCAGGGCAAGAGCCTGCCTTTTGAGTTCGGCAATGCCTTGGTTCAGAATACTGATGCCTTGCTACAGATAGGTGTGCAGGCCGGTTCGGTGTTTACCAATACACTGCTATCAGAGTTGACCAAAAAGCTATACTCGGGACTCTTTAAGCTCGATACAGAGTGGCCGGATCCGTTTGGTGACATCGAGTCTATTGGTAGTTCTAATGCCTCGACTGCTCGCGACCAGTTTAAGAGCCTGTTGTCCTTCCGTCCGCTTGAGATTACCAATTACAGCATTTTGTCTGAGTTTGCTGTTTGTCCGGCTAACCGAGGCTTATACAACTGTGTAGCTGATAGCCAATTTGTTTCGGCGGTGGCTCGGGCAGATGCCGGAGCACCGCTAACCATAGAGGAAGCTGTTGAAGGGGGGTTGATTAACGGCGGTTGGCCGCTGATTCCATCGGCCGATCAGGCTCGTAATCAAGATCCTTTCTGCTATACCTATGGTTTTTGCAGTGGCAACTTGGTTAAGCTCCGCAAGGCGCGCGTTATTTCAATTGGCTGGGAGCTGGCCGCTGAGTCGCCAAGTAATTCGGCCGGTAGTCCAGTGACACTGCAAGAGGTCATGGACGGTTTCGACAACTGCAACAGCGAAGGCCTGGCCGACGGCAACCACCCTTGGTGCAAAATGATCGACCCAGCTTGGGTGCTCAAGTATCCAGAAACGCAGTGTAAGGCGCTGGTTAACGGTCAATTGCTAGAGTCATCAGCGGCCGATCGCCGTCAGCAAGAGTGCGTCGACATGCCTAGCTGTATCGCCGAAGGCGATGATGGCAGCTGCACTGGCGGTTACGGTTACTGTGTGCAAGAAGAGAACGTCTGGCGCTTCCGCGGCGAGTCTTGTTTAGAGCAGTACGCATCTTGCTTGACCTTTGACGGTGTTGACGGCGAGGCTTCATATTTGCAAACCACCCTAGACTACGGTCCATGTAACGAAAGCAATGCCGGCTGTATGTGGTACGCCACCGAGAAAGCCGATCCCGAAGGCGACGGCACATACAACTGGCAGCCAATAGCCGACGTAGCGGCTGCCGACACGGCTAGCGGCACTCACGAAGAGCGTATTTACTTCACGGCTGCGGCCGAGGAGTGTGACCCAGCTAACGGTGGTTGTAGTCAATTGGTTGAGCGCGATGACTCGCTACGCTTAAACGTAATAAACAACTCAAGCTTTGACAGCGATGCTAACAACGATAACCAGTCAGACGCCTGGTTGCTAAGGGGCGCCACTATTGATGCTTCCGGCACTGTCGCAAGAAGTGGTACCAAGGTGGCAGCGCCGGTGGCTGGCGAAATCGTTCAGCCAGGAATTAACTTTGCTCAAGGTCGATTCTATACATTTTCTTTCTACGCTAGGCAAAAATCAGCCACTGGCACAGCTTCGGCTAGGGGTCGCATAGGTTTTGCTACGAGCAGTGGCGATGTCGATTTGCGCGGTACTAGTATTATCGGTAACTGCACGATTAGAGACGCTAACTTTGGCGGCGACGGTATTGGCGATGGCATTGAGCTTTTGGTCACGCCGGTCGGCACTGACTACGAGCGGGTTAGCTGTACTTTTACGTCTCCGATTTTGACAAATCCGGCAGCTATAGTTACGGCCTCGGTCAGCTTCTTGGGCGACGTTTATATTGATGACGTGCAAGTAGAGCAAGGAGAAACCGCCTCGGCCTACCACGACGCTTATTCAAGCGCCAATCTGCCAACTATCGTGGCCAAGGTGCCGCCAGCTTATTTGGGCTGCGATGGCGGGCCAGACGATCCGGCTGAGTGCGCTAATTACGCTCAAGTTTGTTCTGAAAACGACGTTGGCTGTACCGAGTATTCACCGGCCAACGGTGATCCGGTAGTCACCGGTATTGTTTCGGCTTTAGATATTTGTCCGGCCGAATGTTCTGGTTACGACACTTACAAGCAAGAACCCACACTTTACGAACCTGACGGCGCTTTCCCGTTGTACTTTATTCCCGATACTGCCACCGAATGTAGCGAGGCCGATGTCGGTTGCGACGAGTTCACCAATCTGACCACCGAAGGTTTGGAGTACTACACCTATCTACGCGCCTGCGTTACGACTGGTCAGGCAGCGGCTAATATAAACTCCGACAACGCCGCCACTTTCTATACCTGGGAAGGCTCTGATTTGAGTGGTTTCCAGCTTAAAACTTGGACTTTGCTTGAGTCTAACTTGGGCGCTTCGGCTTACGCTTACGACGCTAGTGGCGAAGTCGACACTACGCCTGGCTTGGCGCCATGTTCCACGGCCACCGCTACCGACAACGGCTCGATTTGTTCTGACACCATCGATGTTGACGGTAACGGCGCTTACGATTGGGACACTGCCGCTTGCGATGAACATGCTGATATTTTCACTAACCCTGATTGTCGCGAATTCTACGACGCGAACGGTGGCATTCACTACCGCCTGTGGTCTAATACGGTGACGGTTAGCGATGCTTGCACGGCCTACCGCAAAACAGACATTGTCGGCGCAGATGCCCTCCAGCCT
>CAZXUX010000023.1:0-10319 GCA_964644265.1 uncultured Gammaproteobacteria bacterium
GTTCGTTTTCGTCAAAAAAATCTTGCGCGTGTAGATGGTTTGGATGCAACCCAATCGTACACCACACGCCATCGTACTGTTCGGCCAAAATAATACCGTTTTTACTCGTCGACGATTGCGTGCCCACGGTAATCAACCCAACCCCGTTGTCCAAAGCCCGTTGCACTACGCTATCGACATCTTCAGCATAAGCCTGAAAATGCACGTGGCAGTGGGTATCAATAAAACGCAATTTCATAACCCAACAATAACCACAAAATTCTTACTCGGTGCCACCCAAAATACCGACTACGCTTTCTACTTCGAGCGCCACTTTAATGAGCTCAGAACCCATAAAAACAGTTCTGACGCCTCCAGCTGGTACAAAATTACTCATCACAAAAGCTATCGCACCAATCATGACCGACGCCTGAGCCACACCTACCCCGGCTCCCAGAAACCGGTTAAGCAAACCCAAGAACGGAATGACTGAAATCAATTTACGCACCAAATCAAGGGCGGAAACCACAAAACCAATTAACTGACTAACAATAAAAGACAGGAACAAAAAAGATACAATAAACACCATCGGGTTGCCGGTCAGATTAAAACCCGTCAAATTCTCTATCCAACCAACACCCCAAATGCCAATGCCAATACTGATGACCAAACCAATCAAACTTCCAGCTGCCCGCACAAAGCCTTGCCGCCAACCCCCGACGATTAACAAAACCGACAGCACTATTAAAATGACATCAATAAATATCGGGTTCACAGTATTTATTCCTTTGGCTGATCACGACGAGGAAACAACGGCTCGCCATGAATTAATTTGTCACCATTATAACGCCTTAAAATCTCCTCAGCGGCGGCAGGAATCACCGGCAGCAGAGCCTGGCCAATAAACCTTATCATTCCAGCTAACTCCGATAGCGACCGTTTAGCAGTTTCGGGATCTGTTTTAGCCACCTTAAAGGGCTCTTCTTTTTGAATCTTCTCATTAGCCGTAGTCACTACGTCCCAAACGATATCTATATAGTCACGAAAATCATAACGAATCAGCGCCGCGTCTAACTGAGCGTAAATATCCTTGGGCGTAAACGGCAGGTCATCAACCTGTCCATCAAAATATTTATTAGCCATCGCCGCCACTCGTCCCATTAAATTACCCAGGCCGTTTGCTAATTCAGCGTAACGCTCTTCCATGCGCGATACCGAATAGTCTCCATCGGTACCATATGGCATTTCACGCAACAAATAATACCGCACGGCATCGGCGCCATAAGTAGCCACCAAAGTCTTAGGGTCAATAACGTTGCCCAATGACTTACTCATCTTTTGGCCATCCACCGTAATAAAACTGTGAATGAAGATTTGCTTGGACATAGGCAAACCAGCCGAAAGCAGCATCCCCTGCCACATGGCTGACTGTTGGCGCAAGTTATCGATACCGGCCACCTGCACACCTGGCCAAAACTTTTCAAAGTTACTTTGAGGCGTGCCGGCCGTAGCTTCAGCGAAGGACGGCCAATCCAAAGTAGAAATATAATTCACCAAAGCATCAAACCACACGTACATTACATGATCGTCGTCGTCCGGCACGGCAATACCCCACGGCATCTTGTCTTTAAGACGCGAAATACTAAAATCATTTAAACCCGCAGCTACAAAATTCTTGATCTCGTTGAACTTTTCTTTTGGTACAACAAAATCGGGGTGTACCTCGTAGTAATCAAGCAACGGTTGCTGATATTTTGACCAACGGAAAAAATAATTCTCTTCGTCGCGCAATTCAATTTCCATCTTGGGGTGAATGGGACAATGACCATCAACCAGCTCTGAGTCGGTTTTTTCTAATTCGCAACCAACACAGTACTTAGTTTGATATTGCTTCTTGTAAATGTCGCCGCTGGCCGCACAACGACGCCAAAATTCTTGTGCCGCCGCGACGTGCTTGTCATCGGTAGTGCGAATGAAATTGGTGTAAGTCAAATTCAACAAATCGCGAAGTTCATGAAACTTGGCAGCGTACTGATCGCAATAAGTTTTTGGATCAAGACCGGCCTCGATAGCCTTTTTGTAAATTTTTTGACCGTGCTCATCGGTCCCGGTATTAAAAACAACCTCCTCGCCTTTTAGCCGGTGACAACGAGCCAACATATCGGCCTGCACGATCTCTAAAGCAAAGCCAATATGCGGTTCGGCATTTACGTATGGCAAGGTGGTGGTGATGTAATAACGGTTCATAATCTCAAGTCTAAAATCGAAAATCTAACCAACAACGATAACGAACTCCCCCTTCAAACTAGTCTTTTGCAATTGCTCTAATACTTGATCGACTGACCCACGATACACCGTCTCATGTAATTTAGTCAGCTCACGGCAAACCACGAGTGGTCTATTGAGTGGTCGCAGAGCCTCAAGTGTTTTAAGAATCCGGTGCGTCGATTCGTACAAAACTATCACCTGGTCAAGCTGGGCCAACTCGCTAAAAAATGTCTGTCGCCCCTTTTTGTGCGGCGGAAAACCAACGAAGGTAAATCGATCCATGGCCAATCCGCTAATTGAGAGAGCCGCTACTAAAGCGCTCGCTCCAGGAATTGGTACCACTCTTACCCCCGCCTTGACCGCTTCGGCTACCAATTTGCCACCGGGATCAGAAATCCCCGGAGTCCCAGCGTCGGTCACTAAGGCCATTTGCTCGCCTCGCGCTAAGCGCTCAACAATTCGCACCAGTTTACTAGTATCCGTATGCTCATGAAACGAATCGACCTTGGCTTTAATCTCGTATGCCGCCAACAACTTGGCGGTGACTCGGGTGTCTTCAGCCAGCACCAGGCCAACCTCGCGCAACGTAGCCAAGGCCCTAGCCGAAATATCACCCAAGTTGCCAATGGGCGTCGCGACGATGAACAATGTGCCGGCAGCTACAGTCATGATTATTCAACCTGGAAAGAATCGAGTTCAAGCGTGCCAGATTCTGAAGCGGCGGAACTGTCGGTTGACTCGCCTTCTACTCCCTCCAGCGCCCCTTCAACTACGCCATCACCATCCCAGTCAAAAATCTCATCACCCGAAATTACCGCCTGCGGGTACATGGCAGAGTAGCAAAAGACATAGCTTACGGGAGCAATGATTTGCTCGAGCTGCGTACCACGTAATTCGCCAGCCGTGGCCAGACCATCTAAATTCCAAGTCGTTCCGGTTTCCTGATCAGTGAACTCTGCTCCGTCGCGAACGAAGGTCAACAACTTATCTGCCACCTGACGATTAAATACCTTTACTACACCGGTCTCAAAATCCATCATCCCCACAGTATTTAACACATTCTCGCCCTGACCAATGGTCAAATTTGGCTCATTCTGAAAACCAAGATACTTCGCTGCGTAGGCAATATGATCTTGACCGTTTGTAACATCGAACACCTTTTCTTTTGGTGGCAAATGATCGTTAAGATGATTCACCGGGAAATACATTACCTTAGACGTTTCGTACCCACCGTATGGATGCCTACCGTACTCTCTGGCATATCCGGTTTCGATCGAAAGTACTCGACCGTTAGGGTATGCGTCCCGCCACGTCGACCAAGGCATGGCCACCGAGGGGTAACGAGTTAAGCTATCGCCAACCTGGTCGCCCGCTATGGCCAGTCCACTCAACTGATGCCACAAAGTAGAGCTCGTGCCATCAGTTAACAAAGATGAGCTGTTATAAATTTTACCCGACACCGACAAATTAACTACCGCCCCGTTCACGGTACGCTCGTAAACCACCGGCGAGCCGCACATGGTTGAGTAGGTAATCGCCAACGGCACGCCGTTTAGCGTATCGTTGACCACTTCGTGCCAATTCAAAATTTGAAATGGATAAAAATAGTGCTGACCACCGGCTTCAACATCAAGACCAAACACTTCATCGGCTAGCACTTCGTCGGCAGTGTAAATGTCGACGTACTTCGGTTCGTTAATCGCCGGAATTCCCTCCGCTCCCAATTGGTTATCGTAAATCTGATTTGGTGGCACCAAATACTGCACTCCGCCCTTGCTAAGGGGTGAAGAATAAACGCCACCGTCGAGTTCTGGATAATTGCCAGCTAGCAGCCGGTCAAACTTCACGCTACGCCAAACAACCAAACCTACAACCGTAAGAGCAGCTACCACCAAAGGAATAAGCCAAGCGCGTTTCATAGTACAAAATATGTACGCCATACACACTCTGGCGTCAATATGCCAAGATGGTACCATGCCCTTGAAACTTTAGACTTTAGACCTACTTGTATGATTAGCATCGGAAAAAATGCCCCGCAGTTTGATCAAGTAACCGCCTATCACCAAGGTGACTTTACCAAGGTTAGCTTGCGCGACTATTCCGGCTCTTGGTTAGTCTTCTTTTTCTACCCTCGCGATTTTACTTTCATCTGCCCTACTGAACTAAAAGGATTTGCCAAGCACGAAGCTGAATTAGCTAAGCTCAATGCCAAGGTACTAGCCGCTTCAACCGATTCTGAATGGAGTCACAAGGCCTGGTTTGAACGCGATCTACCAGATGTCACCTATCCGGTGCTAGCCGACACCACCCAGCAAGTTGCCAAAGATTACGGCGTACTCGACGACAGCAACGGCGAAGCGCAACGCGGTTTGTTTATTATCGATCCGGAAGGCGTAGTTAAATACGTGGTCATCTCGGCTGGTTCTGTTGGTCGTTCGGTTAAAGAAGTCATCCGTGTTCTCACCGCCCTGCAGTCCGGCGATCTCTGCCCGGTCGAATGGGAGCCAGGTCAAGAAACGCTTGGCAAGGCCTAACAAAAACCCCCGACATAGCGTCGGGGGTTTTTTGTTACAACTTCTCTACCAACCTGACCAGTGTCCTTACCCCGTATCCGGTACCTCCTTTGGCTAAATACGAATTTAATGGCCGCTCAGCAAAGGCAGGACCAGCGATATCAATATGCGCCCACGGCAAACCGCTCACAAATTCTTGCAAAAACAAACCCGCAGTTAAAGTTCCACCGTAACGCGAGCTAGCAATATTTTTGTAATCGGCGGCCTCAGACATTATCAAATCCCTGTAACGCGGCTCTAGAGGCAACTCCCACATCTTCTCGCCCGCTTCTTTAGCCGCCCCTAAAAGTTTCGCGCCGAGCTTGCGATCATTGGTCATCAAGCCAGAAATCTCTTCGCCAAGTGCAACCACACAAGCGCCCGTTAGGGTCGCCAAGTCGATAATGGCGTCTGGCTTTAACTGCACTAAATAGTGCAGCGCGTCAGCCAGAGTCAATCGGCCCTCGGCATCGGTGTTCAAAATTTCTATCGAGGCACCGTTGCTAGCGTGCACAATGTCACCAGGTCGAATGGCCTTGCCCGATGGCATATTTTCAGTCGCCGCAATAACCCCATGAATATTTACCCTGGGTTTTAAGGCAACCAAAGTTGAAAAAAAGCCCACCACCGCCGCCGCGCCTGCCATGTCGCACTTCATGGTCATCATTGAATCGGCCGGCTTAAGCGATAGTCCGCCTGAATCAAAAGTGACCCCCTTACCCGCTATAGCCAAAGTCTTCTTTGTAGGTCGCGGCGAGGTATAAGTAAAATGAATAAATTTTGGCTCGTGTTCGGCCCCCTGAGCCACCGCCAAAAATGCACCCATTTTCTTTTCGGCACACTCTTCTTTATTCAACACCTTAACCTTGACCAGACCCTTTGAATTTTCTGCAACTTCTAACGCTATGGCCGCCAAACGTTCTGGCATCATCGTTTGCCCTGGTGTATTAACCAACTGCCGAGCCAGATTCACCCCCGCGCTTACAGCCAGCGCCTTTTCGATCTCTTTGTTCATGTTTCGAACCGCCGTCTGATCACTGGCCACTAACGTGACTTCCACTAACTTGGCTGTTTTGGGCTCCTTTTTAAACTCGTTATACCTATAGGTAGCCAACTGCAACGCCGAAACTAACTGACCAGCCGCCTCTGCAGTCATTGACTTATCGGTTAGCCGCACTGCCGTAGTACGCAACCCAAGCTTTTCCGCACAGCCAGCTAGCTGCCCAGAAAAATCACGCATAGCCTCTAAAAACACCTCCCCCCGTTTGGCGCTACCAAGACCGATCAAAATAACGTGACGAATTTGTCCGAGGCCAGGTAAAAGCAAAATCTGCCCACGCTTGCCAACAAATTCCTGATGATGCGCTAAGCCGGCCAAGGCAACCCGACTGGCTTCTGGCGCCAGGGGCGACAAAACGCGTTGCAAATCTTCACCTTCAAAAGCCGGTATAATAAGCGCATCAGCTTCGCTAGACCAGAAATTGTTTTTAGTTACCGATATCTTCATAATCTATTTTTGACACCAAAAGTCATTTTAGGCATACTACCTAGCAAACAAACCACGTCAATATGCCATCACGCCATCACCTGGGTAGAAAGTTACAACGCGCTGCCAAAGCGGTAGCCATGAAAGAGGCCGCTTACACCCGTCGAAAGAACAAAGCCAAACGCCTGGCTAAACTAGAAAAATCAGGTAAATAATCTTGTATTATGCCTTTTCGTCGCGGAAGCGCGATGCCATTTATTGGAGCCATAGCGCTCCTCTTTTTGGCTGGCGCTGGTTGCTTAAATAAGAAAGTGGAAACCACCACAGACTCCAATCCCTGGGACAAAGCCAACCTCGCTGGCATTGTTAACATAGCGCCGGTTGAAATTCATAAAACCCAGTCCGCCAGTAATGGCGAAACCTGCGCCATTGATTTGGTTTACCCATCGATCGAAAATTCTATTTTCACCGAAGCGGCCAACGATTTTTCTGAACAAGTTTTCACCTTTTTGCGTCACCAGTTAGAAAGCGAAGCAGACCTTACCTCTCCAGATGATGTCACTGCCGCTGTCGACGAATATTTAACAACTTGCGTTTCGCGACTTGAAGACAGCGAGGGCACCGCCCAAGACACCGATGACGACTCTCCAGAAGATTACCTGGATCAATACATTTCGTCGGATTTTGACATCACCTTAAACGCCCTGCACGTACTGTCTGTAACTCTAAATGCCGAAGGCTATACCGGAGGCGCGCACGGTTACTCAACCCAAACCTTCGTTAACGTAGATCTTGGCGGCAATCGACTAATTACCCTGGGCGACATCTTGATTGACGATCAGCTAAAGGCGTTTTTCCAAAACGAAAAAGCTCGCCTGCTCACGGCATCGCGTGACGTCATTTATCCGTCGTCGGTTGAAGAATTCGAAACCTTCATCGCCGATCAAGCCACCATGCCAACCGAAGAGCAGTACAACGTTTACGGTCAGTTCAAAAACTTCTACCTCACACCTACTTCAATCGTAACTTTCTATGACAGTTACGAAATAGCTCCCTACGCTGCCGGGCCGATGACAGTAGAAATTCCACTCATCGAGTTAGCTGACTACATTGACCCGAGCGAACCGTTTTATCCGGTGTTTGAACAAGCTCGCGACCAGGCAAACAACAATTAAAATGACGCACCCGCCATGGGTGCGTCTTCGTTTCTCAGCGCCTGGCCAGCTCGAGCGCCGCCCTGGCGCCCGCGAGCTGCCCCGCGTCCTTGTCGGCACGACGTTGGTTGGCGCGAACCCGCCGCAAGTTGCGGCCGGCTGCAGTTAACGCCAGTTGCGGGTCGGTCGGCTCCCACTCGGTGGAGACCAGTCGTTGCGGGCCGCCGCCCGCCCCTTCCTTTACCGGCCTGTCCAACTCTACGATCACCCACTCATCGGCCGAAGTATGGATGACGCCAGTTACCGCCAGGCCTTCATCCCGCAGCTTTCTCGCTGCCGTTCCGAGGAACAATACCAGATCACCCTTTTCGAAGCTATGCACCCAACCCTCCAGTGCTTAATAACGAGTAGAATCGTTGCCACGGCGACCAAAAAGATTAGCAAATATTTAAGTAATTGTCAAAAAAACTAATCCTGCCACTTGCTTTTCCGGCCGCTTCCCGTATGCTGCCGCCCCAGGAGGAAGCATGTTGCTACTGCTACTGGCCTTGGGCGCCCAAGCCCAAACGCCCATGGTACTAAGACTACCCAAGATCACCGAGGCCGACCTGGTGGTCTCCAACTACTTCACGATCCGCTGGGAGCCGGCAACGCCGGCCGTCAACTTCTGGGCCTACCGCCGCGGCTACCCGCCGCACGAGCTGGAGTACCAGATTCCAGTCAAAGGCAAAAAGGACGACCGCGGCGTGGTTCACTACGTCGTGCCCGACGACTTCGAATCGCCCTTCGCCGAGCTACTGGTTTGGCCGGGTGAACATCGGATTTTGGCCATCGCTAAGCCAAAACCCGACATGACGACCACCCTGACCGTTCGCCAAACCGACCAGGCGGAAACGATCGGGCTCGTCTACTCGGTAGAGCTCGACGGTTGGATTCTATGCGAAGGCTCTGGCTGCCCCCAGGGCATCGGAGGCTAAGCGCACAGCGCCTCGAACCACCTATATGGGTGGTTTTTTTTATTACATGATATTCTCGACCACGGAGGCTAGATGCTACTCGCACTGCTCACGTCCATGTCGACCCTGGTTTGGGCACAACAACCACCTGAACCAAGCAAGCAACAGGAAGTCGTCGCCAACATCCTGGCCATCAAGTACGACCGTCGTGAAAACAATCTGGTAGCCACGTTCTTCACTCACGAACCTGGCCATCCGGAACAAGCCCTACGCTGGTTCCAGATCTACGGCGTAGTCGAAAACGGAGCTACTCATTTCAAGGTACCGGCGGAATACACTTCGCCCTTCAGCGAGGTCGTAGCGTTGGCCGATAGAACGATAGCGTTGGTCACCCTGGAATCGGGGCAAACTATTTCGGTACCAGTGGCCAAGGGTCGATACAAGAATCACCGCGCCGGCCAATACTGCGAAGTACTCTGCACCGACGACATCTGCCCGAGCATGGATCCCTAGTCACCCCGCACCCTTGGCTACCTAGCTAAAAGGTACGGGGTATTTTTTAATCAAAAACCTCAATATACAACTTTTAACTTGCAACTTTTAACTTTCAACTGTTAGTGTTGTATCGGAGGTCAAATTGCTACTGTTACTCGCTGCTCTTCTGTCGGCCACGGCGGCCACGCCGAACGTGTCTCCGGAAGAAGTCGACATCTCGACTGTCTTCGGCATCAAATGGAACCACTGGAAAAGGCTTCCGGTGGTGACCTACTTTGGCACCAAGCACGGACATCCGGTTGGTACGCCGGAATACACCCTCACGGTGGTCGGCGAATATCGCGACGGAGCCTTCCACTTCGCCGTGCCCGACAACTACAACGCAGCCTTCAGCGAAGTCATGCTGCTGGCGAAGGAAAAGCAACTCGTCGGCCTGGTCATGGCCGATCCGCACACGCCGAAAATCGTACTGGTCGTGGTGACCGAATCGAGCGTGCGCCGCTACGGCACGCTGTGCAATGTCCTGGTCGACTGGGAGCCGCCCTGCCTGGATGGGGAGTGTCGTCAGCCCGAGGCAACCGAAGACAGCCTCTAACCTACCCCGCTCCCCTTTCAGCCACTAAGGCTTAAAGGTACGGGGTATTTTTTTACTAACCTCAGCCAATCAACAGGCGTATTTCGTTGACAAAACTAAAAAACTCTGTTAAATAGTGGCCGCACCTGCAACCACGGAGAGTGAAATGAGCCAGGAGAACGGATACAAGAAGTTGGCCGAGTACATCTGGATGGACGGCTCCGAGCCGACCAGCAAGCTGCGTTCCAAGACCAAGGTGCTGAACGGCGGGGAGGAGCCCCCGGAGTGGGGCTTCGACGGCTCCAGCACCAACCAGGCGACCGGCGACAAGAGCGACTGCATCCTGAAGCCGGCGTTCACCTGCCCGGATCCGATCCGCGGCGGCGGCGACCTGCTCGTGCTGTGCGAGGTGTACAACGCCGACGGTACGCCGCACAGCACCAACACCCGCGCCCTGCTGCGCCCGATCGTCGAGCTCAGCAAGCCCGCGGAGCCGTGGTTCGGCATCGAGCAGGAGTACACCCTGCTCCGCGGCGGCCGACCGCTCGGCTGGCCCGATGCCGGCTACCCGCCGCCCCAGGGACAGTTCTACTGCGGCGTGGGGTCGGACGAGGTCGACGGACGCAGGCTCGTCGAGGAGCACCTGCGCGCCTGCCTGGCGGCGGGGCTCAAGATCTACGGCATCAACGCCGAGGTCATGCTCGGCCAGTGGGAGTTCCAGATCGGCACCGGCAGCCCGCTCGAGGTCGCCGACCACCTGTGGGTGGCTCGGTGGCTCCTGTACCGGCTGGGTGAGGACTTCGGGGTGAGCGCCACGCTCGACCCGAAGCCCTTGAAGTGCGTCTGTAACGGCTC
>CAZXUX010000023.1:10329-14299 GCA_964644265.1 uncultured Gammaproteobacteria bacterium
CGGCCATGCGGGCCGAGGGCGGGATCGGGGCCATCCACGCCGCCATCGCCAAGCTGGCGCAGCGGCACGATCACCACATCGCCAACTACGGCGCAGGCATCGAGCAGCGGCTGACCGGCCGCCACGAGACCTGCTCCTACAAGGAGTTCAAGTACGGCAACTCGGATCGCAGCGCTTCCGTGCGCATCCCGCTCAACGTGACCCGGGACGGCAAGGGGTACTTCGAGGACCGCCGGCCCTGCGCCAACGTCGACCCGTACGTGGTCACGCGACTACTGCTCGAGACCACGCTCGAGACCTGATCGACACGAGCTCGCCAGCTCACACCAGAGCCCAGTACCACCCAAGGTACGGGCTCGTTTTTTTTGATCAAAATATAATTCTATAAATGACGCTCCCTGGCCTTACGGCCTTGAGGGTATCCGTCATAAGTTTTTATTGACGCTTACGCTTCGCGTTCCCTGAGCTGAGCCCCCGCCCTTACGGGACGGGGTTTCAAGTGGAAGTAACAAAAAACCACCTTGCGGTGATCTTTTTTGTGGTGACCCTGCGGGGACTTAATTGGAACCAATTTGTGGCCGAAATTAATAAGTGGGGCTACTTCTTGCAGAGTATTGGTGTTATGCCAAGCTCGTAAATCAGGAACGTGATAAGCTTCAATATATGACACTAATTTTGGGAACAAATTTGAGTGATCGTGTGTTGCTGGGAGCTGATACGCGTGTTTCAAAAAGTGATGGTTCGAAGGATGATCATGTCATTAAAATTATCCCATTATACGGAAATAATGTCGCAGGAAGAGATGATGGATTCGGTACAAAGACTTCACTAGCGGTAGCGGGTTCCGTGGATTTTTGTAGTTTTTTGTATAAAAATATCGATGCAGCACTTGGAACCAATCAGCTGATGGGCGACATTAGATCCCTTCATGCAACAGCACTAGACTTAGTTAGAGGCCATGTAGACACTTGGCTCAAAAATGGAGGCGGACATCGGAATGCTTGCCTACTGTTCGGAGGTGTAATTCCAACAAAGACGAAAGACATCCCACCGAAACAGATTCAAAATCTATTGAGTAACTTTGGCAGTACTTCCGTAGAACAAGAACGGAAGTTAGTCGAGATAGAAAATTTGATTACAACCGACCCTGTATGGAAGGCAATTAATGAAAAAGTGATGCAAGATGCGGGTAGTACGGCGATTGATATATTTAAAATGGGTCAGATTCCAAAAATACCAGAACGACTCGAACAAATATTAGAAGGTAAGACTTCAAAAGTGCGGCCAGATTCACTTGTTTTTGCTATTTTAATAGATACAAAACGAGGTGCATTCGATGTACAGAAAGCAGACTGGGGAGAATTGTTGGCCTTTGGAACAAATGGTATCACTAAGAACTACATTCCAACGGAACTGCTATCTAAGCTTGAATTTCAATCTGGGAAGGAAAAGAATCAATTAAACCTTATGGAGACTGCCATGATCAGTCTTACGATCGAAGATTTAGGGACAAGATTTGGTGGAGGTGCTATCGGGGGTACAGTTTTTGTAAATGCACTATCAGAGAATGCTAATACAATCCATTCTAATGGTCAGGATTGTGAAGAAAAAAATGGCAAGCTGTTTTATAAAAAGACTACCCCACCAATCCAGATTGTACCGTTCCATAAGTACCTTGCAACATTATCATCAAGTAATGATACCGGTGGAATGTCATTTTTTTAGATACTTATCCAAGAGTCTTTGCTTTATTTCCTGCAACTCACTTTCCGAAAACAGGCTATCATACCTCCAAATCTTTCCACTTGACGAAAATGCTCCGAGGAAAGTGTCACAATAAATTTTTGGATTTATTATCGTAACACCATTCTCGATACGCCACCCCTCTTGCTGCTCGTAGTCATACCCTATGCTGTGACCAGACATGCCCAGCCATTGATGTGCCAATATGTTTCGCCAATCGTGAACTACATCCGCAATACTCGAAAATTTTATCTGCTCACTATCCACGAAATTTTCAAGAAATTTCTTATAACCCTTTTCCCCTGATTCGTTGAAAAATGCCTCAGATATTGTAAGTGCAATAGCGTGAGTACCAAGGAACATTAAAGATGTCTGGAAATTGTTCTCGGTCACCGTCAGTTTAATCTCATTATTGAAATAGTTGCTAATCGAGTTCAGTAGGGTCTCGATTATTTCAATTGGGGAGCCTTCTTCAAAACGTTTTCGTCGTTTTTCAAATGGCTCTATATGGGCGTTATTTTCTGCCATAACTATACTAATTTTCCGTTTTTAATCGTCGATCTACTTTTATTAGTAGTTCAAACAGATCGACCAAATTCTGCGCTGATTCACGAGAATCTTCATCATTCATTTTAACTCCATATTGCTCCTGAAATATGCGCTTAAAATCTTGAACAGATTCAGGTGAAATTTCCATAGCTAGAATGGCACATTCAAATCACTTGAACCATCGTTGGTAGAATCGGTGTCCTTCGTAGAGCAATGTGCCACAATTTTCTCTGCACGTTGGATTATCTCTGTGTAGGTCAGGATCTCAATGTTATGCAGGGTGTCATTAAATCGGCGAAGTGCTGCTCTTTCTTTTTCGTCCATGTCTTCTGACCTGCCGATGACAATTTTGGCACGCGGCTTTAAAACATTAAGCCCATCCTCATCAAGTAATTGATGTCTGTATTCTTCCATGCGATCAATATAGTGAACGGTCTGACCCAGAACGTAAGAAAGATCAAATGTTGGATAGTAACACTTATGACTATTGTCCCAATTAAATAGTTTTACGTTGGCTTTCTTCAATTCAATAAGATCAATAAATCCGTCTAGGCTTTCTACCAAGAAATCCGTATCGGAATGCAAGCCAATTTTAGTAGTATCCATTTTTCTTAGGTACTCAATCCCAAATACCCACTCATTTTCTTTAATCCAGTTTTCTAGTGTTTTTTCCGAGGACGTGTCATTTGAAACAAGCTCATTAACTTCCATGAGAGCCTTCTTGTTTCGGGCATGCTTTACAGATGCGAGCAAATCCTCAACGTCATCCCTGCTTGCATCAAGGAGAATGTCTTGATCGTCAGGGGATGAGAATATTCTCAATACTTCTCCCACAAAATCTTTATGATGGGCTACTTTTTTGAGAATATCGAGATCTTCGACGGAAACGGTGACTAGACGTTCCTTTGGAACATCTACATTTTTTGCTGACCTGATAAAGTTTATGAGATCCCAAAGATTTTGATGCTGTTGATCAAGGGACACACGCGATTTTATGGATTTTGTCTCTTCGTCCAACGTAACTTCTTCCTTTTGAATATCATTATCTACATCTCGGATTGAAAAACTGAGTCTTGGTGTATATTTCCCGTCTTTTTCTATGAACGTCACTTCGCAGCAGGTTTTTAGGCCGCTTTTTGATACACCAAGAACAAAACGTTTTATGATACGCGAATTAGCTCTATCAAAGAAATAATAGAATCCTTTTCCGTTCCCGCTGTCCCGGATCTCTAAATCTTTAAAACTATCCTCGCCAACGATAAAATCACTAGTTTTAGTTTGAGCATTGAGTGCTTGTGAAAATATATCTTCTGTCATAAAAAGTAGAATCACCCCCTTACTCTCACGTTTCTAATGAGACTCGCCTAACCTTCATACAACATCACACCGCCTCGGACAAGCTGAGTGCTAACGGCCATTCGCGTTAAAGTTTATTTATCTCTTCAATGGGATCTTTATGGGTATACTTCCATCCTAGAAAAAAAAGACCACCCTGCGGTGATCTTTTTTGTGGTGACCCTACCGGGAATCGGCTCCGGCTCTCGGGTCGTCGTCACTCCCCTCGGTCTAGCCGCCGCCTCGTGGTTCCGTCTGCTGACGGAACATCACTCCGGCGTTCGATTCCGGACGGACATGCCGCAGTGGCATGTCCTGTCAGTCACCACAAAAATACCCAGCT
>CAZXUX010000024.1:0-14089 GCA_964644265.1 uncultured Gammaproteobacteria bacterium
AAAAATTTAAAAATAGCCAACTCAAGCTTAAGTCTGTTCACAATTTTTCATAGTGAAGTAGAAAGAAGGCCTCCTGGAGTATTCCAGGAGGCCTAGTCACTGTCGAGTAGCTACCGCGTCAGTGAGAGATGAACAAGTTGTTGGCGACGGCGGTTGCTCCACCCGCTGCCGTCACTCCGTTGGTGCCCAGACAGATCCCCACCGGGCTGGAGCAGAGCGTGTAGCCGGTCAGCTTACCGCTGTACACCGTGTCGAAGGTCGTCCGGATCCACCAGTCCGAGGCGTACCAGCGGTAGTTGTCGGAGTTGTCGGCCCACGACGGGTAGAACTCGTACAGCCAATCGACGTCAGAACCGTCGGCGTCGCACCACGTGTCGTTGAAGTGGGTCGACGAGTAGGTGTCGCCGGACAGGTTTGCTTTCTCGACATCCTGCGTGCAGGCACCGCGCAGGAGAGGGGCTTCGGGCGCGTCGCCGTAGATCTCCTGCTCGAAGGTGTCCTCAGCGGCTCCGCGAAGGATACCCACCTTGAACACCAGGTCGCGGATCTCGTCGTTGGACAAACCCATCTCCAGGAAGTCGTTTTCGCTGAGCTTGTTGTCATCGATCAGCTGAGCGATCGCATCGAGATCGGGGTTGCCGTCCTCCTTGACGGGTCCACCGCTGTCGGAACAACCCGTGCAGAGAAGGACGGGAATGCACATGAGTGCCAGGCGCATACTCTTATTCTCCCTGTGGCCGCAGACACACCCTAGCTCCGAAAATTCGGTTTACCAAAATGCATCTTCGAATGCGGCATTTCGTCCACCTCATTAAGAGATGAGAGAAATACCGTACTCGAATAAAAAGTAAAGAAGGGGCTGTCAATACTAAGTGAAGAACGGGAAAGTGTCAAATTTCCAACACTGTACAAGCCTGTCCCCAGAAAAAAAATGACAAGTGCTTACGGGGCAGTTACGCTAGTGGGGAGTTTATGCTGAAACAAACAAAAAATGCCCGACTTTTGTGGGCGATAATTGCTGGCTTGGTGCTGTGTTCGTTATTGCTAACTACCATGTTGTCATTCCTGCGTACATGAGCAAAATTTGGTCTATTGCACCGCGAGTCGAAGAAGACCTGCTCCGGCAGTTATTGCTCAACCGGGGGATTACCGAAGACGTTGAACGATTTTTGCAGCCGGAGTGGCAACGAGACGTGTTGTCGCCATACGATTTCCAATACATGCACCAAGCCGTGGCGCGTGTTTTTGCGGCACTCGATAAAGACGAGCCAATAGTGGTGCACGGCGACTATGATGCCGATGGTGTAAGTGGTTCCACAGTCATTTTTTCTACCCTCACCGACATCTCTAAAGCGTTAGACATTCAATTGCAGCTCTCGGTGTTTTTGCCGGACAGAGAGAAGGATGGTTATGGCGTGGCCATGCATACGGTTGAACGTTTTGGCGCCGAGGGCGTGAAGCTTTTGATTACTGTCGATTGCGGTATTGCCAATGGACTCGAACTAGGAAAAGCGCACGAGTTAGGTATCGATACCGTCATCTGCGACCACCACCAGTTGGGTCAGCATTTTCCCGACAAAGCAATAGTTTTGCATCCTTTGGCGCCTGGCGAAACTTACGCCAACAAAACCTTGTGCGGCACTGGCGTGGCGTTTAAGTTTGCCTGGGCTTTGCTCGACGAAGCACGGAAAAGGGGAGCGAAGCTTCCTGAGGGTTACGAGCGTTGGTTGCTTGACCTGGTCGCTATTGCCACCGTGACTGATGTCATGCCGCTCAAGGGCGAGAACCGAGCCCTCGAATATTTTGGATTGCAGGTCTTACGTAAAACACGCCGACCGGGACTGAAGGCGATTTTAGCCAGTGCCGGTACCTCGCCAACCGAGATTGATACCACGACGATTGGTTTTCGCATTGGCCCTAGGCTCAACGCCGCAGGTCGTTTAGCTTCAGCTAAACTTGCTTTCGACGCTCTTGCGGCGCCAGACGATCTGGCAGCTGCCCAGGCCGCGTTTGAGCTCGAGCGTTTGAATCGTGAACGACAGGATGTTTTTAAGGCTTCATACGAAGAGGCTAAGCTGCACGCCGCTAAGCACAACGATAATGCCCAAGTGTTGGTGGTTTACAGCGAAACTTGGTTACCAGGGATTGTTGGTCTCATCGCCGGGCGTTTGGTATCTGATTTTGCTCGACCAGCTTTTGCTTTTGCTAAAGCGGGGCAGCACTGGGTTGGTTCGGGACGTAGCCTTGGCGGACTTCACTTGGTGCAGGCCATGGATGCGTGTGGCGAAATATTCGTAAAGCGCGGCGGACATCCGCAGGCTTGCGGGTTGACCGTGGCGACCATTGAGCATATCAGCGAATTTAGAGCCAAGGTCGATAATTTTGCCTGTAATTTTTACGGTCCCGAGGGAGTACGCGATCAATTGATTATCGATGCTGAAGTTTCTTTAACCGACATGACTTGGGACGTGCTCGATAAACTTGAGCGCTTACAGCCATTTGGCGAAGGTAATCGTCAGCCGGTTTTCGCTGCGACCAATCTCAGCATCGTTCAGGCTGACGTTATGGGTAGCAGTGGCAATCATCTGCGATTGACTGTTGTGCCACCCGAAGGCGGGTTGAAGAAGCTCGTCGGCTTTGGCTTTGGCCATTTAGCAAAAACACTCAAACCCGGGGACCGAGTTGATGTAGCATATGAGCCGGGCGTTAACGAATGGAATGGCAAACGGGAGATACAGTTTAGGATTGTTGACATGAGACCATTAAATTAAAAATTAAAGTATTAAAATTTAAAGTTGTGACAGAGAAAAAGAGGTACTTGCAGTTTGAAAAGATGGAGATATGGAAACAGTCCCGGGAATTAGTTAAAAATGTGTTTAATTTCACGAAAGGACTTTCGGATCGTGATTTTAATTCGCAGATTCGTCGTGCGACCCTATCGATTATGAATAATGTAGCCGAAGGTCACGAATCGGGCTCAGCGAAAACATTTGTTCGTTATTTAAAAATTGCTAAAGGTTCCTGTGGTGAGGTCCGATCTCTGCTTTACGCCGGGCTTGATGTAAAATACATTTCTTCTGCTACATTTGATCAGAATTATGAACGCACGTTGGAGATTTCACGTATGATTGCGGGTTTTGTTAAGCGCTTACAGCGATCCACGAGCGATTTTTAATTTTTAAATTTTAATACTTTAATTTTATGCTCAAGAGAGTCCGTATGTATGCTGACGGCGGAGCAAGAGGTAACCCCGGTCCAGCAGCTGGCGCCGCGGTGCTTCTCGAGGTTAACGAAGATGGTTCGAATGGAAAAGTAGTTGCCGAGGCAGCTAAGTATTTAGGCGTGGCAACCAACAATCAGGCCGAATATACCGGCATTATTGCTGGCTTAGAGAAAGCCCACGAACTCGGCTACAACGAAGTCGAAGCTCGACTTGATTCTGAACTTGCGGTCAAACAATTGAACGGCGAATATCGAGTGAAGAACGCCGAGCTAGCGAAACTCTTTTTACAAATTCACAATCTCAAAACTCACTTCCGCAAAATTACCTTCACCCATGTCCGCCGCGAATACAACAAACTCGCCGACGCTTTAGTAAATAAAACCATTGATTTGCATACGGGGTAAAACCCGGCAGCTGCCGGGTAAAAAACGCCCCAGAAGGCTGGGGCGTGTGATCAGAGTGCCTGCGTAGTTTCGGCCGGCTGGGCGGGCGCGGCCTGGAAGCCGTTGGGCAGTTCCTCGCTCTCCTCGGTCGCCTCGATGTAGCGATCGAGGTCGTAAGCGGACGGGTAGTCGCGGTTGCGAGCACCCTCGGCAGCTCGCCGAGCTTGGCGGGCTGCCTTGCGTCGCAGCCGCGCCTCTTGCTTGGCGCTCATCGGCTTCCCGTGCGGGAAGCCACCTGGGAAGTCGTACCCCTCGGGTTCGATCATGGTGCCTCCCGGGAAGGAAGAAGGGGCTGAACGAGATAAAAAGAAGATAAAGCAAGGATAGCAGAAAAATTGCGTTTGTCAACGATCCTGAGCGCAGTCGAAGGGTCAATAAAAAAACAGGCTAAGTTACCCTCAGCCTGTATCTGGATTGGGCGACGAGTCGTCGCGGTGTCGCGGATTGATCTGCGGCTCGCACTCCGTGTTGTCGCAGCCGCCGCTCAGTTCACGACCCTTGAGTCGATGTGGCGCCGGTGGCGTAGCCATGGCTCGGTGTCGCGTATCGAAATTCGCACTCGTGCCCTCGACTTCGATTCTGCGCATCATGAAGAGTAGCGCTAGAACTCGCATCATCGCCTCCTTTGACTTTACTATTGTACGTTATAAAAAAAACACGCCCGTGCGCATATGGCACGGGCGGGCGGGTTGTCGGTGTTGCCTAGCTAAGCACCGCAACGTCTCGCAGATCCTCGATGAAGTCGTCGACACTCTTGGCCTTGTTGGCCAACTCCTCGATGCGACCATCGAACCCGTCGGAGTGCCGCACCTCGCGGAAGTCCACGTGGGCGCTGATGTAACCGAGCGTCATCCACGTCACCTTGAGGCTATTGCCCCAGGCTTTCCGAATGGCATCGGCGAACCCGGGATCGATCACGATCTCGGCGCGACGCTCGGCCTCCCGTAGCTGCTTTTCTCGAACGCTTTCCATGAGCCCTCCAAACCGCCGGCTAGGATAGCTAAAAAATAGCAACTTGTCAATGAAATACGTGTTATACTACCGCGGAGTATGGGGCTATTTAAGCGCAAAAAACCAGAAGAGCAATTCGCGGGTTTTTTGGGTATTGATGTCGGTACCTCTGGTATCAAGATGGTCGAATTAAGCCTGGAACAAAATCGCTTGAATTTACGGCGCTGGGGTTATTCGGAATCTGCTACCAATCAAGCCAACGGAGCTTTAATCGACGATCCGGCCAAGGCAGCTAAGGTCTTACGCGATGTCCTAGTTAAAGCAGAAACTAAGGCCACCAAGGCCATTGCTTCGCTGCCGAGCTCGCAGGTTTTTCATATCATGTTAGCCTTACCAATTCCCAAAGATGCAACCGAAGATTTTAAGGCTACCATCGAATCTCAAGCCAGAAAATTCTTGCCCATGCCGCTAGAAGACATGGTCTTAGACTCTAACGTTTTAGACAAAGACCTACTACCCAAAAAGCCTGGCCATAAGGAGCCGACGAAAAAAACACCCGGTGAGCCATTGGTCGAGGCACCCAAGGCGGATCGTCCAAACAAGGATAAGCAGTTTATCCGCGTGTTGGTTACCGGTGCGCCAAAAACCTTAGTTGCTAAGTACTTGGAACTGTTCCGTCAGGCCAAACTTGAATTGCTATCATTAGAAACCGAGGTCTTCGCTTTGGTCAGAGCCTTGGTAGGCAAAGATCCATCGCGCGTCATGATTGTTGATATCGGTGCTCAGCGCACCAACGTTGTGATCATCCAAGATGGCGTGCCGTATTTAACGCGCGGCATAAAATCTGGCGGTACCGCAGTTACTCAGGCGCTAGCGCAAAGCATGGGCGTGTCGTTTGAAGAAGCAGAAGCTATGAAGCGCGATCTGGCTTACAAGTCGCAATCCACCTTGCCGGCACCACTACAGGTGGCCCTTAAGCCGATCCTGCACGAAATATCCTATGCCTTGCAGCTCTACGCCGAGCAAGAATTCCACGAGCATAGTACGGTTGAGAAGGTTATAATCACCGGCGGCTCTTCGCACATTCCGGGTATTGTTCCATATTTAACTTCGGCATTAAACGCCAACGTGTATTTGGGTAATCCCTGGGCCAGAGTAGCCACCCTGCCCGAAGAGCGTTTAGTGCTTGATGAAGTAGGCCCACGCCTGGCCGTGGCAGCAGGCTTAGCCATGCGCGGCAAGGAAGTATGATTAAGCGCCAAGCAAATATTTTACTTGTTTTACCGCCGAATTTCTTGCGCGATATTTATCAGAAACGGGCTGAGCGCGAGGGCTTTGATGTTGAATTGGCTCAGAACTTAGTCGACGCTGAACGCAAGGCGGTATCGTTTCGTCCGAACATGCTGGTTGTCGACGCCTCCTTTATTGACGACCCTAAGTTGTTTATGGAGCGTGTGCGTAGTCTGCCGTCGCTCGTAAAATCGCGTATTATAGTTGTAGCCTCAGCCTTGTCGGCCGGGGCCGTCAGGGCGCTGCGAGCCAGCGGTATTTCAGACATCGTACTCACCATGCATCACCACCCCTCTGACCTCTTCAAATATTTGAAAACTCACACCCTATGATGTCTAGACTAGAACTTCTTTCTGCAGCCCTCATTATAGGTGCAGTCGGCACCGCCTCAGGAGTGGCTGTCCTATCTGCGCGAGCGCAAACCCGCGACATAGCGCGTGTGGCCCAGGTACGCGAAGTCCAACTCGGCTTGGAACTATATTTTAATGACGCTGCCGCCTATCCAACCGAGGCCGAACCCTTGCCACTTGGCACCACCACGAGCGCTTGCTTGTCTGAGGATGGTTTTGCTCCACCCTGTCGCGAGGGCGAAACGCAGACTGCTTATGTGAATGTTGTACCAGCGCCGCCCACCGCTGGCCTTAAAGGGCGCTCCAGTTGTGGCGGGGTATCGAATGCCTATTGTTACACCGGTAATAACGCGGCCTATGGCATATCTTTTGAATTAGAAAAAAATGCCAGACTACTAGGTTTGCAAAAGGGCTTGAACTGCGCCATGCCGGACGGTCTGCGAGCCGGCGCTTGTCCGGCGCTCGGTCAATAATTCTATGTCTATCCCGATACTTTTTGGTGCGGCCGTGCTGGGCTTGTTAGTTGGTGGCGTAGTCAACGCCCTGGTCATGCGCACTAGAGAGAGCTTGATGTTCACCGTGGCTCGGTCTTGTGCCATTTGCGCCGAGCCAGCTAGTGGCCTTGAGTATTTGCCACTGTTCGGTTACTTCGCGGTGCGTCGGCGCTGTGGTGGTTGTCAGGCGGTCATACCTTGGCAGTATCCCGCCACCGAAGCCGCCTTTGCTCTTTTGTTTTTAGTTTTTGCCGCTCGGGCGGCGGGGGTGTGGTCAGATGCTTTGCCAGATTTTGTTTTGCTTAGCGAAGGATGGCTCTTGTTTATACGTGACGCCATAGTAGTCACTGCCTTGGTCCTGGTTTTTGTTTTTGACTACCGCGCTTCGCTAATTCCCGATCGCATTACCATTCCGGCGATAATTGCCGTTATTGTTTTGAACCTGGCGCTCGGCATGGATCCGGTAATTATGTTGCTTGGCGGTTTATTTTTAGGTGGTTTTTTTGCGATTCAATTTTTATTTTCTAATGGTCGTTGGGTTGGTGGCGGCGACGTGCGAGTGGGCATGCTGATGGGTTTTCTACTGGGCCCTTGGATTGGCATCACTGCCATGTTGGCGGCCTACATCTTTGGAGCCGTCGTTGGAGTTTGGTTAGTCACCACCAAAAGACGCACGCTTGGCAGCCATGTGCCATTTGGCACCTTTATGGCCATGGCCACAATTTTGGCCATGCTGTGTGGCGAACAAATCATGAATTGGTACTTAAATTTACTTAGTTGACAATTCAAATCTTCGCGGCGATACTGAGACCACAAAGGAGGCAGGATGGCAAAGCGGGTTCTGACGGCATTCGTGATCGGCGTGCCCATGTGCCGCTGGCTGTGGCAGACGGGCGCCTTCGAGGGCATGCCCTGGGCGGCGATCGTGACCATCTGCGTCATGATCATCGTCGCCTGCGGCGTCGTGTCGGAGGTGTCGGTCGCCTTCGTCCGGTACTTCGCCTGGCCGCTTCTGGCCAGCCTTGGGCGCATCGGCGCCCGGTTCGTCAGCAAGACCTTCGGTCGGGGCTAGCACCCGGCGCCACGTTCCACACTCGGCCACCCGAGTGTGTTTTTTATAATCGAAGCCAGCTCTAGGAAAGTATGGCCGGCAATGGTAATATCTCAATAATTATGTCGGTCAAAATGTCAAAAGCTGAGGCTAAAGCACGTATTCATAAACTGCGACAGCTGATTGATCGCTACCGCTACCAATATCACGTTTTAGACCAGCCAGTGGTTTCCGACGCGGTCAATGATTCGCTCAAGCACGAACTCTATACATTAGAGCAGCAGTATCCCGACCTTATTACTCCCGATTCGCCAACCCAGCGGGTCGGTGGCCAGCCTTTACCCAAGTTTAAGAAGGTTGAGCACCAGCAGCCAATGCTGTCGATGGAAGACGTGTTTAGCGTTGATGAGCTGATTGCTTGGGACGCTCGTTTGCGCAAACTAGAAGAAGGTCGTCAGTTAGACTATTACGCCATGTTGAAAATAGACGGTCTAGCCGTGTCTTTGGTTTATCAAGACGGGATCCTGACCACCGCGGCTACTCGCGGTGACGGTCGCGTTGGTGAAGACGTTACTAATAATGTAAAAACTATCGAGGCTGTGCCACTATCGCTTCGCCAACCAAGCGACAGCGAAGTACGACACCTTATTAAGCAGTTCGCCGTCTCTAAAGGCGCGGCCGAGCGCTTGGCGTCGCGACATGGACGCATTGAAATCCGTGGCGAGATTTACATGCCCAAAAAAGCTTTCGACAAAATGAACCAAGAGCGAGCTAAACGAGGCGAAGAAACTTTCGCCAATCCGCGCAACGTTTCTGCGGGCAGTATCCGTCAGCTTGATCCCGCCGTTACCGCTTCGCGTCCTTTGAGTTTTTTTGCTTGGCGCGTCGAGGGCGAGACGGGTTTAACCACCCACGCCGCTGGCATTGAGCTATTAAAGCTTTTTGGCTTCAAGACCAGTCTCGGCGAACAATGCGCAAGCTTAACCCAGGTCGAGAAGTTTTTTAGTCGCATCGAAAAAAAACGCAGCCAGCTCGACTACTGGATTGATGGCGTGGTGGTAAGGGTAAATAGCGACAAGGTTTTTCGCGAGCTTGGCGTAATTGGCAAAACGCCCCGCGGTTTGGTCGCCTGGAAATTTCCGCCCGAAGAATCGACCACACGAGTCGAGGCGGTTGAATGGTTTGTGGGTCGCACCGGCGCGTTGACGCCGGTGGCCAACGTTACCCCTACCTTTATAGCTGGCACTACCGTGGTGCATGCTAGTTTGCATAACGCCGACGAAATCGCTCGTCTGGGTTTGAAGATCGGCGACACTGTGGTCTTAACCAAGGCCGGCGACATCATTCCTAAAATTATCAAAGTCTTACCCGAGCTCCGCACCGGCAAAGAAAAGACCATCGTGATCCCCAAGCTGTGTCCGGTGTGCGGCTCGCCAATTGCTCGACGCGAGGGCGAAGTGGCCTACTATTGCACCAATAAAAATTGTTACGCCATGGAGCGCGAGGGTGTACTGCACGCCGCTCGTGCCTTTGCTATCGACGGCTTGGGCGACAAGATTATTGAGCGCTTGCTGAACGCCGGTATAGTCAAAATCGCTCCTGATATTTTCCGCTTAACACCGGGCGATCTCTTGGCTCTTGAAGGCTTTGCTCAGGTCTCGGCCAACAAACTAGTAAACGAAATTGCCCGGCACAAAACCATTGAGCTCGAGGACTTCATAGTCGCCTTAGGAATTCGCCATGTGGGCAGCGAAACGGCCTTCGTTTTGGCGCAGGCCTTTGGCGACATTCACCAGCTAGCCACGGCCAGCGAACAGGAGCTGGTCGAAGTCCCAGACGTTGGCGAGACCGTGGCCCACGAAATAGCTACGTTCTTTGCTTCTGCTCAAGCCAGAAAGTTGCTCAAAGACTTCGCCGAAGTCGGTGTAACCATAAAAAAAGCCAAAGCAGTTAAGCGCGTACTCATGGGCAAGCGCTTTGTGCTTACTGGAACATTGGCTAATATTGGCCGAGAAGAAGCTAAAGAGAAGATCAGATTGTTAGGGGGTAACGTCTCAGAATCAGTCAGTAAAAAAACCGATTACGTGGTAGTGGGGGAGAGTCCGGGCTCCAAAGCCGACAAAGCCCGCGAGCTCGGCGTAAAGATCTTGTCGGAATCGGAGTTTCTACGTATGATCGCCCACGAATAGCTTACATTGTGTAGTATTCGAGTATTCTAGATGCACAGTATTCGAGTTGTAATGGGTGTTCGGACGCGAATACTTTAATACTCGACAACTCCAATACTTTTACCGATAAATGCAATATGGAAATCGATATTGATCGCGTGGCCAGCCTGGCCAAATTAAAGCTCACCTCAGACGAAAAAAAGCTGTTCAGCGAGCAGCTGCCGTCGATTGTTGATTACGTGGCTAAGTTACAAGAGGTCGATACCTCGCACGTTGATGCCAAAGCTTATCTTACCGAAGCAGTTAATGTATTCCGCGCCGACGAGCCGGTCGATGACGAACAGCAGCGGGCTGCGATTATCGCCGGTTTCCCTAAGCAAAAACACAACGCGCTAGAAGTACCTGGTGTATTCACCTAGTCGCTACCTACTACCTACCCCCTACAACCCACTCCCTAAGTATGGACGCCTTAAAAACAGTCAAAGCCATCCGCGACGCAGTGAGGGCCGGCACGGCTACGGCTGAAGAAATTGTAAGAGCTTGTTTGGCTGATATTAAACTCCGCGATCCAGAGATCGGAGCCTTTTTAGAAACTTTCGATGATCGCGCCTTGGCCAAGGCCAAAGAGATCGACGCCATGAAGGCTCGCGGCGAAGAGCTGCCGCGCCTAGCTGGTGTGCCAGTAGCCATTAAAGACAACATGCTTTTGGCCGGCCAGCACGCCGCGGCGGGGTCTAAGATCTTGAAAGATTACACCTCGGCCTATACCGCTACAGCCGTAGCGCGACTAGAGGCGGCGGGTGCGATTATTGTTGGTCGTACCAACATGGATGAATTCGCAATGGGTTCATCGACCGAAACATCGGCTTTTAAGATTACAAAAAATCCTTGGGACACCAGCAAGATCCCTGGCGGGTCATCGGGCGGTTCATGCGCCGCGGTGGCCGCTGGATTTGTGCCAGCTTCACTCGGTTCAGATACTGGCGGCTCTATCCGTCAGCCGGCAGCCATGTGCGGTATTGTTGGTTTAAAGCCTACCTACGGTCGAGTTTCACGTTACGGTCTAATTGCCTTGGCCTCTAGCCTAGATCAAATCGGTCCTTTTACCCACACCGTAGAAGACGCCATGCTTATCATGGAGGCCATTGAGGGTCGCGATCCCAAAGACGCCACTTCGGCTGAATTACCCGAGACGCCAATCGCCGAGCTTAACACGCCTAGCTTTGAGGGTCTCAGAATCGGCGTTCCCAAGGAATATTTTATAGATGGCATGGATCCAGAGGTGCGCAAATTAGTCGAAGAGGCAATCGCTGTTTACAAAAACAATGGAGCCGAAATAGTTGAATTGTCTCTGCCAACGGCTCCTTACGCTTTGCCTACCTATTACATTATTCAGCCGGCGGAGGCTTCTAGTAACCTGGCGCGCTTTGATGGCTTGCGTTACGGCACGCGCGCCGAAGGTCCTTTGGAGCAATCATATTTAAATGCGCGCAGCACGGGCTTCGGCACAGAAGTGAAGCGCCGCATTATGCTCGGGTCATTTATTTTGTCGGCTGGCTATTACGACGCCTTTTATAAAAAGGCGTTAGCCGTGCGCAATGCTTTGCGCAAGGAATTCGACGAAGCATTCAAGCAGGTTGATGTAATCATTGGCCCTACAGCGCCATCGGTGGCCTGGGGCATAGGCGAAAAATTCAACGACCCCATTGCTATGTATTTGGCTGACGTGTTTACCACGGCGGCTAACATCACTGGTCTGCCCGGCATTTCGATTCCGTGTGGTTTTGCGCATGATTTGCCGGTCGGTCTACAACTTCAAGCCAAGTCATTTAATGAAGCCACGCTATATCGCGCCGCCGCCGCGTATCAGTCGTTGACCGACTGGCATAAGCAGAAGCCCACACAAGGGTAAGGTTTTAAAGTATTAAAGATTAAAGCGGTACACGGCTCTTATTGCTACTTTAATCTTTTAACTTTAATACTTTAATCAACGCCCATGCTTCCCTTCATCGAGTGGACAACAATTGACCTCGGTTTTTTCTCTCTTCAAGTTTGGGGCTTGTTCGTAGCTCTTGGTTTTTTGCTGGGTGGAAGCATGGCCGGCTGGTTAGCTAAGCGACAAGGCCAAGACCCAAAAGTTGTTTACGATCTTTTGCCTTGGCTCATTTTGAGCGGTCTAGTCGGCGGGCGCTTGGGTCATGTTTTGCTCTACGATTTTTCTTATTATCGAGCACATCCCCTTGAAGCGCTGGCTATTTGGCACGGTGGGTTATCTATTTTTGGGGGCTTGATCGCTGGCACGCTAGCTACTGTTATTTTTTTTCGCCTTCGCCGCGTTAATTTTTGGCAATACGCAAGTCTTTTAGCGTTTGGTTTACCTTTTGGCATGTGGCTAGGTCGCATAGGCTGTTTTTTGATTCACGATCACCCTGGCACCGCCACCCATTTTTTACTTGGCGTAAAATATCCAGACGGAATAGTTCGCCACGATCTTGGTCTGTACGAATCAATAAATGGATTTTTACTGGCCGTGGTTTTCCTTTGGTTAGCCCGGCGACCAAGAAACGACAGTTTTTATTTAGCAGCTTTCTCTGTTTGGTACGGCGCCACGCGGTTCTTTTTAGATTTTTATCGTGTAGAAAACGCCCGTTGGTGGGGTTTGACCCCGGCTCAATACTTATCAATAACGCTTTTTGTCTTTGGGTGTGCTTTGACAGTGTGGATAAATCACAAGTCAAAGCTGCCTAAAACGACTAAACTGACAAAACAACAAAGTAGCCAATAATTGTTTATTTTATGTCTGATCAAGCGGGGACGCGTGGTTTTTTCGACGGTAATCCAAAGATGCTTTTTGTTTTCGGTTTGGTTTCTGGTATAGCCCTGACACTTTTGGCAAATTCGGCATTTGCAGGAGGTAGTCTTTTGGCCAACGCTAACGGCGGAGCGGTTAACACCGGCACGCCGACTGTGGCAGGTACTAATACTGGCACTGGCAATCCAGCCGCCAAAGATATTCCCGCCATTACTGACGCCGATCACATTCGCGGTAATCTTAAAAAAGCCGACGTGGTGGTGGTGGAGTACTCTGACTTCCAGTGCCCATTCTGTGAGCGCCATCACCCGACCCTACAGCAACTCAAGGACGAGTACGGTGATCGCATTGCCTGGGTTTACAGACACTTCCCACTCTCGTTCCATCCTGAAGCTATGCCGGCGGCCATAGCAAGCGAATGCGCTGACAACCAAGGTAAGTTTTGGGAATACGCAGACGCCCTATTTGCCAATCAAAGCTCACTATCAGCTTCGTACTACCCGCAATTGGCTGAACAGTTAGGTTTAGATGTTGGCAAATTCAACACTTGCTTAACCGATCCTGCGACCAAAGCCATCGTTCAAGCAGATCAAGCTGGCGGTTCAGCGGCCGGCGTCAACGGTACACCGGCGACGTTTATCAATGGTGTTCTGGTAGCTGATTCGGCGGGCAACTCAGTCGGCGCCGCGCCTTACGCTACGTTTAAGGCCATGATCGATGCCGAGCTAGCAAAGTAAATAATCAACAATAAAAAGACGGCCTTACGGTCGTCTTTTTATTGTTTTAATTCTTAATGCTTTCCCAGTAAACCTTGCGAGCCCAACCGTCGATTCTCTCCATTTCTTTTTCTATAGTAGGGCCATCGTACTCACCGGAATGGGCATGTCCCTCACCGTATGACGGTTTTTTTTGATCCAGGTGCAGACTTAGAATTACTTTTTCACCTCGTCGCTCCACGTACAGGTGAAACCGCGGATAAAAATCCTTAGTTAAGCGAATAACAAAACTTGAGTCACCAGTAACCGGATCGCGAAAAGGCGCATAACCAGCCTTGCGCAAGACCATTAATGGATTAAACAATTGATCGTTGGTGTACTCTCGTTCCATATCGGCCTCATGGTATCACGCTTGCGAAAGGTCTGGAATTCAGCTATTCTTCTCACCGTCTTGCTTGTCTCACTCAGGGGTGGCCGACCGTAGGGAGGCCAAGGCGAGCAGCATAAGCGAGCGGTGAGTGGTGTGGCCCGACGTAAGGAGGGCCAGAGACGAACGACGGCTTGACGACAGCGAGGACGACCGTAGGAAGT
>CAZXUX010000025.1:0-14073 GCA_964644265.1 uncultured Gammaproteobacteria bacterium
ATCGACCTGCAGCAGGATGCTTCCCTTGAGGCGAGTCTGCAGACTTGCATCAAATCGCTCTGGCTGATAGCGGCCGTTTTCTGGGGGTGTCAGATCGACCGACTCCTCAACGACCGGGGTCTCGTCATCGGTAGTAGTCGTTTCAGGTGTGTCGTCGACTTCAACAGTTTGCTCTTCGTCTGCCAGGGCATCGCCGGTCTCGGCCGATTCTGCGTCTTCGTCTATACCACCAAAGATATCCGGGTGATCTCCTTCGTCGTCGGCCAGGTTGTAACAATCGTTATCCACACAGACTACGTTGTCGCGTGTATAGAGTGTGTCAAAATCGCGCACTACTATGTCGGTGCCGAACATGTCTTCCATGATGGAATTGATGTTTTGCAGATAGCTTAAGCTGCCTATGCCGTTACTCACTGCCCCGGTGGTTAGGCCGAAGAAATTTCCTAGCTCATCAAAGGCGCCGCCGCCAGAGCTGCCGTGTTCAATGTATACGTCTGATTTTATCCAGTTGTCTCCTAAAAAACCGGCGATGTTACCTTCGGTGGCAGTGATGGTGTTGCCCCCGGTTCCCGGATAGCCCAAAACGTACAAGTATTCGTTTAAAATCATCGAATCAGCGTTAGCAAAGGTAGCAGCTGAATTCAGGTTCACTAAGCCGCCATAGTCGTTGCTGGTTTCCATCAGGGCGTAATCGAAGTAATCGTCATAACGTCCAAATAGCGGGTCAAGACGAAAGGTTAGCTCTGGTGGCAGGTAGGCTGAGCCAGAAACCCCGCCTCGGCATTCTTCGTGGTAGTAGCCAGTTTCGGTGTCGGCAACCACATGGGCGTTGGTCAACACCAAGTTGTTAGACACCACCACCCCGGAGCCACCAACAATGGGTGTCCAGACGTCATCTTGGTAGCTGCCACACTCGATATAAACGATATTATCGAGATTTTCTTCAATATCGAGGGTTGTGGCTTGGCTGATGAGCGGCGTAGCCGTCAAAGCAGCCGTTAAAAACGAGGCAAAAAGTATTTTTTTCATAGGTTCGATTGTTTTTAGCATAAAGCCGTAAGCACCAACTGTCGAGGCTGGGTTGAGGGTAAAACCTTGACTAAGACACGATTATCCATTACCCTATGCGCACCATCGAAATCCGCAGAAAACAGGTCGGTAGAGCACTACCGTAAGTCCTGTCGAGGAATCGATCCCCAATGTAGCTCCGTCAGGAGCGAGGTGGGATCTCTCCATTGCGGACCCGTATGGGTCTCGTTTTTATTCATAGAAACTATGGCAAAATCTCGTGCAGAAAAGTCAGAGATTGTGGCCAAAGTTGCCGATCGTCTGAAGCGCATGAAGGCCGCGGCCTTCTCGCAGGTTTCAGGCTTCACCATGGCTGACGCGGATAAGCTCCGCGCCAAGGCCGCCGAACAGGGTGTCGAGGTCTTCGTGACCAAGAAAACCTTGTTGGCACTTGCAGCCAAGGAAGCTGGAATCGAAGTCGATCCTAGCGCCTTCGAAGGTTCTGTTCTTACCGCTGTTGGCTACAATGACGAAGTCTCCGCTGCCAAGCTCTTAAAAGAGCTAGCTAAAGAGAAAGAGTCCATTAAGCTCTTCGCCGGTATCTTGGACGGTAAGTTGATGAGCACGGCGGAAGTCGTTCAGCTCGCTTCGCTGCCAACCAAGCAGCAACTTCTGGGTCAGCTTGTCGGTACATTGAACGCTCCGGTTTCCGGCTTCGTCAATGTCTTGGCTGGCAACTTGCGTGGTCTAGTTACGGTACTCGGTGCGATTAGCGAAAAGAAAGCTTAATAACTGATTATGTCTGAAGAAACAAAAATCGTAGAAGTTCCAGAGAAGTTCAAGTCTTTGGTTGAGACCATCGAAAAGATGTCTGTCCTCGACTTGGCTGAATTGGTTAAGGTATTGGAAGACAAGTTCGGCGTTTCTGCTGCTGCTCCAGCCATGATGATGGCTGCTCCAGCTGCTGGCGCCGGTGCTGCTGCTGAAGAGCAGAGCTCGTTCACCGTTGAGTTGACCTCAGCTGGTGACAACAAGATCAACGTTATCAAGGCCGTACGTGAAATCACTGGTCTTGGTTTGAAGGAAGCTAAGGACATCGTTGACGCCGCTCCTAAGGCCGTCAAGGAAGGTGCTTCTAAGGCAGAGGCTGATGACATGAAGGCTAAGTTGGAAGCAGCTGGCGCCAAGGTCACCCTTAAGTAACACAGATTTTACACAGATCCTTCAACGGATTTACACAGATGCAAAAAACTCGAGCCATCACGGCTCGGGTTTTTGCTTTTATGTCATCTGTGTGGAATCTGTTATTACGATATTCGCATCTGTGTAGGTGGGGTTGGATTATTGAACCAGGAACTGCGGCGTGAATTCTAGGGCCTCGGTGGTCGTGACCACGGTAATTTTCTTGGTTCCTTCTTCTACTACAAAGCCCACAGCTTGAGCAAATTTATCGGCCACAAATTGTGCCACAATGCTGCCACTAGCTTTTTCTATTACGACTACGCGCATTTCGCTCGGATCAAGAACATAAAGATACTTAGATTCAAAGGATGTCCAAAGATCGAGCGGGTTGCTGAGGGGTGGATTTAGTACGGCTGGTGCCCAGGTAGCTTCACGGCCGCTCGTATACTTAATAATTTTATTAGCTAGTAATACATAAACATCGGCATCGATAGCGATAGCTCGGGCGGTCGACAGGTCGCTGGCACGAGCACTAATCCAGGGCGTACCACCTTCAAATGCTTCGGCCTGGGGACGCATCTTTACTATCTGCTGATCCATCGAGGTCAGGGCGTATAGACTGTCGTTATAGATGAAGATGTCATCAACGCTGGCCATGCCATTAGTACCACTAGCAATAGGGCTAAGCGTCTTGGTGGTTAGGTTGACGCGTGCTAGCTGTTCGGTGGTATCAAGGGCCAGTAGGCTATCGCCAGCTCCCACTGCATGCGTTACTCGGGAGAGGGGTCCGCTTGTTACATCCAGCTTGATCCAACTGCCGCTTGAGGTATCTAATTTGTAAACCCCAAGGGAGTCGCTAATCGCCTGAATGCCGTTTGTGGTGTTGCTGACCGCCAGTAGGTTGGCGGTGGCATCAGTTTTTCTGAGGTCACCAACCACCGTTGGCGTGAGTAGGGTTATACCGTGAATTTTGGCCGATAAAGTTTCGAGTTCTTCAGCTATGCGCTCGGCCTCAGCAACCTGTTCGGCTGAGTCGCGGGGCAGTAATTCTAGAGCCGCAATAGCGTTATCTAAATTACGTTGTGCTTCTTCGTTATTTTTATAAATTAGGCTTGCCTCGGCAGCTAAGATATACCCCTCAATACTACTAACGTCGTTAGTGTATGCGTCATCGGACTTCTGTTTGCCCGGTCCGCCTCTCATTATTAGCCCACCAATAAGTAGCACAACAACCATAATACCCAAGCCGGCCAGACTGCGGCGCGACGGACGCCACCGATCGCCAGCCATTCTCTCTTGTCGTCCCCGACGACGACCAACGCCATGCATCATGGCACTGCGCGTTCGCCGGTTTACCCACAGCTGGTGGATTGCTTGGCCAAGTTTTTTGGCTACTGCTAGCACTATACCTGCCACTGCAGAAAGACCCTGCACCACGAAACTCAGAATTTTTTTCGCCACTGCACCGCCGCCTCTTGTTCCGGGGCTAGCTAGTTTTTTTCGCAACTGTTCAACGCCGTGTTTTAGGCTGGCGGCTAGATCTGGCTGATTATCGCCCAATACATTGGCGGTTCGAGCGTGGGTATTGGCTAGCTCGTTCAATGATCCGATAGGGTTTGATTTTATTACACCACTAATTACTTCTTCTTCGGCGGCCCTAAAGATTAGCCCGCCATAGGTTTCTGTGGTTGGCAAAAATTGCTGGATACGCTCTAGGGCGCCGGCTGGCGGTAGTGTTACTAGTATGTCTTGAAGTTCCTGCAGACCAATAACGTGGTGCGCTACTCGCGTGGCAATATATAGCGCGTCGCTAGTGTGCAATTCGCCATCTAAAACCGCAGTGAACGGCTTATCCCAGGTGTGTTCTTCTTTGTCTTCGAACTGCTGGTCGAGTTCGTAAATTACAAAACGTCGATCGGCTGTTTTATGAAGAAAAATAGCTTGCAATTCGCCGAAACCTGAAAGAAAAATTTGCCCCCTAACAACTATGCCGATTACTGCCCTAAAGCGGTGTAGTGGCAGGGCGGCCTGCTTGGCTGCCTTGCCCAGGTCGCGGTTAATTCTGGCTAGCGCTTGTTCAAAACGCCTGGCTGGATTTACGTCATCTGCTAGATCGGCGGCTAAGTGCTCCAGGTGGCTTTCTAAAATGTGAGCAAATCGCTCGCGGGTCAGCTCTTCTTTGTGTTCAATGCTAAGTAAACCAAAGACGTGCCCTTTGCCGTGCGGTAGAGCATGGAGGACGGTGCGGACGTCGTGTTCCTGCGGACGACCGGGTTGTTCTCCGATCCGCGGTAAAATCACGAGTTCCGCCGCTTTAATAGGCGGGACGGGTGAGTTGGTCATGGGTTGCCCTTTTAGGGACTTTACGGTTAGAGTATACCCAAATGCCTTTCTGGACAACGAGGCACTGACTCTATGTCTACGGTACCATTTTCTGACCCCGCAGCTAGCCCCACGGTGGAAGAGGCTCCTTTCCGCATTGAGCAACTTTTTGGTTCGCGAACGCGAGCCAGACTGCTCGGGCTTTTCTTAGAAAACAACGAGCGAGCATTTTTTGTGCGCGAGCTGGCCAGGCGCATAGAGGCGCAGCTTAACTCTGTTCGCCGCGAGCTAAAGAATCTGGTCGATATCGGCATTGTCCGCGAAGTCGCGCACGCCACCCCAGACCCAGCGCAGACCGAAGTAGACGAAGAAGGCAAGCAGGAGAACAGACGCTACTATCAGGCCAACAGCGCCTTTCCGCTCTTTGATGATTTACGAGCGGTCATGAAGAAGGTGGCTGTGTTGCTTAATAATTCTTTGCTCGTAGAGCTCAAGAAGCAGGGGGAGTTAGATGTGTTAATTTTGACCGGCCGCTTTACGGACGCGCCCGGCATTTTGACCGATGTGCTTATTGTTGGCGATCTAAAAGAGGACGGTATTCAAAAAGCGATTGCTGACTTTGAGCGCGAAATCGGCCGCGAGGTGAACTATACTTTTATGCCGCGCGAGGAATTTGCCTACCGTCGCGATGTCGGTGACCGGTTCTTGGCCGGAATACTGGCGGCCAAGAGAGTCGTTCTAGTGGATACTTTTGCTAAGGTATGATGCTTTATGTAAATGGTCAGGACATCGCTCGACTCGTACTCGGTTTATTAACCCCAGCGGGTGAGCAGTCTAGCTGGAAATTAGAACCCGAGGCCATCGCCTGCGCTCCGGAAGGATTTTTAGCGGCCATTACGGCCTATCTCGCCACTCACCAGGTAGCTCTTAGTGATTTGACTGGGTTAGTACTTATCTCTGGTCCAGGTTCGCCTACCGCTCTGCGCGCCAGTCATGCTATAGCTAACGCGTTGTCGTTTACCGCGCAACTGCCAATACACTCGCTAGAAAAAGACTTGTCCGCTGCTGATGTCGGGGTAACTAGTCGCTTAGCTAACAGCGCGGCATCGCCATTTGCTTTTCCTTCTTACGGCACAGCGCCGACCATTACCACCACCAAGCGCGACGCGTTAAGGCGTGCTCAATAATTACATGGCTGTAACCTACGGACAATACGGTCACCATCGCTGGCTGGAGATCATTCCAGGCGCCTTAAGTTGGGGCATTCTTGGAATGGCTGTTTTACTGTCGTTCGCAGCCCCTCTGGCGGCCGCTGTATTTATAATAATTTTCGATCTTTACTGGATGTTGCGAGTTTTTTATTTTGCCCTGCACGTTATTGTTGCCTATAGGACGTATCGCAAAACTTTAGCCGTTAACTGGGATAACAAACTCCGTGACATACCCCATTGGGAGCGTATTCACCACTTAATAATGCTTCCGACTTATCGCGAAGATCTGCCGATTTTAGAAACCGCGTTGGAATCTTTGGCGGCTTCTAAGTATCCGCAAAACCGGATGATCGTAGTAATTGGTGGGGAAGAAAGAGATCAGGAAAGATTTCAGAAAAACGCAGAAATTCTAAGAGCTAAATTCAAAGACAGCTTCGCCGAGCTGTTGTTTACCGTTCACCCCAAAGATCTACCTGGAGAAATCGCTGGCAAAGGTTCAAACTTGAAGTGGATGGGTAACGAAGTCAAAAAACTGATCGATGCTGATAAAATTCCTTACGACGACATTATTGTTTCGGCCTTTGATGTTGATACCGTGGCCCATCCGCAGTACTTTGCTCACTTGGCCTACACATATTTGACCGTGCCCAATCCGACCCGTTCTTCTTATCAGCCGGTTACGGTATTTTCTAATAACATCTGGAATGCCACCGCGCCAGTACGTATTGCGGCCTTCGGCACTACATTTTGGCTTCTGTCTGAGCTGGTTAGACCTGAGCGACTTTGGACTTTTTCTTCTCACTCCATGCCCTGGCGCATGTTGGTTGATGTCGGTTTCTGGGAGCCTGATTTGGTTAGCGAAGACTCTCGTATTTTCATGCAGGCCTTTTTGCATTATGACGGCGACTACCGCGTAACTCCGATTTTTTTGCCGGTTTCAATGGATACAGTCACTGGACGTACTTACATTGAAAGCCTGGTAGCTCTGTACAAGCAACAGCGTCGCTGGGCTTGGGGTGTTGAGCACTTTCCTTACATGGTGACTAAATTTCGTCAGCATCCAAAGATTTCTAGATTAGTAAAGGCGACCTACTTGTTCAATCACCTCGAGGGCATGTTTACCTGGGCGACGGCGCCATTACTGATTTTCTTCTTGGGTTATTTGCCGTTTTGGACTATTCCGCAAGCCGCGAGTGCATTTTTTGTTAATTCGCCTTACACCTTAGAGTGGATGATGCGCGGCGCCACTCTGGGTGTATTCGTAACCGGAGGTTTGAGTTTCTTTATGCTACCGCCGCGGCCTGGCCATCTGCCGCGTTGGAACTGGATTTTTATGCTTGTGCAGTGGGCCTTAATGCCCGTCACTTTTGTTTTACTCGGCTCTTTGCCGGCCCTAGAATCGCAAACGCGTTTCATGCTGGGTAAATACTTGGGATTCGATGTGACTAAAAAGTCCATTGAGTCGCGCGGCAGTAAGGGGTAGGAAATATTTATGAATGTATCGGTAAATATTTTAGTCTGGAACGATTACCGTTATTTGCCGGACTTATTCGCGTCTTTGGCGGCCCAAACCTACAAGGACATCACTATCCGCGTGCTCGATAACGGAAGCACGGACGGCACGGTTGAATACCTGCAGGAGCACCATCCTCAGTACCTAATTGCTCGTAATGTACGCAACCGCGGATTCGCTCCAGGTCACAATCAGCTCATGCGTGTCGCCATGGAGCGCTGGCGTAACACCGAGCAGTTGGCGAGCGGTCAAGCAGGGGCTGCGGGGCTGGCGGATAAAGCTATCTTGCTAACTAACGCCGACTTGATTTTGCACGAGCGGGTGATTGAAAACTTAGTGTCGGCTCTGCGCAGCGATCCTAAATTGGGAGCCGTTCAGCCAAAGCTTTATCGCGCTTTCGCCAATGTTACGACCGAAGACGGCTTAGAGCACAATGTAAAGTCAGATGTTCTAGATAGCACCGGCCTGGCGCTGAACAAAAATTGGCGCCTAGAAGATCGTGGAGCGGGCCTGGTCGATAAAGGTCAGTATGATTCGGCCACTGACCTCATCGGTCCGTGCGGAGCGCTGGCTATGTTTAGGGCTTCCGCTCTAGCCGACGTAGCTTACGGCGACGAGTATTTGGATGAAGATTTTTTTGCCTACAGAGAGGACTGTGATTTAGCCTTGCGGTTGCGTCGCGCCGGCTGGACCACTCGTTTTGTGCCCACAGCCACAGCGCATCATTATCGGGGCATGTACGGTGCCGAAAAGCGGGGATTGCTTGATCGTTGGCGCGACCGTCGCAAGCAGCGGCCGTTCCCGGCGGCTATGAGCACTCGCAACCAGCTGTTCTTTTTATTAAAGAACTTAACTTGTGGCGATGTCTTGCGCTTTGGCCCTTGGATTGCTTCTAGTGAGGCTTTGCGTTGTGGCTATGGACTGCTGGCCGAACCAGAAACCAGGCGCGCCCTCTTGGCAGCGCCACGTTTAGTGCCTAAGATGCTCAAAAAACGGGCTCATGCCTTAACTACCCGCCGTGAGGAGGCGAGCGTGATTCGTGCCTATGTTAGATCCTAAGTCGAGCCTGGACCTCTCGGTGCTTATAGTTCACACCTTTGAACGTGATTTGGTTCGCCAAACGCTCCGCGCTTTGCGCCGCGCGAGTCCGCAGTTGGTCTACGAGGTGATCGTCATCGATAACAATCCGGCCGCTGGCCTAGAGTCGGTTCTGCAGCACGAGTTTCCTTTTGTTCGCTACTTTCCGCAAACGCACAACGCCGGTTTCGGTGCTTCAATGAACGTTGGCATACAGGCCTCGAAAGGCAAATACGTTTTAGTGTTTAATCCAGACATCATTACTTCTCAGGGTGCCTTGGAGACACTTTTTGAGTACATGGAAACTCACCCTCAAGTAGGGATGGTTGGTCCTAAGTTGTTAAATGCCGACGGCACACTGCAGTATTCGTGTTATCGAGCGCCGTTGCCTTTGGTGCCCATTTTACGCCGAACGCCACTAGGTAAGTTGCCTTTTGGTAAGCGCATGATTGATCATTTTTTAATGAAAGATGTTTCGCACGACGACACCATGGAAGTTGACTGGATCATGGGCAGCGCCATGTTTATCAGGCGCAGTGTGCTGGCGGCTATTGGCAACTTTGACGAGCGGTTTTTTATGTACTTCGAAGACACGGATTTGTGCCGCCGCACCTGGGAAAAAGGCTTTAAAGTCGTCTATCATCCGCGGGCCAGCATGGTACACTACCACCGTCGCGCCTCGGCTGACGGCTCTTTGTTTCAGCAGCTGTTCAATCCGCTTACTCGCCGCCACATACAGAGCGCCATCAAATATTTTTTGAAATACGCGCGACAACCGTATCCGCATCATGCAGATAAACTTTCTGCCTAGCGAAGCGGCTCCGGTCAGCCTTCCGGAGCCAGCTCAAAAGACTTCCCACGACCACATGCCGCGAGCGCCGCGTCGGCGCTGGCGCCGGGCGTTTTTTGTTATAGGCGTGTTAGGGCTTTTGACTACGTTGGTTTTAACTTTATACGGCCTGGGGCTAATGATATCTGGCGCCATGACTGTAAGAGTGGCCATGTCTCATGGTCAGGCAGCTATGGATGAGGCCGATTTTGCAGCGGCTGAAGCGGCTCTAGAAGAGGCGGCTGACGGATTGGCTAATATGCGCCAAGCCTTTGTTTTTTTAAGCTATCTGCAACCCCTTCCCTGGGTTGGCGAACAGCTATCTGGTGCCAAGTCTGCAGTTGACGCGGCTTCACAAACCGTGGCTGTGTTATTGAGCGGTGTGCGTATTGGTGAAGACATCTTTGCATCATTAAGTGGCGCGGGTTCGTTGCTTGGCGCGACCAACGAGGCGCGTCCGTATGGCGAACTAACGGCCGATGAAAAGCGCGTACTGTTGTCTAGTTTGGCCGGCTCGCTTTCAAAGCTTCAAGAAATGCAGGTGCGTTTGCGTTTGGCTCAGAATGATTTAGACCACTTGGCCGAACTGCATCTGACCCCGGCTTTGGACACCGCCATTGCGCCTCTCCGTGAGCTTATTCCGGAGTTGTTAGCCAGTATCGACGTGCTGGTGCCTTTCGCGGCCATTGCTCCCGAGTACGCCGGCCTAAACGATCCACGGCAGTTTTTGGTGCTATTTCTGAATAATGACGAGTTGCGCCCGGGCGGCGGGTTTATAGGCGTGTTTGGTTTAATGACCATCAAAGATGGCGACATTGCATCTTTGATCACCGCCGACTCGTATGCGGTTGATGCTTTGGTGCAAAACACTGACTACCATGTTAATCCACCACCGCCAATCGTGTCTTTTTTGGGCCAGCCAGTTTGGTGGTTTCGCGACGCAGCCTGGTCGCCAGATTTTTCACAAACCGCCAAGGACGCCACTCAGCTATTGCGCCAAGAGGTTGCGTGGAGCGGTCAGCCAGTACCAGAAATTCACGGTGTGGTCGGTATTACCCCCACGTTTATCTCTAGCTTGTTGTCTTTAGTGGGTCCAATTACCGTGGAGGGCCAAACGTTTACTAGCGATAACGTAGCCGACCTGCTTGAGTACCAGGTAGAAGTAGCCTTTGCTGAAAATGGCATTCCACTTGAGCAACGCAAGGAAATAGTTAGCTTGTTAACCGATCAGTTGGTCGATCGATTGTTGGCGCTGCCGCCCTCGTCATGGCCACAGATTTTTACCTTGATTCACCAGGCCTTTGACGAGAAGACTTTTGCTTTAATGAGTTCTGAGCCTAAAACGCAAGCCGCTCTGGCCGATTATGGCTGGGGTGGAGTGCCCAATCCTGCTCAGGCAGACGATGTGCTCATGTTGATTGATGCTAACTTAGCTTCGCTTAAGACAGATCGGGTTATCGAGCGAGACGTTACTTACGCTGTTAAGCCGCAGGGCAGTGGTTATCGGGCTACTGCTACCATTGCTTATTCTCATCGCGGAGGCTTTGATTGGAAAACCACTCGTTACAGAACTTATGCGCGGCTATATGTGCCAGCCGGCTCGACCTTGGTTGCGGTCTCGGGCAATTTGCAGGACGACAAAACGCGTAACCCCACTTTAGCCCCGGGTACGGTGGCCGTGGCGGACGAATTAGGCATGACTAGTTTTGGTGCATTTATTGCCATCGAGCCTGGTCAAAAGGGCACGCTCACCTTTGTTTATGATTTACCGGCTTCGGTCTCGGCGGCTGTGGCCCGCGGTAACTATAGCTTGCAGGCCATTAAGCAGATGGGCGGAGGGGACAATAGTTTGACCCTAGACCTCAATTTTGGTAACACGGTGGCGTCAGCCGTGCCGCCAGAGTCATCTGAAGAATTTTACGACGACTCCTATCGCGTCACTACCAAATTGAGCACTGATAAGTTGTTCACTGTACGTCTTCGCTAGGCTCATGGCTGTTGGCTTTTAGCCATTGGCAGCTCACTGATCACTCAGTAGATAACAGCTAAATGCTATCGGCCATGTAAAGGCTAAACGGCTAACGGCCAATAGCCAACAGCTACTGTAATATGTTTAGCAAAAAGATCGGCATCGACCTTGGCACCACCACCGTGCTTGTTTACGTTCCCAAGCGCGGCATTATTATTCATGAGCCGTCGGTGGTAGCCGTTTCTAAGATCGATAAATCAGTTTTGGCTGTTGGCAAAGAGGCCAAAGACATGTTGGGTCGCACCCCGGATACTATTGTGGCTCGCCGTCCGCTAAAGGATGGAGTAATTGCCGATTACCGCACGACCGAAGCCATGCTTCGCTATTTTATTAATAAAGCCCTTGGCGGCGTGCGACTATTTCGCCCCGAAGTCATGATCGCGGTGCCTGGTGGTATTACTTCTACCGAACGCCGGGCAGTTATTGACGCTGCGTTATCGGCTGGTGCCAAGGCGGCTTACATTATTAAGCAGCCAATCGTGGCCGCTATCGGTGCCAACATTCCCATTGGTAGCCCCAATGGTCACATGATTGTTGAAATCGGTGGCGGTACTACCGAAATGGCAGTTATTTCATTGGGCGGCATAGTCGCCTCTACTTCTGTGCGTATTGGCGGTGTTAAGTTTGACCAGGCCATCATGGAGCACATTCGTCGCACCTATAACTTGGCCATTGGCGAGCGCACTGCCGAAGATATTAAAATCCGCTGTGGGTCGGCCATGTATTTGCAAGAAAAATTGCGCATGGACGTTAAGGGTCGCGACATGCTCACTGGACTGCCAAAGATCATAGAAGTCACGAGCGATGACGTAACCGAGGCAATTCAGCCATTGCTTGAGGGTGTGATTTCAGCTCTCAAAGATGTGCTAAATCAGACGCCGCCCGAGCTCTCGGCTGACGTCATGGATAAAGGTATTGTTATTTCTGGCGGTTCGGCTCAGTTACGCAATCTTGACCGCTTGATTTCTGAAGCCACTAACGTGCCCACTTACGTCGCCGAAGACCCGCAGCTCTGTGTGGCTCGCGGTACAGGACTTGCTTTAGAGAACCTGGAAGCGTATAAACGAAGCCTGTTTAGCACATAAAGCCCAGGTATTAGGTTTTAGGCATTAGGTCGTTAGTGTGCATAAAGCCAAATGAAACCCTAACCGCCTAATGCCTAATAGCCTAAGGCCTAATACCTCTCGCACAAGTAAACGTAATTATGCTCATCGGCATCGATGCCAGCGCGCTCGTCAAAAAACAGCCAACCGGCGTAGAGTTCTACGTGCATCAGTTGTTGGCGGCTATGATGCAAGAGCCGTTGCCTGAGGGCGACTGTGTGGTGCTTTATGCGCCTTTACCAAAGCCGGTTGATCTAACTTTACCCACCGGTTGGACCTGGAAGGAGCTCCGCTATTGGCTGCCGAAAGGCTGGACTCATGCCCGACTTAGTGTCGAGCTTTTTTTGTATCCACCCGATGTTTTTTTCTCGCCAGCTCACGAAATCCCCTTACTGCACCGTAAGGCAAAAATTGTTAGTACGGTACACGATATTGTTTTTCGCCATGCTCCGCGCTCGTACGCACCGCGGAGTTTGCGCCGTCAAGAATGGGCCATTCGCCGCGCGGCCAAACATTCCTCGGCGCTTCTAGCTGTTTCGCAGGCCACCAAGCAAGACTTGCTAGACATGTATAAGGTTCCAGAAGAACGAGTGACAGTCACGCCACTCGCTTTGCGTCCGCTAGCACAAGTCACGGCTACCGACGAGGTATTGCATCATTACGTTTTACCAGCTAAGGATTTTTTGCTTTTCGTAGGTCGGATAGAAGAAAAGAAGGGAATCGAGACACTGCTCGAAGCCTTTCTGGGGGTTCGTAAGCGCCTGCCTAAGGGCTGCGCCCCGCTTTTGGTTTTTGCTGGTAAGCGTGGTTATGGCGGCAAGGAGTTAGAGGCTAAGGCTGTCGCTTCGTCGCTAGCCAGAGATATTCGATTTTTGGGCTACGTGCCAGAAGAACATTTGCCGGCTCTTTATCGATCGGCTCTGGCATTTGTCTTTCCGTCTAATGGCGAAGGTTTTGGCCTTCCATTGCTTGAAGCTATGTCGGCCGCTACGCCAGTCGTGGCTAGTGATATTCCAGCCCTCCGCGAGGTAGCTAACAAGGCGGCGCTTTTTGCGACGCCACGCGATATTCCGTCTTGGACGGCCGCCCTTGAGCGAATAATTCTAGAACCAGAACTGCGAGCCAGCCTACGAACTGCCGGCCAGGTTCGTCTGCAGGATTTTTCTTGGTCATCAACTGCCAAAACTACTTGGAAAGTATTACGAAAATTATGTACACCGACTTAGTCAAAGAACTTAATAAGCTTGGGCTACCAGATAAAGAGGCGCAGATTTATTTGCTGTTGCTCCAACAAGGTCGCAGCACTGCTCAAGTCATCGCTAGCGCTGCCGATTTACCGCGCGCTACTTGCTACGGGCTTTTAGAGAACTTGGTTAGCAAGGGTTTGGTCATCATGCACGCCAACCGGGAACAGCGCGAATACGTCGCCGAACCGCCAGAACGTTTACGCACTTTATTACGCGTCCAAGCCGAGGAACTGCAAGAGCGTACCAAGCGTATGGAATCAGTTTTGCCGCAGCTTCTGGCTTTGGCTACCGACGCCAGTTCCAAGCCGCAAGTACGTTTAGTTAAAGGCGCTCAAGATTTGCAGCAGCTCCAGGTCGAATATCGTGATTGGGTAGGGGAGACAATTCAAATGGTTGGTTATGATGCCTTATTGAAATTACGCGCCGCCAGTGCCGCTGCTCATAAGGAGCACGATCTTATTCGCCAAGAAGACTCCCATGCCAGCAAGTCTGGTCGCATGATTAGTGTAACTAACGGCCAAGCTCCGGATGGTTTAGGTATTGAAACTCGCA
>CAZXUX010000026.1:0-13905 GCA_964644265.1 uncultured Gammaproteobacteria bacterium
CGGAATATAGCGTTTTTCCAAATTTCCGCCTGGTCCAAAGAGATCCTGGTTCATATAAATATCTTCAATTGCCTGAACCTTATCAGTCTAACGGCCTCTGGGTAAGGGAACTTGGGGATAGAAATATTTCAAGCAAAAACGAGCCCTTCAGGCTCGCTTTTGCTCTGCGGGAAGTAAAAGTTGTTAGGCTACGGCAACGACTTCCAGGCGAATCGCAGGACCCATGGTAGAAGTAAGGGTCAAAGACTTGATGTACGTACCCTTAGAAGAGGCTGGCTTAACTTTACGGATCGCGTCTACAGCAGCGTTGATGTTGTCTTCCAATTTCTTGGCGTCGAACGAGGCTTTGCCGACGATCATGTGCACGTTAGCGGTGTTGTCATTCTTGAACGACAATTTACCAGCTTTCTGCTCCTCGATCATCTTGGCGATGTTTGGGCCAACGGTGTCGGTCTTTGGGTTAGGCATCAAACCACGAGGACCAAGTACACGAGCAGCCTTAGCGAGTTTGGCCATCATGGCTGGTACAGCAACGGCAACATCGAAATCGATTTTACCGGTCTTAGCCAAGTTTTCCAAATAAGCTTCGTCGGCGATGATGTCCGCGCCAGCAGCCTTAGCGGCGGCTTCGTTAGCGGCATCGACGAAAGCAGCTACGCGCTTGCTCTTACCGGTGCCGTTTGGCAACGACAAGGTTCCGCGAATTTGCTGGTCGCCTTGCTTGGGATCGATACCGAGGTTGAAGTGCAACTCTACGGTTTCATCGAATTTCGCGGTAGCGTTCTGCTTAAGAACGTTAACAGCTTCGGTTACTGGATACTTTTTGTTCTTGTCTACTGCCAAACCACTGAATCGTTTGCTGTGTGACATATTTGTTGTGTGGTTTTAGCGCCCCTACGAGCTCCCACTGTTTTAAGAGTTTTCGGTTGTCGGTTTTCGGTGGTCGGGAATCGAGTGAATAACGTAAATAAACTCGACAACCGACAACCGAATTCCGACAACCGGTGTTAGTTAAGCTTGGTGTTCGCTTCTCCAGTCTCGGTAAACCACTCGGAAGTGGAACAAGAATAGGGGAAGGGAGATGATTATTAGTGCCAAGTTACGAACTGCCGTATCTGCTTTCTGCCTTTCGTAGTTGGTAACAGCTGCGGCGTTGCGAGCCTCACACGATGCTTGCAGCTCTTCTTTGGTCTGCGGCTTGGTGCTGCCATCGGCCGGTACTGGTTGTCCGGCGTAAGCTCCACCCTGGTCACAGGCCTCCAGATAGGTAGGCACATCAGCTGCCTTAAAGACGTACTGTTTGAAGCCGATCGACAGCAGGTCGACCAATCCGTACATCAGAATAAACAACGTGACTGCCGACACGACTGCAAAGTACAATCGCAGAATAAGTGAGCCTCCTTTTGTTACTGCCATATAGATTGGATTAATTCCTTTCTATTCTACACGCTAGATCCTGTAAAACATACTAAGTTCGTTCGGCTGCTAGGAGTGGCGAGGAGCGAAGTGAGGCGTACTGAGCCGTACGGTGAACGAGCACCGGAGTCACGACAACGCAGACGACGAACTTGGGTATGTTTTAGTTCTCCACGTCCACGCCCATCTGACGTGCGGTACCGGCGATAATCTTCATTGCCTGGTCAACGTTCTTGGTGTTGAGGTCGGGCAATTTCTTCTCGGCGATTTCGCGCAACTGAACCTTGGTCAGCTTGCCAACCTTTTCGGTTAGCGGCTTACCTGAACCCTTGCCGAGCTTCAAAGCCTTTTTAATAAGCTCAGAAGCTGGAGCGGTCTTCAGGATGAAGGTGAACGAACGGTCTTCGTACACGGTAATAACCGCTGGTACGACTTCGCCACGGCGATCTTGCGTTTCCGCGTTGAAAGCCTGGACAAACTGCTGAATGTTAATACCTTGCTGACCAAGTACCGGACCGAGCGGAGGTGCTGGAGTTGCCGCGCCACCAATGGCTTGGACCTTCAAAATGGCTTTTACTTTCTTTGCCATAACGAATGTATTTACAGTGGATTCCCGGGAATCTACCCAGGCGACCACATCGTTTATTAGTGGCAAGATAGTGCCAAGATTTGCTGAAAATGTCAAATATTGAAGGATAAACAAAAATCGCCCTCGAGGGGCGATTTTTTATTACACTTTCTTGACCTGGAGGAAGTCGAGTTCCAGTGGCGTCTCGCGGCCGAACATGGAGACGAGCACCTTGACCTTGCCGCGGGCTTCGTCGATTTCATCAACCTTACCTTGCCGGCCTTTGAACGGACCATCGGTAATGCTTACTGTATCGTTCTTGCTTACATCAATCTTGAATTCTGGCTCCGAAACGCCGATACGCTTGAGCAAGCCTTCAACTTCTTCGTTCGGGATTGGGGTAGGGATGTTACCGGTATCAATGAAACCAGTGACGTTTGGCGTGTTGCGCACAACATACCAAGAGTCGTCGGTCACGATCATCTCTACCAATACATAGCCAGGGAAGATCTTTTCCTCGACTACACGGCGCTGGCCGTTTTTGATTTTGATCTTCTTTTCTTTTGGCACCAAAACAGTGAAGATCTTCTCTTCCATGTCCATGGTGTCTATACGTTGGAGTAGGCTGTCGCGCACGCTCTCTTCATAGCCAGAATAGGTATGAATGGCGTACCAGCGTCGTCCGTAATTGGCTGTTTGTTTTGCCATATGGCAGTTCCAGGCTTTTGGCCTATTTTATTTGGTAACGAGTTTAATAAGTGCGTTGAGTCCGGCAGTTAGCAAAAAGTCCAAAGCGCCAAAGTAGGCAGCAACTACCACTACCACCCCAATAACGAAGCCGGAATAAATCATTACTTCGCGGCGGTTCGGCCAGGTGACTTTACGTAATTCTTCGCGAGCTTCGCGGAAATAGCGAACCACCGGGTTGTTCAAGATTGCGGATTTCATATTGCAACAGCGGCCAAATAAAGCGATTGTTTGGTATTTTAAATCCCCCTCGCGGGGGATATCTAAAAGAATAATAGCAGATCTTCTCCCTTTAGGCAAGCCCCCGGACAGAAGCAAGTTTTAAGAGTTGAAAGCAATCAAAATCTCTCAGTATTCTGATTATCCTTAACCTGATCGAAAAGCTTCTGCACTCCCTCGAAAAATTCTTTCTCATAAGTGTACGCCGATCCGTGTCCACCGGGTAGCTCCACAAAGGTCGCATCCGGCAGATACGGCTTCATCGCTTCAACAGCAAGAGGCGGCACCTCCATGTCGTAGGCTCCGTATACGACAACGGTCGGTATGTTGGTAAGATTTGGCAGTAAAGAATATTCTTCGTGTTGATAATAATCGCTATTTGCCCTCAATGCGTCGCCAACGCTAATGTCATTGTCATGATTAGTATCATCCGGTTGAACGGTATCGGGCGAACCCTGCTGCTTTCGGATATTGAGAGCGATGTCTTTTTCCTGTTGGCTAATACGATTCATCTCCTCCTGACCACCCACGCTTGTCACCAAGTCAGCCCGCTGTTTTTCGAGTAAGACATTGTCGCTAGAAAATTGTCCCGGAACAACGAGAAGATAACCCAAAACGCCTTCCGGATGCGAAGCGGCGTAGCGAACCCCCAGTAAACCACCAAAGGAGCGACCAAAGACTACGATCTTGTGATCGGGGATAACTTTTTCACGTAGTTCATTGATGTCTTGAATGAAACGATCAATGGTTACACTCTCACCTAATACCGTGGCATCTCTTTCCGATTCTCCTCCACCCCTCTGATCAAACGCCAACAGAGAACCAAATTTGTCAGCATATCGTTCGGCCTGCCCGAATTGCCTGATATCTGAAGTGCTGCCGCCCGGGCCGCCGTGCAAGAAAATGGTGACGACATCGGTACCTCGATTGAAATACCAGTAATGAATTCGGATACCATCACTCGTAATAAAATCACCCTCCGTATTTTCTGATAATTGAGCTTTTTGATTTGCATCAGTTAATGACGAGCCATTTATAATCTCCAAGAGAGGGTCCTGTCGTTTGTTCAATAAAAATAAACCACCAATGAGTAATACGGAGAAAACAATCGTTGAAATAGCGAAGTGCATTCTTCTCATAAGTTCTCCATAAAGAATAATGAACCCGGCATAAGTATATGCTCGGGTTCAGAAATCACCACCGGCTTGGCCGATCGGCTCAGCTAGAAGATACAGTCGTAATCGTCCGTGAACCAGTAGGTGAGGCTCGTGATCGTGGTTCCCACCACGCGCACGGTCACCTGGTCGGTCGATCCACACCAGGCCTGGTACGTGGCGGACGTGTAGTCCTTATCGAAGGCCGTGCCCTGGATGTACCAGGTGTCGGACAGGTAGGTCGTTCCGGCCGAGTTGAGGGGATCCCACGAGGGAGCCGGACCCCAGTAGTCCACCCAGCAGCCGGAGGGCTGCACGTTCGTGATGCCGGTGCCCGACGCGGACAGCCGGAGTGCACTCGCGCACCCACCCGCCGTCGGGTTGGATACGAAGTAGTAGTTGATCTTCATGAGCGCGTTCGGATCCGCGACCTCGACGTCGGCGAGCTCCGCCAGCATATCGTGGGAACCGTCCTCGCGATCGCCTTCCACCCCGCAGGCTCCCAGGGTGATCATCAGGACGAACATGTAGGCCAGGGTAGCCAAAGAACGCAGCATCTGCCCTCCTCTCTTCATCTAGCAGGAACAGGATAGGGTGGCCGCAGCCAGCTAATTCTGATCGTGTACACCGTCTCCGTTTGCTAGCGAAGGGGGCAAATATTAACACAACTTAAGGTTTTGTCAATAGAGCCCCTGTTTAAAAAATCATCAAATATCCAGGTTGGCTACGTCTTTCGCGTGGGTTTGAATGAATTTCTTGCGCGGTACCACGTCTGAGCCCATTAGAACATCGAAGGTTTCGTCGGCCTGTGCGGCGTCTTCAATGGTCACCTTTTTCATTATGCGTACTGCCGGGTCCATGGTGGTATCCCACAGCTGATCTGGGTTCATTTCACCCAAACCCTTGTAGCGCTGAATGTTTACCCTTATACCGCCGGCGTCAATCTGCACTACGGCATCGACGTCGCCCGCGAGCGACTCTTCTACGTCTTCTTTGGCCTCTTTAGTGCTAGATTTTTTGCCATTTGTCATTTCTTTTATGTGCGCGTCCTTTTCTTCGTCAGAGAACGCGTAACGAACCTCTTTTCCGACCTGAATTCTATACAGTGGCGGCATGGCAATATAAATGTGCCCGCTTGTAATAAGCTCTGGGAAGTGGCGGTAGAACAAGGTAAGCAGTAGCGTGCGAATGTGAGCGCCGTCAACGTCAGCATCGGTCATAATGATCACTCGACCATAGCGCATAGCCGTAACATCAAATGCTTCGCCGATATTCGTACCTAGCGCAATGACTAGGTTTTTGACCTCGTTATTTGCTAGAAGCTTGTCTAGACGCGCTCGCTCGACGTTCAAAATTTTGCCTCGCAGTGGCAATATGGCCTGAAACTCGCGATTTCGCGCTTGCTTAGCCGAGCCACCTGCCGAGTCTCCCTCAACTATGTACAGCTCGGTGTTCTTGTTGTCTTTGCTTGAACAGTCGGCTAGCTTGCCCGGCAAGGTTAGGCCCTCTAGCGCGCCTTTGCGCAACACGGTTTCACGAGCCGCACGAGCGGCTGCACGAGCCCGGGCCGACAATAAACACTTGCCGATTATCTCTTCGGCATCGCGTGGATGTTCTTCTAGGAATACTTGAAAGGCTTCGCCAAAGACGGCTTCTACCGCGCTCTTGGCTTCTGGGTTGCCAAGTTTGCCCTTGGTCTGGCCTTCGAATTGCGGCTCTGGAATCTTGACGCTAATAACCGCGGTCAAGCCTTCGCGCGTGTCTTCGCCAGTAAGATTGATGTCTTTTTCTTTTAGGTAACCCTTTTCGCGGGCGTAACCGTTCAATACGCGAGTCAGCGCCGTGCGGAAGCCAGCCAGGTGCGTACCGCCATCAGGGTTAACGATGTTGTTAGCGTAACAGTGAACGCTTTCATGGTATTCAGCGGTGTACTGCACGGCTACTTCGACATCGACATTGCCTTCTGATTTGTGAATGTAAAAAACATTGGGCTGTTTAACTTCGCGGCGATCATTCAAGTGGCGAACGAATGAGGCGACTCCGCCCTCGAAATAAAAGCCGTAGGGGTGCGGCGTGTCGGTACGCTCATCGACTATCTCTAGGTGGATACCGGCAGTTAAGTAAGCCTGCTGGCGCAGGTGATCGATGATGTTTTGTAGGTCGTAGACGATGGTTTCAAAAATCGTGGCGTCAGCATGGAAGCTAATGGTGGTTCCACGTTTCTTGGTGGTGCCTACTGCCTTAACCTTGCCCTGGGGAATGCCTTTTTTATATTCTTGGGTCCAAATCTTTCCTTCGCGGTGAACCTCGGCTTTCAGGTGATCGGACAAGGCATTGACCACGGACACGCCTACGCCGTGCAAGCCACCGGATACTTTATAGCCGCTGGCTTCGCCGCCGAATTTACCACCCGCGTGGAGCTTGGTTAAAACAAGTTCAAGAGCCGAAACTTTTTGTTCGGGGTGAATGTCTACAGGTATACCGCGACCATCGTCTTCGACACTAATCCAGTTGTCTGGCTGTAGTCGCAGGGTGATTTTACTGGCGTGACCGGCCATGGCTTCGTCGAACGAGTTGTCGACGACCTCCCAAATCAGGTGATGCAAACCAGCCTGGCCTGTACTACCAATATACATTCCCGGGCGTTTACGTACTGGGTCGAGCCCCTCAAGAACGGTAATGCTTTTTGCGCTATATTCCGACGCTGCCTTTTTTGCGATTTTCGCCATAATTCATGCCTTGAGCTGATCTCAAAATCTGCCTCATCGTATCATGGCATATAAAATTCAGCTAGTGTTTCTGTGGTAAAATAACCCCAGTCGAGCCTAGCTTTATGGAGGAAACAAAAGCGGCACCACCGAGCGCTGAATTGCGGTCAATTGAAAGTCAATATCGACGCGGAGTCGCGGTTATTGCGATACGCCCCAAGCTGGTATCTGCTGGCTTTGTTGCCTGGGGAATGTTGGATGTCTTTTTGCTGGCATTCTTTTTTTTATCCACCGTTTTGTACCTGGTTTCCGGATCATTCGCCGACGTTCGGCTAATGGCCACGCTTGATAACAATATAAAGTCGGCTCATGCGGTTACTTCTAGTCGTGCGCCAGCACCGCTATTGGTAGGCAATACGACCGTTTTGCAGCGTAGCGAAGCCACCGACGCTTTGGTGTCGATTACCAACCAGAATACTGACTGGTACGCAACTTTCCTTTTGCGTTCGTCGGCCGCCGGCGAGGCGGAGTCGACTCTGGCCTTTATAAACCCCGGTGAAGAACGCGTCTTTGCCATGTACAACTTAAACGATTTCTCGGCCCGGGATCGGTTATTCGTCTCCGACATTACCTGGGTTCGATTAGATAGGCATGAGATTGGAGACCCCAGCGACTGGTTGTCTGCTCGTAATAATATTGCGATTGATGATATTCGATATTCGCGCGACTTAACTGTTGGTAACGCACCAGTTTCTAGGGTTACATTCAATGTTCAGAATCGCACAGGGTTTAGTTATTGGCAGCCGACCTTTGTAGTGCGTGTCATGCGCGGTTCAACCACAGTCGCCGTGAACGAAGTCGTGGTGCCGCAATTGGTTTCTGGCGAGTCGCGGCAGGTTGAGGTGCGGTTCTTCGGTACCCTGCCAGATACCGCTACGGCCATTGTGGAGCCAGCAATTTTTTACTTTAGTCCAGAATCGTATTCTGGCATTCCGGGCGGTGTAAGTTCGCCAGACGTGTTGCAGACGTTGTAAAAGCCTAGGCCTCTCGGTACGATGCGGTCATGTGCTTTTTCCTCGCGTCTTACAAAGGTTAGACGGCGGCCTCCTACTGGCAACATTTGTACTGGTAGCCTTCGGACTAGCTTCGATTACCTCGGTTGAGCTGTCTCGCGGTACCGACGAGTTTGTTTTGCTAAGGAAGCAATTGTTCGCCTTGGCTATTGGCCTTGGCTTCTGTTTGGGTGCACTCCTGCTTAATGTTCAAACTTATCGCGCTTTTGCGCGGTTGGGTTTTTGGTTTGGTGTCTTATTGCTTGCGGTGGTTCTCTTGGCTGGGCAAACCTTTAATGGCACCACTGGCTGGTTTGTTATCTTTGGCCTGTCTTTTCAACCAGTAGAATTCATGAAGGTGGCCCTGGCTTTAGAGTTGGCTCGTTATCTTTCAGACGATGCCCGAGAGCGCTTTGGCTGGCGCGAGCTTTTTGGTAGCGGCTGGCGCGCTGCCCTGCCGGCCGCCTTGCTGTTGCTGCAGCCAGACCTGGGAGCAGCCATTATTATTGCAGGCATTTGGTTTTTGGTGATTATCGCCGCCGGCGTAAAGTGGTTCCATTTGGGCTCAATGTTATTAGCAGTTTTGTTGGCTGCGGCCATGGCATGGGTAATTTTTGGTCAGCTGCATCTGGCTGATTATCAGTTAGCGCGCGTTCAGACGTTTTTGCACCCGACCAGCGATCCACTGGGTGATGGTTACAACGTCAGTCAGGCTAAGATTGCCATTGGGGCAGGTGGGTTAGTGGGTCGTGGTTTGGGGGGCGGCAGCCAAAGTCAATTGCGTTTCTTGCCGGAGAGCCAAACCGACTTCATTTTTGCCGTTATCGCCGAAGAGCTTGGTTTGCTGGGTGTAACTTTGGTACTCGGGGCCTATATGATTATTTTTTGGCGAGTACTTACGCTCATCCGAGCTTCTCGTGATGCTTTTTCTGTTTATGCTCTCTGCGCCCTGGCGAGCACGATTTTTTTACAGTCCAGTGTGCACATTGGGGTTAACCTGGCGCTTATACCAGCTACCGGTGTTACCTTGCCTTTTGTGAGCTACGGTGGTACCTCATTGATTATGTCGATGTTTATGTTGGGTATCGCTGAAAGTATCGCGGCCAGCGTACCGCCTGTGGATCGTCTCGCTCGAGAGTAAGAAGTGTTCTATACTCACTATGAATCTTTCCTTTATTATGTCGCCTCACGATCACGGAGCTCGTTTGCCTGAGCCTTTGGCGCGCTGCCCATTTTGCAGCTCTCGCTATCGTACCGAGGATTTACGTGAGCTCAGGGAACGTCAGGGTAGCCAAATCACCCACGCCACCTGTCGCGATTGCCAACGGGCCATGCTTTTTGCTGTCGATCGCCGCACTAGCCAGGTAGTTTGCGTTGGCCTATTTTCAGACTGTGACGCCGAAGATGCGGCTCGTTTTGACCACGATCAAAAAATCACCCTCGACGAGGTGCTTAATGCCCACGTTTCGCTCAGGAAATAGGAGTAAAATGACAGTTGGGGTATTCGAGTTGTCGAGTATTTGAGTATTCGAGCCCGAACATGCACTGCAACTCGAATACTGTGCGTCTCGAATACTCGAATACTACCCAGAGGCCGGATTTGACACTTTTTTGTTTTTGAGGAAGAATAGCGCCCAATATGGCCCATGTAAGACTTGCAGCTCAAGCCCGCACCGAACGCGGACGAAAGACAAATTCCCTGCGCGCAGCAGGCCAGGTTCCAGCCGTTATGTACGGACACGGCACAGAGCCGGTAAACTTGGTCGTTGATCGTAATGCCTTTGTTAAGGTCTTCCAACAGACCGGCGAAAGCGTAGTTTTTGACCTCGAGGTCAACGGTCAGGCGCATCCGGTAATGGTCAGCGAGATCCAGCGCGACCCGTTGACCGACTTCATTGTTAACGCCGATTTCCGTCGTATCGACCTATCTAAGAAAATCGAAGCCGAAATTCCATTGCACTTCGTTGGTGTTGCTCCTGCGGTTAAGGAATTGGGCGGTACTTTGATCCACTCTCTTGAAGAGATTGCTGTTCTGTCACTACCAGACGCTTTGGTGAATGTTATTAACGTCGACATTAGCTCGTTGGTTACTTTTGACGACGTGATTCGTGTCAAAGATATCGCTGTGCCAGAAGGCATTACCGTTAACACCGATCCTGAACTTGCTGTCGCCTCTGTTCAGCCGCCACGCTCTGAAGCTGAAATGGCCGCTCTTGACGCTGCCGTTGACGCTGATGTGTCTAAGGTTGAGGTTTTGACCGAAAAGAAGGAAGAAGCTGGTGCTGAAGCTGCAACCACCGAAAAGAAATAAATTTAACAAAACGACCCCGCACCATTCTTTAAGAGACGTCTCTCTAAAGAAAGGTGCGGGGTCGTTTGCTATAATAAGCATTACCTATGAAGCTGCCGGGATTAATAATCGAGGCCAAAAAGCGCCTAAGTATTTTTTTATCGCAGCGAAAAAATTTAACTTTCTTAATGATCGTCGGTGGTGCTTTTTTGGTCATGGCTGCGGTTATTCTGGCCTTCGTTTTTCGGCCAGATAAAAAAATTACTGAGCTAATTGTTGAGCCAACAACAGAAACAGTCTTACGCCACCCCCTAACAGGCGAACGTCTGGAGTCGCCGTTATCGGTTTTGCCTCAGGTGTTCGGCGTGATGGTGGAAAACAGTGCCGACGCCTGGCCGTTGTCAGGTCTAGACAAAGCCTTTTTGGTAATCGAGGCGCCAGTCGAGGGTAACATTCCTCGTTTTATCGCTTTCTTTTCTGCAGATACCGAAATCAAGAAGCTTGGGCCAGTGCGCTCTGCTCGTCCTTACTACCTCGATTGGGCTAGTCAATTCGACAATCTAATTTATGCTCATGTTGGCGGCTCTCCGGCGGCGCTAGAGCGTCTGCGTAGCGGCGAGCTGCCTCTGCTTGATCTGAACGAGTTTTTTCAGGGCGAACATTTTTATCGCGATCAGCGGCGCTACGCCCCGCACAACGTTTACACCAACTCTCAACTCATGAGTAACGCATTGGCCGAACTGCAGCCAGCCGAGCCGCACTACGCGCCACTGGTTTTTAAGGACGACTCGCCGGTGGAGTCGTTGGCTCAGGTTTCGTTTAGCTTAGACTGGGGGCCTGGCAGTACTTATGACGTCAACTGGGAGTATCAGGCGGCCACTAATTCGTACGTTAGATTTCAGTCAGGTGACGAACTGGCCATAAACGCCAATAACGTTATAGTCTTGGCTACTGACGTTGAGTCTATAGATAACGTTGATCGCAAACAGGTCGCAACTATTGGCCAGGGTGATGCCATGCTGTTTCAAGATGGTCAGGTGACCGTCGGTCGTTGGATAAAAACATCATCTACCGAGCCGTTGCGCATTGTTGACGAGCAGGGCGACGAGCTGCCCTGGAACGCGGGTCGCACGTGGATTGAGGTTGTTAGAAGCCTAACCGCAGTTTCTCTTGAATCGTCAGGGGAATCTACTGACTAGATAGCAATTCTGAAAATTCTGGCCTGACCCGCCAAATCACGAAAAAGCTCTTGCTTGGCATACGGCAGGTAGCGCATGACGAGGCTTTGGAAAGCGCTGGCCTGTGACGGATCTATTTCACAGAAAATTGTTATGCGCTCTGGCAGCTCGCGTCGGCGCGCGGCTAGTTGCATAAATAGTTCGTCGTACAAAGCCAACCCATCCCAGCCGCCTACCAGGGCGGTTTTTGGCTCGTATTTTCGTACGTCGTCATCGGCGTCTTGCCACTGGCGTTCAGTTAAATAGGGGAGGTTGGCAGTTATTAGTAAATGTTTTGGCTTGGCTTCCGGTGCCCAATCAGCCATCAACGAAATAAACGGCTTTAGCAGATTGCCCTCAAGAAAGGCGATCTGTTCGGCAACCTCATGCGTTACCGCATTTTCATGAGCCACACTTAAGGCCTCACGAGAAATATCTATGGCAATTACCTCGGCTTTAGCTTCGGCGGCTAAGGTAATGGCAATAGCTCCGCTGCCAGTGCCAACATCCACTACTAAGGTGTCCTTACCAATGTCGGCCTTGGCTAGCTCAACTAAAAGTTCGGTTTCTGGTCTGGGAATCAGGGTGGCTGGCGTGACCTTAAAAGTGCGATTAAAAAAATCTTTATGCCCTAAAATATAAGCCACCGGTTCACGTTTAGCTCTAAGCTCGATCATTCCGCCGTATTGGGCGGCCACGGCCGTGGTTAGTATTTCATCGCCGTGCGCAAACAGATAAGCTGTCGGTTCTTGCAGGCAATAGGCTAGCAACACCTGAGCATCTAGCTTGGGATTGTGGAGCTTGGCGTCATCGCCAAAGGCAACTCGAAGCGTTTCGCTGCCCTTAGCTAGGGCTTCGAAGATTGAAGGATTCATATCTCGTCATCCTCGTCGTCCGTAGCTGCGGTAAGCTGAGCATTCTTTGAAGCTAGGCGCAGGGCATCGATGATTTCCTGCAGATCGCCATCTAGTATTTGCGTCAGGTTGTGCCAAGATTGTTTGATGCGGTGATCGGTTACGCGATCTTGCGGGAAGTTATAAGTGCGAATTTTCTCCGAGCGGTCACCTGTGCCAATTTGTCCGCGTCGTTGGGCTTCTAGTGCCGCCATTTTCTTTTCTTGCTCGTAAGCGTAAACACGGGCTCGCAATACAGACATGGCGCGATCACGATTTTGGCTAAACGATCGTTCGTCCTGACACACCACGGTGATCCCGGTTGGCACGTGTACGGCGCGGCACGAAGAATAAGTTGTGTTCACACTTTGTCCACCCGCACCCTGCGAAGTCGTAGCCTCAATGGTGACTTCTTTGGGGTCGAGCGCGAACTCTTCTTCTTCTAGTTTTGGCAATACGGCCACCGTGGCTGCCGAGGTGTGAATTCGTCCGCTCTTTTCTGTAACCGGAACGCGTTGTACTCGGTGCACGCCGCTTTCAAATTTCATGATGCCGAAGGCGCCATCACCGTTGACCTCTAAAATAATTTCTTTAAAACCGCCGAGGTCATTTTGACTCTGCGAAATTAAGCTTGTCTTCCAGCCATTGCGTTCGGCAAAACGGGTGTACATGCGGAACAAGTCGGCCGCAAAAAGGGCCGCCTCATCGCCACCCGTGCCAGCACGAATTTCTACTATCGCATCATTGCGATCGGTAGGATCCTGCGGCAAAAGAGCTAGCTCCAGAGCTCGCTCAAGTTTTGGTAAGCGCTCTTGAAGCTCAGCGATTTCACTTTCGGCCAAGGCTCTAATCTCAGGATCCGGATCATTAGCCGAGCGACGCACGCTCTCTAGTTCTCGATTTACCTGTTCGTATTCATCCGCTACACCAACAGCGTTCTTAACCCCTTGGTAGATTTTGGTGATCTCACGCAACTTACGAGAATCTTTAAGCACGGCCGGATTCATCAGCTCCTGCTCCAGGTCATGCATCTCTTGGCGTTTTTTTTCGGTCAGTGGTCGTAAGTCCATAAAGTTGTATCTATGATAGCGGGAAAAACAAAACGCCGCATCTTAACGATAGCGGCGTTTTGTTAGAGTAGCTAAACCCGAACTGACTTGATGCTGGTGTCGCGGTCAGCGCGTTTTGAATCCTTTTTCTTGGCGCGTTCAATGCGAGCTGCAGCCTTTTCTTTTGAAGTCTTGGCTGGAGCGGTATTTTTGGTCTTGCGCTCAGTAAACTTTTCAACACGGCGAGCACTGTCAACGATCTTTTGCTTACCGGTGAAGAATGGGTGGCAAGCTGCGCACAACTCAATATCGATCCGTTCGCTGGTCGAACCGGTCTTATAAGTGGCACCGCAAGCGCACTGAATAGTTGCTTGTGGGTAGTAGTCGGGGTGGATTTCAGCTTTCATACGCAATAATTGATGAGAATAGTAGCTAAATGGCTCAATATTGTCAACTTATCTCTGCCCTAGTAGGGTAATAAGGCTATGGCCACGCCAATTGCTCAATTTTCTTACGATTTACCAGGATCGTTTATCGCCCAGGCACCGGTCGAGCCGCGCGACCATTCGCGGCTCATGGTGCTTGATCGAGC
>CAZXUX010000027.1:0-13774 GCA_964644265.1 uncultured Gammaproteobacteria bacterium
CTCCATACTGGGCTCCAGCCAAAAGTATATCGTAAGAACGATTCTTTAGAACCGAGCTTTCAAAAGCAGTGCTACCAACTTTTGTCACCGTTACCTGTGCGCCCAAAGCTTTCCATTGTTCGGCTAATTTGTCGCCCACGGCGGTGAACTCGGGTAGGTCTAGGACGGTGATGTTTAGGTCTAGTGTCTTACCATCTTTAACGCGCACGCCACCACCTTCGGGTACCCGCCAACCAGCTTCATCTAGCGCCGACATAGCCCCCGCAGTATCAGCCATGGCAATTGAACGGGTGGCATCATAACCTGGCAGTCCAGCCAGTAAAGGTTGGTCTATAGCTTGTCCAGTGTGTTTGGGTAGTGCCGCCAAGAGAGACGCGCGATCCGTGGCTAGTGCTAAGGCTCGTCTGACTTTGACATCCGCCAACACTCCGCTGGTTTTTAGATTAAAGAAGGCAGCTACGAATTGACGCGAAGCAGAGTCTGATATTTGCAGGGCTCGATCATTGGCGAAGGAGACAAGGTCAGAGGCGGTTAACATGGCTGTGCCCTCAACGGTATGGTTATGCAGACCAGCTACTAGCTCTTGAGAATTAGCAAAAAATTTAAACGTTAAGCGCGTTACGTTAGGTTCGTCTTGATAGTAGTTGGGATTTCTAACGAAAGTAAGGCTGCGCAAAGTACCACGACTGTCTTTAACTAGCTTGTCGAACATGTACGGCCCATTACCGATCGGCTTAAGATTAAGCTGTGTTAATTGTGCATTAGCTGGGGACATGTTTTCCCAAATATGAGCCGGTAGCAATCCGGTTGTCATGAGCGACAAAAATGGGGCAAACGGTTCGGGTAAAACAAAAGTTACGGTTCTAGGGTCGTCTGTTGAAACCGAAATGCCAGCTAGCGTACTAGCCAACGGACTTCCGTAGTCTGGATTCTGCATGGCCGTTATGGTGAACAGAACGTCGGCACTGGTCACCGGTTCGCCATCATGCCATTTGACGCCGTCACGCAAGATGAAGGTGTAACTCCGCTCGTCCTGAGAAATGCTATAAGATTCGGCTATGTCGGGCACTAGGCCAGCTTGCGGATCCATGCGCATCAAGCCAGCAAAAGTAAGTTTTGCCAAAGCAGCATCAACCTCACTAGCCGATGAATACAGTGGGTTTATATAGTGCGGATAACCGACCATGCCCTCTGTATATTCTCCTCCAGAGGCCGGTACTCGTTGAATATGTGTAGCTAAAAATTGTCCGCCTAAAATGATGATTGACAAACAAGCTACAGCCAAAGCCGCTAGGCCAATCTTGCGTTCTTTTGAGTTTAAAAAACGGGGTAGTTGTTTCAACTGACTAAAACTCGGAATGCCGCGCTTGCGTTTAACGTTAAGGACCTGCTGCATAGCCAAGTCGGTACCAGCGCGCTGTGCCGTATCTTTTCGTTTACCAAAAGAGAGCAGGGAGAGTATCCGTGCGCGAAGACCATTCGGGCTAGCAGTGGAGCGCGAGTGTCTGGGCAGAGGACGAACCGTTACAGAACAATTTAGAAGCTAAACAAAGCGTCGGCAAGAGCGGTAACGAAGAATAGTACGGCTAGAATGACCGTTAAAATGTGCAATTTTTTCTCGAGTCCACGGCGTGTTCGGTAAACGTTACCGTCGCCACCAAAGGCAATCCCCAGGTTAGCGCCCCGCGCCTGAACTAGAATAGCGGCGCCGAGAGCAACGGCCAGAACCAACAAGATAATATCGAGAATCATATTGCTGACACTCTAGCAAAATGGCCGCTAGTGGTCAACGCACTATGGTATTCTACCTCATATTCCGGGTCATTATATGGACGACGTGGTAAACGCTTCTGGGCGAGGCAGAAAACTCATGCTTGGGCTGGTTGCCGGGTTTTTCTTGGTGTTATTTTTTGCTTTTGCCTGGCGGGTCTTTGGTTATTATCGCCGCATTCAACTGGGCTTGATAGATACCGCATCATTTAACTTTCAAAAAACATACGCCTCAGCCCGTTACCTTGACTCGCTAGCGGCGGCGGCGCCGGGTAGTGGCGAACTGGCTACGTCAGACGACCCATCATTGGGTGATTCTAAAGCCAAGCTCACAATTGTTTATTTTGCCGACTTCGGCTGTCCGTATTCAGAACAGGTTAGTCACGTAGTCCGTGCGGTAGCTAAGCAGTTCCCAAACGATATTCGCTTTATTTATCGCGACTTTCCGCTCATTGAACTGCATCCCGGCGCTGATCTGGCTGCGGTAGCTGGGGAGTGTGCCGACAAGCAGGGTAAATTCTGGGAAATGCACGATGCTTTATATAGTGAAAATGGTGACTTTACGGTTGAAACCCTGACTGCCGCAGCTGAAGAGGTTGGGTTGAATAGCGCTAGCTTTAGGAATTGCTTAGAAGACCCAGAGATGGCGTCAGAGGTGGCTGCCGATTTGGCAGATGGAGTATCGGCGGGCGTAATTGGTACGCCGACATTCTTTTTTAACGGACAAAAGATTGAGGGCGCAATTCCGTTTAGTACTTTTAACGACTTGATTCATGCCTTCCTTGCAACGTAGCCTCCTACTACTTTGGAGCTTATCTATTTTCCTCATGCCGCTGGCTTCGCAGGCCGCACAGTGCGCTTGTTTTTGCGGCGACCGAACTAGCGGAGCTCAAGAGGCCGGAGTACAGGCCGCAGCTACCGATTGTCAAACCACTTGCGATAAAGCCAACAAGCAGTACGTTGGTTGTTTTGAGCGCGAAGAAGACTTTCCCGAGTTCAATGATTTGTGCTGGACCGCGGCCGAGTGTAACGCTTACCGCAACGAAGGTTTTGGCGGCGTGGTGCGTACTGGTATTCCCGGCGGTCAGCATCCGACCTGCATACAGGGCTCGGGGCATTGCTACTCGACCGGTATTCCCGTTGGTTTAAACGTGCCGTTATTAGGCGTAACTAAGGTGAGTGATCTGTCGGTTTATGTTGATCTGGTTTATAGGTTTGTCTTGCCAGCAGCTTCTTTGATTGCGGTGGTCATTGCCATGATTGCCGGTGTACAGTACGCCACGGCTGGTGGCAATCCAGGCCAAATCACCAAAGCTAAGCAAAGATTAGGCAATGCCATAATCGGCGTTGTGCTTTTGTTGAGCGCTTACGTTATTGCTCGCTTGATTGACCCTCGTTTGGTGAGCTTTGAAGCAATTCGCGTGCCGTTAGTTAAGCAGGTTGTCCTAATTGATCCCAACAGCACTTGCGAAGCGCTAATTGGTTACGGCTTTGGCGTTTCGCCATCAAGCGGCGAGTGTGGAGTTAGGGGCACGATTACTAGTATTGATGATATTGCCGACAACGCCGCCGACTCAAACATAAAAGTAGGTGATTCTTGCTCCTTTACTGGCTGCTCTGCTATCGGCGAGGCTTGTATGAGCGATGGCGTTTGTCGCACTTGTGACGACAGCACCATACCCTCGCCCTCGGCATCTGTGTGCGCCGGTATCGCCGCTGGCGCCGATACATACGACCTCAATGCTGAACACAAATATCAATGTCTGTTTTATGATGCCCTTGGTCCCAGCAATGCCTGCCTGGCAATCGAGACCGGTAGTGATGGGTATTTAAACTGTGCTCAACTTATTTCTAACGCTCCGGCCGATGACCCCTGTAGTATTTACCAATCAGATGTCATAATTAATCCGTCTACAGGTGTGGGGTTTTCACTTGGTCACACGCCGTTTAATGACGAGGCTATCGAAATTTGTCAGGACGATCCTTGCGGCGTAGCCAAAAAAGCTGGCAAGGTCTGTGTAGCAGAAACGGGTTACCTTCTTGACGGCATTACTTGCTACACCAAATAGCACAAACAAAAACTCGAGCAGTGGGCTCGAGTTTTTTGTTTGTGTTGTTTAGCTAGCTAGAGCTTCCTTGAGCTTGCGACCGAAATTCTTAATGAAAGTAAGCTTGGCACGGCGGGTCTTGTAAACCTTGACCAGTTCCAGCTTAGCTACGTTTGGTGAGCTTACTGGGAAGATCTTTTCTACTCCGTAGCCATCGGCTTCTTTACGAATAACGAAGCTCTTGCTGGCGCCCTTGCCGCGAACGGCCAAGATTAAGCCTTCAAAAACCTGAATACGCTCACGGGCTTCGCCCTTAGCGCTCAAATCTTGGATTTTTTCGTGTAGGCGAACAACCTGACCGGCGGTCAGATCAGCGGGGGTAATGGCGGTGTAGACCTGTTCTTTGTTGGACATAGCCAGAGGACCGTTAGTAATTGGCCAAAATAGTAGCTGATTAGCGAAAATTCGTCAAACTTTCTGCCGGTATGCCTTTACGGCGGCTAAAACTTCGTTGAATGTCTGTTCTGGGGTCAGGTTGGTTGTATCAATAACAATGTCGTAATGCCCCTTGTCCAGGAAATCTACCCCGTACCATTTCTTGTAACGAGCATGGGTTTGGGCTAGCCGAGTGGCGATGGTTTTAGCTGTTTCTTCTACGCTGGCGTAGTCGACCTCATCGGCTCTGTTGGGATTGCCTTTACGGTCAGCAAAAATGCGTCGGGCTGCTTCGTCGGGCGCGCAGTCAAGAAAAATTTTTAGACTCTGCGGAATAAAATGCCACCCTAGCCAGCCATCAATAATGAAATTGTCTTCCGTTTCGCCCAGCTTCTTTTGAAAGGCATCGACTTCGCGGTCGGTAAAGTCTTCTGTCATCCCCAAGGCGTTCAACTCATCAATTGTTAAGCCCCGGTCACGTGCCATTTGGCCACGCATGTCACCAATCGAATAGGCCTTCATCTGGAGTACTTCAGCCAAATGATTTTTGACTGTTGATTTTCCCGCTCCCGGCACGCCCGCTATGGTTATGATCATATTGCGTTTACTTTAGCGGGCGGTTGTCGGTTTTCGGGAGTCGGGAATCGAGTAATTCAAGCTTATTTGACTCGACAACCGACAACCGAATCCCGACAACCGTTACATTACCGCTTAATGTTCTTGAGCGTAGCCAGAAATATTTCCAGCTCCGTAGGCAAGGGGGCAGCAAAAGTCTTCCGCTCACCATCCGGTAAAGTAATTGTTAGCTCACGGGCATGCAAAAATAGTCGTGGTGCTGGCACCGGCTTAATGCCTTTTTGTCGGTATAGCGGATCGCCGGCCACTGAATGACCAAGTGCAAAGAAGTGTGCGCGAATTTGGTGGGTGCGACCAGTTTCAATTTTTACATCTAACAAAGTTGAAGTAGTAAAGCGCTCAATCACGGTGTAGTGCGTAATGGCCTCTTTGCCGTCTTGTGACTTTGGTCTAGCTGCCATGCGGGCACGGTTGTTTGAACGAGCAATAGGAAAATCAATTGTTCCATGGTCATCACGCAGTGAGCCCTGGACCAAAACCGTGTAATGCTTTTCGACTCGACGATTTTTAAACTCGTCTTTTAAAGATTGAAATGCCGACTTGGTTTTAGCAATAATCAAAATACCGGATGCCTCCTTGTCGATTCGGTGCACAATGCCGGAGCGCGATGGGTCATCACCAACATGCTTAACCTCAGGTGCATGTGCGATAACCGCATCCAACAAGGTTGGATTTATGCTTGTGGTGGTGGGGTGCACTAAAACGCCAGCTGGTTTGTTGACCACCAAAACATCATCGTTCTCAAATAGAATATCCAGCTGGGGCAGGGGGGTCAGTGAGCGCGTTGGTCTGGTTGGAGCAGAGATGTCCACCTTTGTTCCAGGGGTAATCTGGGCGTGTGCTTTGGCGGGTGCGCCGTTGATGGTTATTCGCCCATCTTTAATCATCCGCTGCACTTCGGCGCGGCTGACGGCTAGCTCTTTGGCCAGGGCTACATCTAGGCGAGTAGCCTCGGTCCCTTGGAGAATGACTTCGTTCATTGCGCAAGTATGGCTTATTTCAGAGTTTTTTGCTAGTCTGTGTCAGTATTCTTGTTCCTGTGACTGATAAAACGTATTAAGTTCGGCGAGGTTCAAGGAGCGGCGAGGACCGACTGAGGCGTACTTAATGGTACGTTGAAGGAGGACCGGAGACGCGACGCAGAAGATCGTCGAACTTGGATACGTTTTATGTGCGGATCCGTAGCTCAGCGGTTAGAGCAGCGAGCTTATACCTCGCCGGTCCCTGGTTCGATCCCAGGCGGATCCACCAAAAAATATCCCAATACTGGGATATTTTTTGTATAAAAAACCATAGAGCCGTACGCTCAATGGCTAGATCAGAACCTTGCGAACTGATCGGTCAGGACGGCGACCTTCCGGTATGCCTCGGCGACCTGCTCCAGAGGTGCGCCGTTCCGGTAGAGCTGCTTGTCCAGGTGGTTGCCGTGCGCGTCGAACAGCCGCCACGAGTCGTTGTCGACCACGTCGGCCAGCAGGAGATTGCCGGCTTCGTTGAAGCCGAACTCCAGTTTGAGGTCGACCAGCTCGCAGTCGAGCTGCGCCCAGACGGTCTCCAGGATCAAGAAAACCCTGTCGGTCAGATCCACGATCTTCAGGAAGTCCGTCCGTCTGTCGGCCAGCGGAAAGTCGACCAGCTCCAGCATCGGCGTCTGCTGTGCGATGGGCTGGTCAGCCCGGTAGAGCTTGGCGCTACCATCGAATACCACGTACGGATCGTCCTTGGTCAGTGGGTGACCCTGCCACTGCTTGTCACTCGTCTTCAGGTAGAACTCGATGAGCGGCGTGTTGAATCGCTGCCGCGGATCATGTCCTGGATTCCGCTTGAGGTAAGAACCGATACCGCGCCGCCGCGCCACGACCTCGTAGGGGATCATGGTGCAGCGTTCTGCGACGAACTCTTGTCCGCTCCAACTATGCCTGAAGGCCGTAGGTACGCCGCGGCGTCGCAGTAGACCAAAGACATTGGCCGTCGTCCTGTTGGCCAACCAGCCCTTTGCCGGGATGACGTTATGCCTGGCGCCATCGCCAGCCGTCAGGTCATCCTTGCTTTCGATGACGACCAATCCAGGATCGCCATGTTCCCAGATGCGCTTGGTTTTTCCTTCTGCAATGAGTCCCAAGATGCCTCCTTGCTCAAACAGAGCTGCTACAAAGTAGCAGTCTGCCAATATTTTTGCTAGGCTATAGCCAATATGGTCTTCTTGCCGATTATCTGCCTAGGACTTGCTATACTGTTTACGGTTAGAGCCGTACGTGGAGATGAACCCTCGGTTTGGTTTGCCATCTGTTTATATTTGGCGGCCCTTGGCACTGGTGTCATCAGTTACCTCGCGTTGAGCGTGCTCAAAATGTATGGGATTTAATCTATTGTTGGTGACTGTAATTTTGGCCATGTTGTGGTTTGTAATTTATTGGTTAGTGGGCGGGGTGATTTTCGCCGTTGTCGCTTTTTCTCGCTTGATCCACCTAAAGAAGGCTCAGTTCAGTTGTATCTTCGTTGTCTTGTCTGGTTTGGCGGCCTACGGCGCGGCCTGGATGGCCGTGGTCTCGGCTACCGGCAACCACCGTGCTTGTTTTGCTAAAATTGTCGGCATTTACGATGCTCTCCCAGCCATGTTTGCTTGCGCAACCAGAGAAACAGTTTTTTCTGGTTTGCTCTGGTTCGTCTTTTTAATGACCCTTGGCATTGGTCTAATGTTCATCAGTCAATCCGCTGACCACGGCCGACCCAACGTGCGGCGCTAATAGCCAAAAAAACAAAACACGACCGCGAGGTCGTGTTTTGTTGGTGGGCGGTACAAGACTCGAACTTGTGACCTTCACAATGTCAATGTGACGCTCTAACCAACTGAGCTAACCGCCCATAAAACGAAAAAAGTATACGGTTATTTTAATAGAATGTCAAAAAAACACCGCCACGGTGCGCGTGGCGGAGCTAGTACTTGATCACGAAGAGGCCGAGATCGATCTGAGTGTAAGTCACCAGAAAGCCTCCCGGGTCACGGTAGCGCCGGTCCTCGAGCGGCACGCCCGCCCAGCACGGATTCTCCTCCATGTAGTGCTTGATGGCCTCGCGAACTTTGGCTCGGTCACCCAGGTAGTAGATGCTGCAGTCCTCGCCGGAAGCGAACCAGTCGATCGGCTGACCAGAGCGTTCGCGGATCTTACCGACCCAGGCGTTCATCGCATCGTCGGGCGTGCGGGGGAGTTCGTAGATCATCGTGCCGAGGTTGAGCAGGAGCTCACGCTTGTTGGCCTCGCCGAACCAGTTGTAGAGTCTGACTAGCATGCTGCCTCCGGCGAGCAGCCTAGCAATGCCCACCGGTTGCGTCAAAACATTCGTAGGCCTTACACTCTTGGCATCGGTTCTTTCCACTTACCAAGAGGTTCGCCATGTCGACGTCTGCTCACAGCGTGCGAGTTGGGCTGACTACCCGTAAGCCGCTCATCGGCTTTGTGGTTGGTCGCTACTTTGCCCGGGGTCAGGATGGCCTGCCCGACTACAACGCCATCAACGCCAACATCGAAGCGGTCATTCCCTGGTCGCGCCGCTTGTGGGAGGCGGGGTTTCTGGTTTTCACGCCGCACCTCAACACCCACCACTTCCAAGAGAAGACGCGGATCGATCCCGACCCGCTCGAGAACGAAGAGTACTACCGAGCCTTTGACAGCAAGCTGTTGGCCAAGGGCATCGACTACATCTTTGCTACGCCCAACAGCCGGCAGTCGAGTGGTGGTCGACTTGAGGTTCAGCTGGCCTGCCACCTGGGCATCCCGGTCTTCGAGAGCATCGAGGACGTGATTGCTTGGGCCGAAGGCCGCACCGATTACTCGCGAGTGATCTACGACCACATCACGGACGCGGCCAAGCACTTCGGCGAAGCCAAGGAGCTCAAGATCGCTCTGGTTGACGGACTGTTCTGGGCGCCACCGGTGGGGCCGGTAGACTTTCCGCTGGTGCGCGACTACGCGCGCAACGCTGAAGCCATGGCTATTGAGCTGTTCAACAACAAGCTGGCCGCCTTCACGCCTCAGCTCAACGCCAGCTACGAGCGCTTGGGCTACGCGGTGCCGCTCGACCTGTACCAGCTACTGTGCAGCGAGTTCCTGCGCCGCGTGGCTGATTGCCATATGCTCACGCCCGATTGGCAGGACGATCCAGCGACTCGCGCTCGGATCCAGGTCGCCACCAAGCTCAAGAAGCCGAGCTTCGACGACGTGAAGGAGGCTCTGGCCTGGCGTGATGGCCAGCCGCACGCCCGCGTCCGTCTTGGCTAGCAGACACAACCCTCCGATATCAAGTCGGAGGTCTTTTATTTAATCGGCCTTCGTGTACGCTACTCACATTGGCGAAAACAGTTCGTCATAAGGAGGTTACGTGGCCTACGATTCGGAGTTCTTCGAAGCCTACGACCGCTACCTGCACGAGGACGTGGTGCGCGAGAATCACGGCGACATGTTCGCCTTGTTCGACCGCTTGTGTGTGGCCACGAACAAGCAGGTGGTCGATCTGGGCTGCGGCATCGGCGAGTACTTTCGCTGGGGGCGATTCTTCAGCTACGTCGGTATCGACAAGTCCAATCACGGTCACCCGGGTACGGTGATCGAGGGCGACTACCTGGACGCTACTACGCTCCAGCGCTTGCCCTTTGTTCCCACCGCCTTCGTCAGCCTGTTTTCCATCGAGCCGATGCTGCCCGCGGCCGATCGCTACGCCCTTTACCGGAGACTATTCGCGGACAACCCGCAGCTCAAGTGCGGCTTGGTCTCTGGTTTCTTCTACGCCACTCGGGCGCACCTCGAGGTGGTCGGGGAGACCGGCGGTATCAAGAGCTACCAAACTCTGGAGCACATCGACGAGTTCAAGATCCCCGGTGTCCACGAGGAGCGGTTCGTCATCAACACGCCCTCGGCCATGTTCGGCCCGGACGTCATGGAGGTCTGGAAGATCTTCGTGCGTCCGTAGATACAAAAATCCCCGCCCCTCGACTCGGTACGTCTTGCGTACCTTCACTCGGGGCAGGGATCTTTTTATAAGATTACGACCAGCATCTCTTATTTTTTCTGGACCCACTGCGCAATCGCGCCAAACATTAAAACTCCCACGACTACGGCAACACTGAAAACCTTTACCCAAAACATCGCATCAACCGCCTCCATCGTAATACCAGTATCTCGTGCGGAAATAATAGCGGGATTATAGAAGAGTGCAGCCAGCGCGGCGCCTCCGATGAAAGCTAGACTAACAATGACCGACAAACGGAATGGGGTAATTTGGATAGATTTTTGCATATTTTTAAATAATTGCCGGAGGAGGATCTACCTCCTCCCAGCATACATCACGTCTACTTCACCTGGAAGAAGTTCTGCGGAAGGCCGGCCAGGAGCCCACAGGCGAGCTGTCCGCTGACTCCGAAGAGCGCATAGGTATTCGAGCCGTTGACGTACCAGATGAACCCGCCGTAGTAGTTGACCACGCAGTCGGCCGCCGACGTGGTTCCGTCAATGGTCGTTGCCGTAGTGGTCGGGAACTGCAGGCGGAAGTCGCAGCTGAGCACCTCACAGGCTTCGTTTCCGACATGGTCGCTCCAGTTGCCTGCCACGCATCCCGAGGTGCAGGTGCTCATCGTGAGCTTGCTGCTGTTCCAGGAGGTGACGTACGGACAGGAGACCTTGGGGAACAAGCAGAAGGCGCGGTGCGGATCCTGGGCATCGAGATCGACACCGTAGGAGAGCTGGATCACGTCGTGCAGATCCTCAACGGTTCCATCGAGCATGCCCACGCCGAGGCTCTTCGTGTACTCGTAGGAGGCGTCGAAGAACCGAGCCTCCTCGTCCGTATAGCCGGCCTGATCCTTGAGGATCTCGTGGAAGCTGTCGGCGTCCTTACCGCTCAGTGCGTTGATCTCCTGACGGATCGCCAGGGATTCATCCTGATCCACGGTCTTGTAGACGTAGTCGTGAGCGAGATCTCGGAGCTCCTGATCGCGCTGGGCGAGCAGATTGGAGCTATTGGATTCCTCGCTGCAGGCGACCAGGATTCCTACGGCCAAGGAGACCATAGTAAGAGAATGGCGCATCGTTGTTTCTCCTGATAACCATCGGCAACTTTATGTTGTGACGGTCGTGCGACGATAGCGATTAAAGAGAGTTATGTCAAGTTTTCGGGTTCTATTTACTTGCTAAGTGATCATTTAAGGTTTGGTCTTGGAGGTTTCACCCGCGCGTAAGATCACAAAAATCCCCGCCCCTCGACTCAGTACGTCTTGCGTACCTTCGCTCGGGGCAGGGATCTTTTTTATAGTGCATGAAACGCCTGACGGGCCACGTTGAGCGCTTCTTCGCGTGTAGAAATTTGCCCTTCCAGTTGAGCATCGCGAACAGTTTTTAGAATACTGCGCACATGCGGACCGGGGGAGACACCCATGGCCACAATATCGCGGCCGCGTATTAGCTCTGGCGGATCAATATCGCGGAGCAGCTTGTGGTGCCGACGCCGTGTTTGGTGCAATCTAGCACGAGCTTCGTCGTGCACATCGTGAACCTGGGCAATGGATTCCAAAAAGTGCAACAAGTCACCACCTCGCTTACCGCCAAATAGCTTTTCAAAGTCCGTTGGTCTCATGGTTTCTGGGTCTTCGCGGTGCAATAAATCGCGTTGCGCAAAATACCAAGCCAAATCATGATGATTAAATGCATCATGTCCGGCGAGCGGCAATTGGAAACGTTCAACAATGCTTTGCGCTGTCGGTTCGGCCGCGTCTTCCAAGAAATAAACTAAAGCAACCAGCAAGACATTCGGATTATCGACGCCACGAGCATGCAATTCATGCAATAGCTCCTCAGCGCGTTCTCGTGCGCTACGTCCTTCGCTGTCTTCGATTTGTGCTAGCAAGGAAAGTTCTGGGAAAAGCAGCTTGGCTGCACCGCTCTGTTCCCATAAGTTAAGCAAATAAGGAACATGTGCAGTTAGTCCGCGCAGCAGCTCGTAACCTATGGCTGATCGCGGTACGGCAAAGGCCGCTGTGCCGTCTTCTTGAGTTATAACTCGGTTAAGTGACGGCAGGGCGCGTTGCAGGGCTTGCCAGGTCACCGGATCTATTTGCAATTGGTGTTCGGCTGCTAGACGCAAGGCCCTTAAGGTGCGGAGCGGTTGCTCCAAAAAACGCTGCGCCGGGTCGCCTACGCTGCGCAATGTTTTCTTTTCAAGATCGGCGGCGCCACCAAAAGGATCAATCAGCAATCCTTGCTGAAACGAATAGGCCATGGCGTTGCTGGTGAAATCACGCCAAGCCAAATCGTGCGACATTGGCAGATACGCATTAGGAACCACCCGGCGCTCGCGGGCAGTAGGATTCCAAAAAGCAGTTCTTGGCAAGCTGACGTCCATCCAGTCCTGGCCATCGTGGGGAGAGAAGGCGAACGATGCCGCGTCTTCCGGGCGCACCCGACCTTCTTTACGCAAATAATCGTCCAGTTTAGCTTCGGGAACATTGCGTATAACTAAGTGGATATCCTGCGGTAACTTACCGCTAAGTGCATCGCGAGTTGTGCCACCAACCAAGTACGCTTCGCTGCCTGGCAGGTTGCTAAGCAGACGCCAAACCCAAGACAACTGGGCTTCATCAGCCACAAAACGTCCCGCCCGAATATGCGGGGGAGCAGACGCAGCGTAGTCTAGGGGATTCATACCTGCAGTATAACAAGTGCTAGTGCAAAATTAAAAATTAAAGTATTAAAAATTAAAGTCGCACACATTGCTAAGTAGAAAGCTGTTGTTTTAAATGCACGACGAGATTTCGTTCAGCGTCCACGATCGTTTCTTCTGGCAGGATGAGCTTCGCTCGCTCCCGCGTACCCGAAGCTTTGTAAGAAGAGGCAAGGAACAGCGCGTCATGTGGCCGATCGGCAAAAAGATAGGCCGCGTTTTGCCCGTCGTTTGTTTCAAAAAGAATGGCTACAACTTTAGCGTCTGGTGCAGTAGTTAAAACTTCGCTCACGATGTCTGGCAGCACCTCGTTGGTGGCTCCGGCAAGTACAAAATCTTGTTTTGTTAACGATGTCCAAATTAGTCCGTGCGCGCTATCGCTCTTTAGGCGGGCCAGGGCACGACCCCACAAGCGCAAGGTCTCGACTGAACGCGTGCGGAATAGCTTCTCGACCACTTCTTCTCGCTTGGCGCCATGCTCAATGAGCGAGCTAGCTACGCTCAAGGTTTTTGGTGTGACGTTCGGTGTCTTAAAACTCTTGGTCTTGGCGACCATGCCGGTCAAAAAGGCAGTGGCGATAGCTGGCGTAAGTAACTTCTCGTCAATTTTCAGCACCAGGTCATGGCACACTTCGCCAACCGACGTGGCGGTCAAGTCGATCAAGTTAATATTGCCAAACGGTTCCTGACTTGGCTGATGGCCAATAGAAATGCTTGGCGTGGCAAAGAAAAAGTCGGGGTAAATAGTAAACAAATTACCAAGCGCCTTAAGATCTTGCGCTCCCAGCACAATAACCAAATCATAGCGGTAGCTGGTCGACGCCACGCGCACGTCACCTTGTTCCCAGGCACCAAGCTTGGGGACCAAATGGATGCGCAATTCGTCACCCTCAACCTTGTACGACAACTGATCGACCTTGGCGCGCTGCAAGTTTACGTGCAGGGTCAAGGATTTGAGATTAGAGAAATCACCTTTGATGGTCGCTGACTGCTCCAAGAAGGACAAGTTGTCGGGCGCTCTGCCGCCAGCACACACCAGGTCGACTTGCTTGCCGAGCGCCTTGAACACGCTCGTTAAGCCGAAGGCGCTCGCCATATCATCAACGTGCGCCAGCTCAGGCAGCACAATCACCGGTCGCTCAGCGCGGGTGACTGCCTCCACAAATTGTTCGTGC
>CAZXUX010000028.1:0-12407 GCA_964644265.1 uncultured Gammaproteobacteria bacterium
TTGGCTAATAGTAGTCGGCGGTGCCTTTGTCTTGCCACTTGGACTGTTGGCCTACGTGATAGTAAAGCTGGTACGCTACGTTAGAAACCGTCTAATGTAGATTTAAACATATACAGCCCCGCAAAATACGAGCTTTGGCTCGTATTTTGTTTTTCTTGCCCTGCCCCAGGTTTTGACCCGTCATGCTATAATCGCCCCGATATGCCACTAGCAAAGTCGGCGAATTTGTCGACTAAAACGTTTTCTAGCAGCCTGGCTCAACTCCCTACCCGCAATGGGTTTGGGGAAGGTCTAGTATTGGCTGGCGAGCGGGACGAACGAGTCATGGCTCTTTGCGCAGATTTAACAGAATCGACCCGAGTCGAGGGGTTTAAACAAAAATTTCCGGAACGCTTTGTACAGTTAGGCGTGTCTGAACAGTCACTTGCCGCACTAGGTGCCGGCATGGCGCTTGCCGGCAAGGTTCCGTTCATTACCAGTTACGCCTGCTTCTCCCCCGGTCGCAACTGGGAGCAGATTCGAACTACTATCTGTTTGCAGGAGCTTAACGTAAAAATCGCAGGAGCCCATTCTGGAGTCTCGGTTGGCCCCGATGGTGCCACGCATCAAATGGTAGAAGATATTGCGTTAATGCGGGTACTCCCCCACATGACCGTATTGGTGCCGTGCGATGCGATAGAGACCCGCAAAGCCATTTTAGCGGCAGCGGAGTATCCGGGACCGGTTTATGTTCGCTTCGCCCGAGAAAAGACGCCTGTTTTTACAACTGACAAAACTCCGTTTGCTATTGGTAAGGCAGAAGTTTATTTTTCTGGCGATGATGTAGCGATTATTGCTTGCGGTCCCCTGCTGCACGAGGCCTTGCTGGCCGCTAAAGAGCTGGAGAAAGTCGGGATCAGCGCCAAGGTGATTAATAATGCCAGCGTAAAGCCAATGGACGAGGCGACAATTTTAGCTGCAGCTAAACACTGCGGTGCCGTCGTCACTGTCGAGGAAGCACAGGCCGCCGGTGGCATGGGTAGCGCGGTGTGCGAATTTTTGGCAATGAATTATCCAGTACCGGTAATTAGAGTCGGACTCGAGGACACCTTTGGCCAGTCCGGTGAGCCCAGGGAACTTTTGGAATATTACAAACTCACAGCGCCGTGGATAGCTAAGGCGGCAAAGAAAGTGGTGAAGATGAAGACTCCAAATAAATCAAGAAAATAGCACCGATCCCGCCCCAAAGGCGGGATTTTCTGTTACACTGGGTCTGCATATGATCCAGCTAATAATCACAGCCATCGGCTTGATAATCTTATTTTCAGCGGCGGCGGCTGGTATTTCGGCAGCGCCGTGGTTACCAAGTCGAAAAAGAGAGCGTCACCAGCTATCTGAGAACTTAAAACTTAAAGATAGCGACCTGGTGGTTGATTTGGGCTGCGGCGACGGCACAATGCTGTTTGAAATCGCTAAACATCATCCCAATGTTACCTGTATTGGGTACGATATTTCATTCCTCCCCCTGGGAATTGGTTTGTTGCGTAAGGTGCTAAGTGGCGGCAAGTATAAAAACGTCAAATTGCGCTTTGGTAATCTATTCAAACAAGATATCTCCGACGCGACCCACGTATTCATTTACTTATTAACAAAAAGTTACCCTCGATTAAAGGCAAAATTTGCTGCCGAATTAAAAGATGAGGCCATGGCGATAGTTGAGGCCTGGCCGATGCCAGACATTGAACCAGCTCATGTAATTAAAGAAGAAGGGGCTCTGCCGATCTATATTTATTCAGGTAAGGACTTTCGGGACAATGGATAGCAGAGTAAACTGCTAGAGTATTCGAGTTTTGAAGTATTCGAGTATTCGAGTTGTTTATTATGTTCACCTTCGAGAAGTTGGCGGTCTGGCAAAAGGCTCATAATTTGGTGCTCTCGATCTATAGCAGCACCTTATCATTCCCGAAAGAAGAGATGTACGGCTTAACCAGTCAACTTAGACGGGCCAGTATATCTATTCCCACTAATATCGTAGAAGGCCGAGCCCGTGGCTCGACGCCTGATTTTATACGTTTTCTACGAATTGCACGTGGTTCGTTAGAGGAAACTGAGTATCTTCTACTGGCGGCGCGCGATTTACAGTATTTACCGCAGGAATCATATCTCCCCCCCTCTTCACCCAAAGTCGCGAGGTGAGCGCCATGCTCAATGCATTAATTTCTTCGTTACGAGCCTAGCTCGAATACTTTACGACTCGAATACTCGAATACTTATGCTAGATCTACTGTCAGTTGGCGCAATAAAATTAGATACTTTCGTAGTTCTGCCAGATGCTAGCGTAATGTGCGAGCTAAAAAGGCCAGACTGCAAAATTTGCATTGAATACGGCAAAAAAATACCGGTAGCCGCCTTTGTTACGCAAATTGCCGGAAGCGCGCCAAACGTGGCCGTGGCTTTAGCCAAACTTCAGCTAAAAACCGCGGTGCTGAGCTGTATGGGCGATGATCCGGTGTACCACCAGACAATGGCCTTCTTGAAGCGTAATCGAGTGATGGCTAATTTAGTAAAAAAACAAAAGGGCTTTCGCTCAAGTGCAGCGGTAGTTCTTAACTTCAAAGGAGAATCGACACAGTTGGTAGACCATGTACCGCACGAATATCGCCTACCGAGTAAGCTACCCAAATGCCGTTACTTATATATCTCTGAACTTGGCGGTAAGTACGAACCGCTGTACAAGGACGCCATTCAGGCAGCTAAGCGTGGTGTTCGCGTAGCCTTTAACCCGGGCGCGGTACAGATTGCAGAGCGGAAAAAGATATTTTTCGAGCTACTTAAACACACCGACGTGTTGTTTCTAAATACCAGCGAGGCCAGGAGCGTGCTCAAGGCTGCAGATAGCACAGATATCCGCCACCTAATGACCGCACTTAAGGCGCTCGGTCCAAATTACGTGGTCGTGACCGACGGAGCCAACGGCGCCTATGCCTACGACGGCCAGCATCTGCACGGTAGCAAGGCCTTCCCCGGCAAATTAATCGAAGCTACTGGCGCGGGAGACGCTTTTGCCAGCACTTTCTTGGGTGCATTGCTCAAAAACAAAGGGCACAAAGAGGCGTTACTCTGGGGCGCGGTTAATGCTGCCGCTGTAATTCATGAAGTCGGACCAACTAACGGACTTTTGTCGCAGTCAGAAATTCAAAAAAGGCTACAAAGCAAACCGGCATTTAAGGCCAAAGAACTTTAGTGGATTTTATGCAATTCCCATTATTCGTCCTGCCTTTTGATCATCGCACTGGATTTGCCAAAGAACTCCTGGCGGCTCCGTATCCCCTAGCGGCGACGAAGGCCAAGCAAGCAAAGGCGCTTAAAATGATTATTTTTGAGGCTTTTTTGCGAGCACCAAAGTTGCTCAAGTCGCCGCACCACCTAGCGATGCTGGTTGACGAGGATCTGGGAACCGAGATCATTCCCAAAGCCAAGAAAGCTAAAGTCACGCTGATTATTCCGGTTGAAAAAAGCGGTGGAATATTCGCCTTTGAGCATGGTTCAAAATTTGCCGCTCGACTTAAAAAAGTGCAACCAGATATTGCCAAGGCACTGGTTCGTTATAATCTTGGCGATGAAGGAGTGAATCGTTTGCAGCGAAGTCGATTAAAAGAACTAGCCGCGGTCTGTAAGGCACAAAAAATTCCATTGATGCTGGAGGTATTATTAACCAACAAGGGCGGCAACAGCGAAACAGCTGTAGCAACTATGTTTGCCGAGTTTCAGAGCGATGGCGTACAGCCCGATGTGTGGAAACTTGAGGGTATGGACTCGGCGGCGGCCTGGAAACGACTGGCGCCTTTGGCCAAGGCACCAATTATCTTGCTTGGTCGTGGTGAGTCAAAAAAAGATGTTGAGACCTGGGTTAAAGCTGGCGCTCAGAGCGGACAACTGGCAGGCTTTGCTATTGGCCGAACGATCTTCTTGAAGCCGCTGCAAGCTTTTTTGGCAAAAAAAATGACTCGCAAGCAGGCAGTGGATGCTATTGCTGAAAACTTTGTGCATTTTATTCGTCAATGGGAACGTTATGCATCATGATGTTGTAACTATCGGAGCAGCCACGAGGGATGTGTTTCTGATTTCCAACGCCTTTCAGCTAATTGCTTCGCCAAAATTTTCGACTGGCGTGGGCGAATGCGTAGCCCTGGGTAGCAAAATCGATCTTGAGGACGCAATTCTGACGACTGGCGGTGGCGCCACAAATAGCGCCGTAACTTTTGCTCACCTGGGATTTAATACAGCCACTGTGGCGCGGATCGGGCAAGACGATGCAGCAGAAGCAATCATTAACGACTTGCAAAAGCATGGTGTGCAAACTGACTTATTGCGTCGTGTAGCCAAGGGTCGAACAGCGTATAGCACACTGCTAACGGCTAAAAATGGCGAGCGCTCAGTGCTCGTGTTCCGCGGAGTGTCAGCCAATTTTGAAAAACGCGACATTCCCCTATCTGCCACTAAGGCCAAGGCACTCTATGTAACCTCGCTGGCCGGAAACCTTGATGTGCTCCGACATATCTTAGTGCAGAGCAGAAAAAATAAAGCCAGCGTAGCCTTAAATCCTGGCCACGGCGAACTGCAACAGGCGGCTAAATTGCTTGATTTGCTAAGACTGGTAGATGTTTTGATTGTTAACCTAGAGGAAGCCCGTCAGTTGCTGGCGGCGCCGCAAGCCGCAGCCGCAGAAGCCGTGCGGGCACTAAGCCAATTCTGCGGCACCGTGATTTTGACCGATGGACCGAAGGGCGCGTACGCGGTAGCGGGTGGAGTTGTTTGGTTTGCCCGACCAAATAATAAAAAATCAGTCTCTAGAACTGGTGCTGGTGATGCCTTTGGTTCGGGAACATTTGCCGCTCTGCTGCGCGGCTATACTCTAGACCAAGCCCTTAAGATCGGGATGCTGAACGCCGAAAGCGTAATTCAACAATACAGTGCCAAGACTGGTATACTGCGTACATGGCCAAGCGCCAAAGCGTTATCTAGTGTGAGCGTAAAAAAAATCGCCGCAAAAAGCTAGTCGCTTTAGTTTTAAATGCACAGGCACGGTTTTATTTTGGCAATGCTGCTTGGAGCCGGAGGACTCCTAATTGTCCTGGGGAGTTTTTTGGTATTGGAATTCCGTTCAATAATTGCCCCTTACATGGGAGAGACAAAAGATGAGGTGACGGTAGTTTCTACCCACGCCCCACGACTCTTAGCCCTAGTGCGGGGTACCGATATAGTAATCGCTCAGGTTGATAATAAAGGCGAAATCGTGCGCGATATATATACATCCTCTCTAATCGACACAACCGCTGACTTCGTGCTGTTCGCCGTGCCGCAGGAACACTACAGTGGCATAGCCTATGTGCGCTCTCTTCAGGATACGGAAAATAATTTGCTTATTGTTTATCCGCTCGATATCGCTAGTGGCAAGTTGGGTCCCTGGGTTATAAATACAACTAGTGACGCCATAACCTTGTCGGCGAACGAAGAGCAGCTGGCCGTAATTGACGCCCAAGGAACCGCACAGAAAATTACGCTGTACGACATGCTAACTGGCACAGCAGTGACTTCATGGACCATGGCGCCAGGCGAATGGTTAAGCGCAGACCCGTATGCAGCGCCGAGTGGCTATGGCGGACATGGCGTACATTGGATAAGCGCTACCTGCTTTGAGCACACTGTGTGGCATGGTGCGGCACGGCGTGGCACGCCACTAACCGACAGTGAGACTAGGACTTTTTGTAATAACTAGAATCCTAAGTGCTACTTTGATGAAAATGCTATGACTAACGTGCATCGCTGGATTATTTTACTGCTAGTCTGGAACCTTGGTTTATTAGTAGCTGGCGGCGTGCTGATGGCTATGTTCTGGAGCAAGGTGCCGGCGGCAGAAGACGTAGCCACTATCTGCGCGCAACAGGTAGCGGAAGCCCTAACGAGTCTGACTCAAACGAATAACTAGGCGCTGGCATTAGAATTAGGCGTTAGGCATTAGGTGGTTAGGATTTCGTTCAGCTTTATGTGCCCTAACGGCCTAACGCCTAAAACCTAAGACCTGCAGCGGTAAAAGCAATATGACAAAGCAATCTAAAAGCGCACATGGCCTGATACTTGGCTTGTTGTTCTTGGTGCTAATAGCCAGCCTAGGCGCACTGGCCATGGTTTTCATGATGCAACGAGATCAGCCAAGTGAAGCCGAGGTCTCGGCTTTGTGCGCACAACGAGCAGCTAGCAGCGCCGTGACAGCGGTGCAGAGTATTGCTAGAGCTTGCGATAACGATGCCTCAACGGTGGCTCTTAAAACAGTCGCCCCTAGCGCAACTAACCCCGGCTTCGGTTACCCTGAAAACTGGTCGGCATTTAGTCAGGATCAAATCGTCAACGACTCGTTCACGAACACAACTTATTTAAATAACAGCTTGATTCATTTCTGCGATGGTTGCGATGGACCTATTTTTCCAGTCACAATAGTTAGTGAGAAGATTAATCTAGCAACCATCAATGCCGGGCAACCGGCGACGAGTTTTGAGGATTTTGTGACCAATAACTATTACAAAGAGCCTGGTCTCTATAGAGATGTCGTAATGACTAAAACAACGGTTGGTGCCGGCACTCTCTTCACCTTTACCGGCTACGAGGACGGTATGTTTAGCGGAAACTTTGAAACTTTGATTTACGCCGGCCAGGAATCGTGGGTTCGAGTGACTTATTTTGATCAAGATCCTGGCGAGACTATCACCAACCAGGGTTGGGAAATCATTAAACCGTCCCTCGATTTCTCACTGATACCCTAGTCAGTGCTTAAGAGGTACAATATACGGAGTAATATCCGTATTTTTGTATGCCAAAGATATTTGTCACTAGAGACATTCCGGATCACGGAATCAAATTGCTTAAGAAACGACGCGGGCTGCAGATTAGTGTGTTTGGTGAGAACCGAGCAATACCGCGCCATGAGCTTAAGAAGCGAGTCAAGGGCGTGGATATTTTACTGTCGCTGCTGACGGATAAGATCGATGCCGAAATCATGGATGCAGCTGGACCCAAGCTGAAGATGATTGCTAACTATGCGGTTGGTTTTGACAACATTGATCTTAAAGAAGCGGCTAAGCGAGGCATAGTAGTAACTAATACGCCATCGCCCATAGTTTCTGAATCAGTTGCTGAACACGCGGTGGCTTTAATTTTTGCCCTTACTCATCGGGTAGTAGAAACAGATACTTTTACCCGAGCCGGCAAGTACAAAGGCTGGGGGCCAAAAATGTTTTTGGGCACTGACTTGATTGGTAAAACACTGGGCATTGTAGGCGGTGGCGCCATTGGCTCGGCTTTAGCCAGACGTATGTACGATGGTTTTGGAGTGAAAATTGTCTATACCGATATCAAGCCAAACGAAGAGTTAGAAAAAAAGTACAGCGCTAAGTTATTAACCAAAGAAAAGCTTCTCCGCACAGCTGACATTGTAAGCATTCACCTGCCTCTCCTACCGACAACTCATCACTATATTTCGACAAAAGAGTTGAAGCTGATGAAGAAGACTTCGTACTTGATTAATACGGCACGAGGACCGATTGTAGACGAGACTGCGCTAGTCAAAGCACTCGCTGGAGGTCGCATAGCTGGCGCTGGACTAGATGTTTACGAATGTGAACCGTTAATTGATTGCGATCCAACAGATACGTACGAGCTACGCAAGTTGCCGAACGTGGTGCTAACGCCGCATACGGCGAGCGCGACGATCGAGGCGCGACAAGCCATGAGCGAAGTAGCAGCCAAGAACATTCTGGCGTTTATTGATGGCAAGCGACCGCCGAATGCAGTTGCTGGCAAATAACTGAATAAACATAGAAATCGTAGAAGACGTAGAAACGCTGCACAAAACGAGTGGATCTACGGTTCTACGTTTTCTACGATTTCTACGGTTCTACAAAAAAAGACCACCTCCGCAGTTGCGGGGGTGGAGTTGTGTTCTGCCTAGTCGATCACATGCTCTTCGGCGGGGGCTGCCCGAAGGCGTCGACGAAAGCCTTGCCGCGGGGGTACGAGATGTCGATCTGCACGCCGGCGCGACAGAGCGGACAGTTGGAGTGAGCGAAGTCGCCGGGGTTGGGACCGGGATCGAACGAGGGCAGCTGACGGTTGAAGACCGTGTACAGGTGCACGCCCAGGTCTTCGGCGGTGACGCCGCCGCGGTTGGTGATGGCGGCCACGCCGACGACGGTACCGCCGCTCTCGTGCACCACATTGATGAGCTGGCGCACGCTCTCGCCCGTGGTCAGCGTGTCCTCGACGACCAGGGTGTTCCGACCCACCAGCTTGGCGGCTTCTGCGGCCGAGAAATCGAAGCCGGTTCGCCCCAGCGTACCGGTCACCTTGTGGTTCCGCGCTTGCCGGATCTTGTGCTCCAGCAAACCAGCGAGGTGCCGAGCGGTCGGTTCCGCCAAGCTCTGCCCCTTGTTGGCCGGACCGATGACCGTCCCGATGTCCGGCATGTAGGCCATGGCGCCCTCGGCCAGCAGCCGGCCGAGCAGATCGAGCGTGTTCGGCCTTTCGAGCAAGGGACCGATGTCGATGTAGTCACTGCCGTGCCGCCCCGAGGCGTACACGAAGTGCCCATCGAACCAGCACCCGTGGCTGCGCAGCAGATCCTCGAACTCTTCCGAATTCATTTGCCCTCCTTTGAGCTAGGCGATACTAGCAGTTTGCGGCTAATTTTGCAATAAAAACCCCTGAAGTAGATACTCGCTGGCGCTCGTATCACTTCAGGGTTTGCCGCGCAGGCGTTGCTAGTGTCAGCTGATCAGACCCCTTCGCCGTGTTCGGCCAGGTCAAGACCAGCGATTTCCTGCGCCGTCGTGACTCGCAAATCGCCCATGACACGCTGCAGCAACAGCAGAATGCCGGTGGTCACGAGACTGCTCCAGGCCATGGTGACCAACACGGCCTCGATTTGCGTCACCACCTGCCACCAGCTGTAGCCAACGGACATCGTCACCCAGTCGGTGACGTAGCCCGTGCCGCCAAGCGCGGGGTTGACGAACACTCCGGTCAGAATCGCGCCGATGATGCCCGCGAAGGCGTGCACCCCGAACACGTCGAAAGCGTCGTCGTAACCAGCTGCCCGCTTGAGACTGGTGCAGGCGAAGTAACAGGCCACTCCGCAGAGCATACCGATGAGCAGCGCTCCGCACAGGCCAACGTAGCCACACGCCGGGGTGATGCCCACCAAACCGGCAATGGCGCCAGACGACCAGCCGAAGAGCGACCAGCGCCGTTTCAGGACGAACTCCACGAGCAACCAGGCCAATCCGCCAGCGGCAGTGGCCAGCAGGCTGTTCAAGGCGGCCAGTACAGCCAGGCTACTGGCTTCCAGATTGGATCCGGCATTGAACCCGAAGATCCAGCCGAACCACAGACAGACCGCTCCGAAGGCGCTCAGAAGCGTGGAGTAGGGAGTGAACTCTTCCCCGCCATAACCCAGGCGTCGGCCAAGGAACAAGGCGCAGATCAGGCCAGCGATGCCGGCGTTGATGTGCACCACGTTCCCCCCTGCAAAGTCCAGGGTGCCCAACTGCCACAGCCAGCCTGCCGTTGCGTTCTGCTCGGCCATCACAGCCGCCGAACTGTAGGCGTCGGGACCAGCCCAGCACCACACCATGTGGGCAATGGGCAGGTAGCTGAAGGTGAACCACAGGGTGGAAAAGGCCAAGACCACCTTGAACTTCATGCGCTCAGCGTAACCGCCGGCGATGAGCGCGGTGGTCACCCCGGCGAAGGTGGCCTGGAACAGGCACGAGACCAGCTCGGGGATCATCACGCCCTTGCTGAAGGTGCCGACAGCTGCGTCGAGCCCCACGCCGATCAGCATGACCTTACTCAGACCACCGATGATTGGGGTCCAGGCAGTGAAGGCCAGGCTGTAGCCGTAGATGACCCACAGAATCAGCACGAGGCTGAAGATCACCACGGACTGGGTGACGGTGGAGATGACGTTCTTGGCGCGAGCCATGCCGCCATAGAAGGCCGGCAGGCCAACGGCCGACATGAACAGAACCAGAGCAGAGGCCACCATCATCATGGTGACGTTGCCGGAGTCGAAGCGCGGCACCACAGCCTGAACGACCAGTGGTGACTCCGTCACTTCAACCAGAGCCGGGGTGAGCGTACTGCTCCCCATCGAACCGTCAGACGAACCGTGTTGTCCCATTTCTTACCTCCGAATATTGGGCACCCACAGGTTAGCAAATAATTTAATAAAAAAAGAAATCCCCTGTGGCCAACTTGGCGGACACAGGGGAATTCTTAAGTAATTGGAAATTTTGGTGGACTGACGGGGACTCGAACCCCGGACCCTCTGCTTGCAAAGCAGATGCTCTACCAACTGAGCTATCAGCCCAAAGACCGAATGATGGTAGCGGTTCTTAGGCCATTCGTCAACCACCTAGATTATTTCTCGAACGTTGACTTAGGCAACTTTGACTGCCTTATGATTGCCATGAATGTACCCGTGTGAATTGGTCGATTCTTGCCATGTAGTGGTACCGGTACCGTAGCTCCGGTCATGGCATTGTGAAAAATTTGGTGACTACCGCGCTGCCTGGTAAGTAAGAATCCATTAGCTAGCAATATCGCGATAAGCTGCCTGGCTGTCAGTGGATGCATATCCCTACGCGGGCAAACGAGCTTGGACTTCATCGATAATCGGGTAACGATGCGGAGTTGGTATAGGAAGGTGCTGTGCTTTTAGCTCTTCGAGCCAAAGCTCTAATACCTCGCAAGCCATCATTTGCGCTTCTTCAAAGGTTCTACCGAAGGTAAAGCAACCTGGAAAGGAGGGGAAGGAAACGTTAAATCCACCTTCTTCGGCTGGTTCAAAGACTGCATGGTAGCTAGCAATACGCTTCTTACGCTTCATATATGACAACCATAACACGGGCACAGAGTATCTTCAATTTGAACCGTCAACATTATTTTATCTATTGAAACAGGCTATAATAAGCCCGATATGAATGAGCGCCTGCAACATATACCACCAGAGTTTGCGCGCAAACCCGAAACGGGCATTGAAACAGCCCGAGAAAAGGCGGGTTTGATAGCTGAACAAATGAAGGATGTCGTCAGAGAGTATGGGCTTGAGGCGCTCAAAGAAATGCTGGCCAAAATGCAGACTGCGGTTGACGAAGGTCGCGGCGTGCAAGCCGTGGAGCTGGCTGAAGTCATTGAAACTCGTCCTGAGCGATCGGAATTTCAAAAACTTGGATTAGAAAACCTTGAGCTCTTGGGGTTTATAGAACATTCGGCCGAGGGCACAATGATCGTTGATGCCGATAAGCTATTCAATGAGCTTCAATTAAACGTATTCTCCAAAAAAACTAAGACACATATTCCTGGAATGGAAGTTTTCGGCCGAAATCGTGCCGAATTCTTTGCTAATGTTTTTGCAGACCAGGAGGTAGTGCTCAAAGCACAATTCGAACAAGATCCTGAAGCTCAACCAAAGCCACTGTTTTATTTGCCAGAAACTCGAGACGAGGCATTGGACATTGAAGCGATTAAACAAAGTGATTTCCACTACGGTCTGTGGCAAATCCCGGCTGGCACCAAGGGGCCAAAACTGGAAGCCGCCGAAATGCCGCAGCCAGTCAGTTTAACGGAGAGCTCGTTTTTAGAAACATCTTTAGCTGCGATCGTTTACCACCCGCGCTTTGGTAATGGTGTCCGCGATGAGAATGGTCAGCTCAAAATTACCAAAGATGGGCGCGAGATTGCAGTAACTGGTCAATGGCTTTATGACCAAGGGCTTAAGTTTGTGGTCGATGGTGTGCCGGGAGGCATTAGAACAGATGCCCGTAAAGTTATTCGCCAATACGCACCGAATATCGTTGAACGACAGTTGCTTACGCCCGAAGACTTCGCGCGCGAGCAGCACAGCAATCGCGCGAATGAAACTGTACGAGTTTCTAGCAATGGATTCGTAAGCCTTGATGGCGTTAAGCATTACCTGGGGCGCCAATTTGTTGACCGTAAAATACGAGTTGACCGAATCGACAACAAACATGCCGCCATTGTTGAGCTTGATGATGAGCAGTTGGGTAGGCCGGTGGCGATAATCAACACCTTTGCTAAGCATGCACCGGGACTGGCTGAGAGAAAAACAAATACTAGCTCTTTCTTTGAGGCTGGTGGCAAACTAACCCAGCCAAGAGTCTATAACGAAGCTGAATTTACTACCCCGCAAGAAGGCGAAAGCGAGGAACAGCTACTTGAACGTCAAGAAGCGCTCGCGGCCTTTAAAGCTGTCCTCGATTTTGATAACGAACTTAAAAAACAGACTGATCTTAAAGTTTTTGATTTACCGGAGAATCTAAGACATGCGCTACGTCACAATGGCGATAAGCTCA